>CAJXMF010000012.1 GCA_913056195.1 uncultured Methylococcaceae bacterium | reverse complement strand
TCCTTATAAATCAATAGCCTATGCCTTCAGCCCCAAACACGCTGAGTAGTTACCTATTTTTTAACAACATAGTTATCCACAACCTGAAATCAAGTGTTTAGCTTGTGAATATTCAACACGACTTTAACGACAAGTCTATAAATCATTGATTTAAAATAATACATCACACCAAATACATATTCTTTTTGAACAATATCCCCATAAACCTGGCAAGAAATGCACAAGGTTATCCACAGGTCACTGTATAAAGAGCATATTTACCAGCTACCGATATTTTCCATGGATACCCAAGGCTCCTTTGGTTCCAGTCTTTCTCCTTTTTGCAATAATTCAATGGAGATATTATCGGGAGAGCGAATAAACGCCATCCAGCCATCGCGTGGCGGCCGGTTAATCGTAACACCTTGATCCATCAGCTTCTGACACAAGGCATAAACATCATCTACCTCATAGGCTAAGTGCCCAAAATTACGACCACCGTCGTAATCCGCCGGATCCCAATTCCAGGTCAACTCCAGCTCCGGTGCCTGCTCCGTTTCCGCACGCGTTTTATCTTCGGGAGCAGCCAGGTAAACCAGCGTAAAACGCCCTTCTTCATGATCAACGCGCCGGGTCTGCACCAGACCTAATTTATTACAGTAAAAATCCAGTGATTGCTCTAAATCTTTAACTCTGACCATCGTATGTAAATATCGCATCCCTTAGACTCCGAAAATTGTTAAAATCGAATGTTTTAAGCTTCAATAGAATATCATGACTGATTATCCTGAAAAAACCTGTGAAATTGACCGTTTAATTCGCCATCCAAAACTCGTAGAAGCGGCATTAAAAGGCCAAAAAACCCAGCAGCGTCGCGATGGCTTGTACGCCTACCCAGATGAAACGTTTGAACTGGAAGGCGTCCCTTTTGTGGTCACCTCGGTTGAAAGACAACGCCTCGGCGACATGACCGACGACGATGCCCGTGCAGAAGGCTATCCTGACCTTGCATTCTACAAAAAGCTGATTTTAAACATGCATCCGGGGATGACCTGGGAGGAAGACAGCCAGGTCTGGGTACACGCATTCAAACGGCAACAGGCATAGAGCAAATGTTCGTCGCGCTGTTTATACAGCGCGACAAGAGTACTGGCTATTGCGAATCATCAACACTCGCAAGCAGTTTTTTGCGAATAAAAAATATCGCGGCCAATCCTATAAAAACGGGTATCTGTGTAACCAGAAATATCATTGTCGGATTTTTACTGAACATCCCTGCCAAAGAAGCGACTAATAGCTTATTGGCCAACCACCAGGTCAGCCAATACCCCACCAGTCCGATGATCGCCCAATTAATGGCCGGTGCATTTACTTTTTTAGCCGACGTATAAAACCAAACCAGGATCAGAATCCCGGCAAATTTTGCGAGTAATAACATAGCTCCCCTCTCTGTATATTGTCAGTCAAACCGTCTTATTCAGCGCATATTCACCAGAAATTAACACAATAGCGGTTATCATTACCGATTCATCAGCACTAAAAGACACAAAATATTATGATATGCGATATTGTCTTGGCTGACATCTTTTTTCAATCTGGAGCTTGAACAATGGCTAAACTTATAAAAATAGTCTTATCGATTATCGCATCTCTGGTTGCGCTGATCATTATCGCTGCGATTGCGATTCCATTATTTGTTGATCCTAACGACTATAAACCGCAAATCATTGAATTAGTCAAAAAAGAAACAGGACGCACACTAACCATCAATGGCGATCTTGAAATATCGGTGTTTCCGTGGATCGGCGTTTCAACAGGTGAGTTAGCGCTCAGTGATGCCAAAGGTTTCGCTGACCGCCCTTTCGCCAAAATTGAAGAAAGCAATATAAAAGTCAAATTATTACCGCTGCTGTCGCGTAAAGTCGAAGTCAGCCGTATCGTCCTCCAAGGTCTGGATTTGTACCTTGCCAAAAACAAACAGGGCATCAGCAACTGGGATGACCTGGTTCAGCCCGAGAAAGCCCAGAAACAGCCAAGTCAATCGCAACCCGCCGATACCTCTGAAACTGAAAAGGCACCCGTCTTGGCAGCATTGGCGATTGGTGGATTATCGGTGGAAAATGCACATATCGCCTGGAATGACGCATCCAGCGATCAAAATATTGAAATCAGGCATTTCAATTTCAACACCGACCAGCTACAGTTTGACCAGCCCGTTGACGTCAACCTAGCTTTTGAGGTTTTCGATAAAAAAGCCGACACGACGGTTCAACTTGATCTTGCCACACAGTTATTGATCAATGCAGCCCTTGACAACATACAACTTAAATCGCTGACATTAAAAACAACGATGACAGGCGATAACTTACCAAATAAACAGATCAAAGCCCAATTACAGAGTGATATTGCGCTAAATCTGACCCAACAGACGCTGAATATCAGCGATTTAACGCTACAAAGCGGAACGTTGCAGCTAAGGGCTCAACTTAAGGGTGTCAACATCAAAGACAAACCGGCTTTTAACGGCCAAATCAACGTAGCTGAATTTGATTTGGGGAAATTTTTGCGCAACATGGGTATAAAACTTAACATGCGCGATGATACGGCACTCAGCCGCTTCCATTTACAAAGCCAGTTAGCGGCTACCGATAAGGCTGCAAAGTTTTCCGGCTTACAGATGACACTGGATGACAGTCACTTGAAAGGTGATATTAACATTGCCGATTTCAAAAAACAGGCGATTCGATTTAATCTGGCGCTGGATACAATAAATGCCGACCGCTATTTACCACCTGAAAGCAAATCCACAAAAACAAGCAAGAAGATTGCATCGCCTGCCGCCGCTGCTGTGGCAAGCACCACATTATTCCCCGTCGAAACATTGAGAAAACTGAATCTTCAAGGCACGCTGCTGATCAACGCCTTAACCTTCAACAAAATCCCAATGCAAGGTGTGCATTTAGCGATTGATGCAAAAGCCGGCCTGCTCAAAACGCAACAATCAATTAAACATTTACTCGAAGGCCGTTATAGTGGCCAGACGGTGATCAATGTTAAAGGCCGCACACCCTCGTTAGCGCTGAACGAAAAATTGAATGGCGTCCAAATCGCCCCCTTGCTGAAAGCGATGAATGACAGCGATAGAATAAATGGAAAAATCAACGCTTCCATCCGTCTGAAAGGCTATGGCAACACCAGCAAGGCCATCAAGTCCAGCTTGAACGGCGCACTGTCTTTTAATCTTACAGATAGCATTATCAAGGGCTTCAATATTCAAAAAATGATTGATAGCGTCAAAACGCTGGTAAAAGGTAAACCGTTACCGCCTACAAATCAAAACGACCAAACCGTGTTTTCAAAAATCAGTGGCAGCGCGACGGTCAGCAATGGCATCGTTAAAAATGACGACCTTATCGCAGCCTCTTCTCGTGTCGATGTGACAGGCAAAGGCCTCATCAATTTAAGAACAGATCAGATCGATTATAAAATTCGCGCTGCCGCCACCAAACGTGGACAAAAAGATAAAGTCAAAGGCATTCCATTGATCATCAAAATAAGCGGGCCACTCGCCAAGCCATCTTATCAATTAGATATTGCGGCAATGGCGTTGGAGAAAAACAAAGCGAAAATTGACAAGGTAAAAACAAAGTTACTGAATAAGCTGGACAAAAAACTGGGGCCAGGTGCCGCTGATCTACTGAAAAGTTTTTTCTAAGTAAACGAAAAAACAATGAATAACAAAACCTTTCATCGGCGGATATTGGACTGGTTTGACCGGCATGGACGCAAGGATTTACCGTGGCAACACCCTATAAGTGCTTACCGGGTCTGGATTTCTGAAATCATGCTGCAACAGACCCAGGTCGCCACGGTGATTCCGTATTATGAGAAATTTATGCAGGCTTTCCCCGATATCAAGACACTGGCTCAAGCCAGTCTTGATGACGTTCTACGGCATTGGGCCGGTCTCGGTTACTATGCCCGCGCAAGAAACCTGCATAAAGCCGCTCAAATCATTCAACAGCAGCATAATGGCTTGTTTCCTGAGGCTTTCAAGGATGTTGTTGCCTTGCCGGGTATCGGCCGCTCCACTGCCGGTGCAATTTTGAGTATTGCCTTTGGCCAGCCTCACGCTATTTTAGATGGCAACGTCAAACGTGTCTTAAGCCGTTTTTACGGCGTCTATGGCTGGCCTGGGGATAGCAAAGTCAGCACGGAGCTATGGCAAATCAGTGAACGCCTGACACCTCAGCAGCGGACAGCCGCTTATACGCAAGCCATGATGGATATGGGCGCGACCGTCTGCACTCGCCGCAAACCTGACTGTTCTGTTTGCCCGCTGCAAGCGGATTGTTATGCCTTTCATCATCGGGAAGCCGAAAAACTGCCGACCACGCGACCGCGTAAGACACTCCCAGTAAAACAAAGTGTTTTTTTATGCTTAAAAAACAATCAAAAGCAGATTTTATTACACCAACGACCGCCAGCCGGCATCTGGGGCGGATTATGGTCTCTGCCTGAATTTGATGATTTCTCATCGCTGGAATACTGGTGCCTCTCACACTGCAATGACTTTAATATCATTGAACAGATTCCTGGCAAGCGGCATACGTTTTCCCATTATCACCTGGATTATTCAACAGTGATCGTGAGAGAGAAAAACCCTGAAAACTTTGTGATGGAACAAGATAACGCAGTCTGGTATAAGAATGATGCAATTCATTCATTAGGTTTACCCGCACCCATAAAGCGGATTTTGCAAGAACATACAGAGGAAAATCAATGGCGAGAATGATTAAATGTGTAAAACTAGGGATTGAAGCGGAAGGACTGGACGAGCTGCCATTCCCAGGCCCCAAAGGTCAACAGATTTTTGAGCATATCTCGAAACAGGCCTGGGAGGAATGGCTGAAAATGCAGACCATGATTATCAATGAACAACGTTTGGCCAGTTTTGATCCGCAAGCCAAAAAAATTCTGGAACAAGAACGGGATAAATTCCTGTTTTCAGGCGATTTCGAAATGCCTGAAGGCTATATACCACAAAAAGAAAACTAAAGAGACACATCCTCCTGACTCAGCCCTGCCAATGTCACTCATCATAATGGCAATACGGTAAAGCTCAATTAAAAAAAGGTGTGGAATCATCATCCACACCTTTTTTATTATCGCTTCATCGAATCAAAAAACTCCGCATTCGTCTTGAATTGCTTCAGCTTGTCCAACAAAAATTCTGACGCGGCCATTTCATCCATCGGCTGTAGAATCTTGCGCAAGATCCAGGTTTTCTGCAATTCATCCGGATCAACCAGATATTCTTCCCGTCTGGTCCCTGAGCGATTGATATTGATGGCAGGATAAATTCGTTTTTCGGCTATTTTGCGCTCCAGATGCAACTCCATGTTGCCGGTGCCTTTAAATTCTTCAAAAATCACCTCATCCATACGCGAACCGGTTTCCACCAAGGCAGTCGCAATAATTGTCAAACTGCCGCCTTCTTCAATATTTCGAGCGGCACCAAAAAAACGTTTTGGTTTTTCCAGCGCATTGGCATCAACACCACCTGACAACAGCTTGCCTGATGATGGGGCAACCATATTGTAGGCTCTGGCCAAACGGGTGATGGAGTCTAACAGAATAACAACATCGTGTTTATGCTCAACCAGGCGACGAGCTTTTTCGATCACCATATCCGCCACCTGAACATGACGCGTTGCAGGCTCATCAAAAGTACTTGAAATCACCTCACCCCTGACGCAGCGCTCCATCTCTGTGACCTCTTCAGGGCGTTCATCAATGAGCAGAACGATCAAATAACATTCCGGGTTATTTTCTGCAATGGCATGCGCAATGCTTTGCATAATCATGGTTTTACCGGCTTTAGGCGGTGACACGATCAAGCCACGCTGTCCTTTACCGATAGGTGCAATCAAGTCAATCACACGGCCAGTCAGGTCTTCACTGGTGCCATTGCCTTGTTCTAATCGGAAGCGTTGTTTGGGGAAAAGCGGTGTGAGGTTGGAAAATAAAATCTTGTGTTTGGCATTTTCGGGGGCTTCAAAATTGATGCTTTCAACTTTGAGCATGGCGAAATAGCGTTCACTATCTTTCGGAGGACGAATCTTTCCACTGACCGTATCGCCGGTTCTAAGGCCAAAGCGTCGAATTTGACTGGGAGACACATAAATATCATCGGGGCCTGCCAAATATGAGCATCCAGGGGTTCTTAAAAAACCAAACCCATCCTGCAGAATTTCCAGCACACCATCGCCATAAATATTTTCGCCATTCTTCGCCAGTTTTTTTAGAATGGAAAAAATAAGCTCCTGCTTGCGGGCTCTGGCGATATTTTCAATGCCGTTCTCTTCGGCAAGTGTTATCAGTTCATTAATTGGTTTAAGTTTTAACTCGCTAAGATTCATATTGATCGAAAGATAGATATAAGAAATGCAAAACGACAGAAAGCCGTATACTGCAGAAAGGTTGTATTTAGTTGGAAGATTTTATTATGGCGCGCAGAAAACTGCACTTGAGGATTATAACGTAAATTAATGATCTGGCCAAGCCTAAAGACCAGATCATTTGAAATTATCAAAGATTATTATCGATAAAATCCTTTAATTGTGATTTTGACAAAGCGCCCACTTTAGTGGCTTCGACATCGCCGTTTTTGTATAGCATTAAAGTCGGGATACCGCGAACACCATAATGCTGAGGTGTTTCAGGGTTTTCATCAATATTGAGTTTAGCAACGATCAGCTTGTCTTTATATTCTTCTGCAATTTCATCCAGAACAGGCGCAATCATTTTACAAGGCCCACACCATTCAGCCCAATAATCGACCAAAACAGGTTCAGAAGCATTTAAAACTTTATCGTTAAAATCAGCATCCGATACATGAAGGACTAAGTCACTCACGTTATTCTCCAATAACTTTAAAATTTGAAACTATAGGGATATGCAATCCGCTTGTCAATGATTTTGACCTGAGCCAAGCTGAATGTCTGCTTAACATTCCAATGCACAGCCAAATTACCACAGGGTTACGAATGAGAAATATCAAGGAATTTCTTCGATATAAGTCCGCTCAATAGGTGTCTGCACATAGATCTTTTTGCCATTTTGCCTGGCCCAGAAATAATAATAGCCCTTTGCTGGCTCAGAAGTCACTTTACCGCCTTTGACTATCCAGGATTTAACGTGGCCGCCTTCGGCATAGGTCACCTTGTAATCCCCTTCCAGCCAGGTTATTCCGACTCTTGACAATTTATTCTGTTGCTCTTCGGTGCACGCACTGAGTGTCACCAGCGCGATTAGCAACAAAAGTGTTTTACTCACTTTCACCTGAACTCTCCTTACAATCAGTTCTATTCAGGTTTTAAATATGGAGGCGATAGCGTCATTAACAAGCCAACTATGGCCTTATCTTGTAAAAATAGCCTCATTGGTTTTAGTCCAACGCGTTTTTACGTTATTCTATAGCCATGAAACAAGAACATTTAACCACAACCAAATTCAGTAACCTGGAACTTTCCAACGTTATTGTCAAGGGCCTCAAAGAAGCCGGATTTATTCATTGTACGCCAATCCAGGATCGATGCCTGCCGATTTCGCTCCGGGATAAAGATATTGCAGGGCAAGCCCAGACGGGGACGGGCAAAACCGCAGCCTTCCTGTTAGCAACGTTTCAGCGTTTGCTCAATGATAAAAACAAGGAAAATAAAAATCCCAGAGCACTGATATTGGCACCGACCCGGGAACTTGCCATTCAGATTCATAAAGATGCAAAACTGCTGAGCGCCTATCTCGACCTGAATTTCGCACTGATTTATGGCGGTACCGATTATAAAAAACAACTTAACAGTCTGAAAGGAGATGTCGACATTATTATCGGCACGACGGGCCGAATTATCGACTTTTACAAACAAAAAGCATTAAGCCTGGATAATATACAGGTCATGGTTATTGATGAAGCCGACCGTATGTTTGACTTAGGCTTCATTAAAGATATCCGTTTTATACTGCGCCGTATGCCACCGGCCGAGACACGCTTGAACATGCTGTTTTCGGCCACCCTGTCCTACAAAGTCACCGAATTAGCTTACGAGCATATGAACAATCCCGTTATTGTCAAAATAGAAACGGAAGAGGTCACCTCGAAAGCGATACAGCAAACCGCCTATTGTCCGTCTAATGAACAAAAAATACCCTTGCTTATCGGGCTTCTGCAACAACTTAAACCGGTTCGCAGTATTATTTTTGTCAATACCAAACGCTGCGGTGAATTGTTAAACCGCTATCTGCAAGGCAATGATTATCGAGTGGCTCTGCTCAGCGGTGATGTGCCTCAGGACAAACGTCAACGCTTGCTGAATGACTTTCAGGAAGATCGGGTCAATCTTATGATCGCCACCGATGTCGCCGCACGCGGACTGCATATTCCCGATGTCTCGCATGTGTTTAATTACGATCTTCCGCAAGATGTCGAAGATTATGTCCACCGCATCGGCCGAACGGCTCGATTTGGCGCATCGGGTGTAGCCATCAGCTTTATTTGCGAGGAATATGCCTATTCAATGCCGGACATTGAAGACTATATCGGAGAAAAAGTGCCGGTATCCGCGATTACTAGCGATATTCTAGCGCAAGATCTGAAACCACCTGTTGCAGAAAAGCGCCGCGAATACCGAAAACAGCCGGGCAAAAAACCTGCTCAAGCGCGAAGAAAAAAGCCCCGCCCTACGAAACCGCCGGTAGCGGCAACAAGCATCGAAAATCCTCAATCGAAGGAAACGACTGAATAAGTCTTTTTTCCGCCTGACTATCCGGTTTGCTGATCGCAATGAGATGTTGCAGGCCGTAGTCTTTAGCGGCCGACAGCACAGCAAGACTGTCATCCACCAATAAAGTATTCTCAGTCTTAAATGGATACGCCTGCTGCAATGCCGCCCAAAAACCTGGCTGTTCTTTGGCAAAACCATAATCATGTGAACATACGATGGCATCAAAAAACACATGCAGCCGGGTCTTATCCATTTTCAAATCCAGACTATCGCGGTGAGCATTGCTCACCAGCAAGAGCCTGCGTCCTGAATCACGCACCGCCTGTAAAAAGTCAGTGACATGTGGCAGTACGGCAATTAATCCTGTAATTTCCTGTTTCAGGCCGACAATATCCAGCGCCAATTGCTCACTCCAATAATCCAGGCAATACCATTCAAGCCGCCCCTCCATCGCGGCAAATTTGGGCACAAGCTGCTGCTTGGCCTGCGCCAAACTGAGACCATGCCGCTCAGCATAGCGCTGTGGCACAAATTCTTTCCAGAAATGATTATCGAAATTCAAATCCAGCAACGTACCATCCATATCCAGCAAAACGGTATCGATTGGCGTCCAATCCAGCAACATAATCAACCTTTGGAGTATACAGCGCAAAACGCACCGTTCAGAAGTAACAGTATTGAACGGTGCGTTTATCGCCTGTTTAGCTTAGCGTAATTATTTTGCTTTCAGAATCGTGATTCCTTTCAATAAGGTCAGCGCTTCATGTAGCGGATAATCTTTGACATTCAACGCAGACTCTTTTTTATCATCCTTTTTATCCACTTCATCTTTGTGATCTTTATTGTTTGGATTTGCCAGATGATGCGATAAATTTGACTCTTTGATCGGCTCAAACTTGGATTCGCCCAATGTTTCCAGTTTGACTCTCGGTAATTTAATATCCGGTTCGATACCTTCAGCCTGAATAGAACGCCCCGATGGCGTGTAATAGCGCGCTGTCGTCAGTTTTACCGCACCGCCATCACTGGTTGGCAAAATAGTCTGTACCGACCCTTTTCCAAATGATTTTTCCCCCATGATGATAGCGCGATGATGGTCTTGCAAGGCACCTGCAACAATTTCCGATGCTGAAGCCGATCCTGCATTGATCAATACCACTATCGGCGCACTATTCAACACATCGTCTGGCTCTGCGTTAAATTGCATGTCTGAATTTTTAATTCGACCCTTGGTATAAACAATCAATCCTTTATCCAAAAAGGCATCGCTCACATTAACGGCAGCATTCAACACGCCACCAGGATTGTTTCTCAAATCCAGCACCAATCCTTTCAATCCACCTTTATTTTCTTTTTTCAGGGTATCAATCGCCTCGAGCAAGTTTTCGCCGGTTCTGGACTGAAAACTGCTGATTCGCACATAACCAAAGCCTTTTTCCAGCATTCTCTGCTTGACACTTTTAACTTTGATAACCGCTCGCGTGATTTTTATTTTAAGCGGAGCCTGTTCGCCTTCCCGAATAATCGTCAACTCGATATCGGTACCTGGCTTTCCACGCATAATTTTAACCGCTTCACCCAAGGTCATACCCTTAACGGGCTTTTCATTCAGTCTGACGATTAAATCACCCGCCTTGACGCCTGCGCGCTGGGCAGGGGTATCATCAATTGGTGAAACCACTTTGACAAAACCATTTTCCATCGTGACCTCAATACCCAAGCCACCGAATTGACCGGTAGTGCCTTCCTTCAGCTCCTTAAAGTGCTCTGCATCCAGGTATGCGGAGTGTGGGTCCAATGATTCCAACATGCCTCTGACTGCACCTTCCAGCAGTTTTTTATCCGATACTGGCTCAACATAATCACGTTTGATCCGGCCAAATACCTCCGAAAATGTCCGCAACTCCTCAAAAGGCAAGGTATTGACCGCTTCGCTCGAAGTAGCCGTATTGTCTTTATCGGCAAACACACTGCTGCAGGTACTGATAAAAACGCCCAGTAAAAAACTCAGCGTTATAATTAAAATATTATTTCGATTTAGCATGTAAAAAACTCCATAACCCTGATGGTTGACTAAGTTGTATTTCCTTTATATAAGGTAATTCGCAATAAATAAAACACCCATCCAGCTTGTCTTTTTGTCCGTCTTCTGCATTGCCTACACGGATGTAGGAAAGGTGCGTAAGCAGGAGCGTAAGCTTTGCAGAAACAGTTACATAGCTCACTATGCGCTTGTTTCTGCGCCTTGAATACGAACAAAAATCCGACGCAATACGGGTATTTTATCTACTGCGCATTACCTAATTTGCGACACCATTTAAGTGGATCAAGCGGTCGCTTTTTTTTCCGGATACCAAAATATAGCGCAGACTGACTGCGTCCGCCACTTTGCCCGACAGCCGCAATCACATCTCCGGCCTCAACCCAGTCACCTTTACTCTTAAACAGGCTCTGGTTGAAGGCGTATAATGTCATATAGCCTTGCCCATGATCAATAATCGTCAACAAGCCATACCCCCGCAGCCAATCCGCATAAACGATTCGCCCACGTGTCACGGCATGTACATTGGCACCTTCTCGCGCGCCAATCAGGACACCATCCCAGCGACCTTCCACACGCGTGTCGCCAAACTTATGGATAATTTTACCCCGCACCGGCCACGGCAGCTTGTGTTTCAATTGAACAAACGGTTTACCCGGCGCTTCCTCAAAGGGAAAATCATCCTGTTGGCGCTGCAGTTTTTCAATCAACGCCTTTAATTGCAGTTCATTCTGTTTTAACTGCGCCAGCTCCGCCTTTTTTGACACGAATTGCCGTTTAATTTCAGCCAGAGTTTGTTTTCGTTGGCGTTTAAGACGGCGTAACTGTTCCAGTTCCTGCTTACGCTGGCCCAATGCCTTGGCTAACGTCGTCTTTTTTTGCGTCTGCTCGGCTTGTAATTGCTGCAACTGCTTGACTTGTGTCTCGATAAATTGAATCTTGTCCAATCGAGCCTTATTCAAATAGCCATAATAAACCAGAATTCGACTGGATAGTACCGGATCTTGCTGATTGAAAATCACTTTCAGTCGCTCATGCCGCCCCATGGCATAGGCCGCCCGTATCTGTTGTTCCAGTGCATTTTTTTCATCGTGAATATGACGTCGTATCTTAGCCATTTGCAACCCGATCTGTTTCAACCTTTGCTGCTGACGGGCAATGTTCTGCTTTAATTGTCGCACCTCTCCGAACACGACCCCGACATCCTTTTCCTGACGTCGTAACAACGCCATCAGCTTCTGTTGTCGTGCGTGCAACTGATGAACATCACGATCAAGTTGTTTGATGTTTTTATGTAATTGCGTTAATGCCTTTTGTTTCTCACCGAGACTATCTGCGGCCAGCGCAGACGATAAACAGGCTGACAATAATAGTAAACTATAAAAACAAACACGTATTGAGCAGGTATGCCTTGTATTGACCTCCTCAACACGGCTGCCCGGAACATGAATCATAGAAAGGGATAACGTGTCAGCGCTGGAACCTCCCTTTTCCAACGCTGTGAATCGATAGACAAACTGACTACAAACTGACCAATGATTTACCCGTCATTTCAACAGGCTTCTCAATACCTAAAATAGCCAGCATACTTGGCGCAAGGTCAGCCAGATTACCATCCTCGGCCAATGGCTTTTTACCGCCAAAATGAACCAATGGCACTTTATTGGTGGTATGTGCCGTATGCGGTTGCCGCGTGACAGGGTCTATCATCTGTTCGATATTGCCATGATCGGCGGTCAATAGCATTTGTCCACCCACTTCGGTCAAAGCGTCGGTCACCTGCTGCAAACACTGGTCGATTGTTTCGACGGCCTTCAACGCGGCCTCATAATTACCCGTATGCCCCACCATATCGCAGTTGGCATAATTGCAGATAATCACATCGAATTTTTGCCCCTTAATGGCATCAACCAGATGCCGCGTCACTTCCGGCGCGCTCATTTCAGGCTGCATATCATAGGTTCTCACCTGTGGAGAAGGCACTAAAATCCTCTCTTCACCATCGAAGGCGCGATCCCGACCACCATTCAGAAAAAATGTAACATGCGCATATTTTTCGGTCTCCGCCAGTCTCAACTGCGTCATGCCGTTAAGTGACAAGACTTCACCGATGCTGTTTTTGACATCAATTGGCGGAAATGCGACAGGAAAATCAAAATCCTGATGATATTCAGTCAAGGTTGCGTACACACCGCGGTGAGGCTCGGCTTTACGATCAAATTCCTTAAAATCAACTTCCGTCAATGCGCGTGAAATTTCACGTGCTCTGTCGGCGCGAAAATTCATAAAGACAACCGAATCATCCGGCTCAATCACGGCGACAGTCTCATTTTCATCAACAATAGCACTCGGCGCGACAAATTCATCCGTTTCATCACGATCATATGCAGCCTGCAAAGCATCCAGTGCAGAATGATAACGATAATCCGTTTCACCACGCACCAGCAATTTGTAAGCCTGCTCGACACGTTCCCAGCGATTGTCTCGATCCATCACATAAAAGCGACCAATCAGTGTCGAAATGCGCCCGACACCTAATTCGGCAAATTTAGCTTCTGCACGCTTAATAGATTCTTCAGCGCTTTTAGGCGGTACATCCCGACCATCGAGAAACGCATGTAAATAGATTTTTCTCAAGCCGCGCTTTGCCGCTAATTCCATCATCGCAAAAATCTGAGCCTCATGACTGTGCACACCGCCCGGTGACAACAAGCCCATGATATGCAGTGCCCTATCTTTTTCGATGGCCTGATCGACCGCTTCGCACAAGACTGGATTTTCAAAAAAACTGCCGTCGAGAATAGCCTGATTTACGCGCGACAATTCTTGTCTGAGCAGACGTCCCGCACCAATATGCAAATGTCCAACTTCGGAATTACCCATTTGTTGATCGGGCAAGCCCACGACCTCTCCTGAACAATCCAGGGTTGTCATTGGACTGGATACTTTCAGATTATCCCAGCATGGCGTGTTGGCATTCGCAATCGCATTATAATCCGTCTCCTGCCTGCAACCGAAGCCATCTAAAATCAATAACAAAAGCGGTTTGGGTCTGTTAGACATTATGTATAAACTCCTGATTAAAATATGTCACGCTGGACATTAAAGAAACAAAAACACAAAAAACGCATTACGACAATTGCCTACATATAATAAGCACTCTCGTATATAATAGATCATTAATAAGCTAATAAAAGCATCACATATGCTTTATTATAGCAACACCCGCGTCTGATTTCTCTTTCAAGCCGTATAAATCACTCGACTTGCCGAAGATCAGCCGTTTACTTTTTTTAACGTAACTACTCAGCGTAAATTCTTCTGTGGGCATAGGCTCTTGATTTATCAGGCTTCTGCAACAGGACGTTGCAGCAGAGCTTACAGGGACGTATTTACGCGTCCTTATAAATCAATAGCCTATGCCTTCAGCCCCAAACTCGCTGAGTAGTTACTTTTTAACAATACATTCAACTTATGTCATCAGGAAACTTTATGGCCGAAAAACTAGACGATCCGATTTTATATAACGATGAAGACATCAATCGCGCGGCGCGCTGCCTTAAAGCCATGTCGCATCCACTACGTCTCAAAATTCTTTGCGTATTGGGCAGTCAGAAAATCAGCGTTCAACAAATTGTCGAACATGTCGGAACCAGTCAAAGTAATATTTCTCAGCATCTTGCCATTTTACGGGAAAAAGATATTTTAGGCTGCGAAAAACGGGCTAACCGGGTCTTCTATTATATTGATGATGAAAGGATGCTTCAGTTGATACGGCTTATGCGGGAAGTTTTCTGTACAAGCTGTTAGGCAATTCGCATATCGTCCAACAAAGAAAAATGGATGTCGCACTAGGCTTTTTAGCCTATTCTCGTTATACTTCGTGAGCTCATTGAACAGGAAGGGCGCTCGTAAATATGGTGACCAACACGTCCGTTGAACCTCCTTTCCAGACACCTAACCAACATTCATTTAACATCATGGATCAATATATTGAATTTGCTTCCAATCACTATTTATTGGTTTTAGCACTCGCCACCGTAACGTTCCTGTTAATTCAGGACTTTATCGACAACACCCTCGCACCGTTCAAACGAATTTCGCCATTAGCGGCTGTCACAAAAATGAACAGTGAGGAGGTCATTGTTATTGATGTCAGAGAACCCCACGAATTCATTAAAGGACATATCGACGGCGCGATCAATATCCCACTGGGCAAATTCGACGAACAACTCAACACATTAGAAAAATACAAAGATAAAAGCATTCTGGTTGTGTGCCAGTCTGGCACCCGCTCCACACCGGCTTGCAAAAGCCTGATCAAAGCTGGCTTCAGCAAGGTTTTCAGCTTGACAGGTGGCATGCAATCCTGGGAAGACAACAAGCTTCCAATCCGATTGGAAAGCAAAAAAGTCTCTTAAATATTTTTAACCACATTAACGTAAAATCATGGCTGAAAACACCACAAACGAAGAAAAACAATTTTCCATTCAAAAAATTTACACCAAGGACATTTCTTTCGAAACGCCCAACGCGCCACAAATTTTCATCGGCGAATGGGAACCTGCTGTTGACTTTAACCTCGGCACGCATGTTGAACCGCTCGAAGACGCAATGTACGATATCAACCTGACAATTACGGTCACCGTTAAAACCAAGGACCAAACCGCTTATCTGGTTGAAGTCAAACAGGCCGGCATTTTCTCATTAGACGGTTTTTCTGAGCAGGAAATGGGGCCTATGCTTGGCAGCTTCTGCCCGAACATTCTATTCCCTTATGCGCGTGAAGTGGTGTCCGACCTGGTCACTAAAGGCGGTTTTCCTCAACTACTGTTGGCACCGGTCAATTTTGATGCCCTTTATCAACAACAACTGCAACAAGCACAGGAACAAACTACAGGTTCCGATACACTGAATTGATATGGGCAAACGCCTTACCGTTCTAGGTGCCGGCTCATGGGGAACGGCACTGGCTCTGCAGGCCGCAAAAAATGGTTGCGATACCTTACTCTGGGGACATAATCCGGCGCATATCCAAAAACTTGCTGCAGATCGTGCCAATTTACGTTATCTGCCGGATGTTCCGTTTCCAAAAAACCTGCAACTTACCGCCAGCCTGGAGCAGGCGACCCATTTCAGCCAAACCCTGTTGATCGTCGTCCCCAGTCATGCATTTAAAACCACACTGGAACACATCAAACCCTTTTTAAGCCCAGACAGCCAAATTGCCTGGGCGACAAAAGGCTTTAACCCAAAAGATGGCTGCCTGTTACACCAAGTCGTTGAGCAGGTTTTAAGCCCAACGCTGGCAAAAGCCGTTTTATCCGGGCCGACCTTTGCGCGCGAAGTGGCGCTGGGTCTGCCCACGGCCGTCACGGTTGCAGCAGATTCGGCCGAGTTTTCCGATCATTTATCCCATCTTTTGCATAACCCCAGTTTCCGCATCTATACCAGCACCGACATTATTGGCGTTGAAATCGGCGGAGCCGTCAAAAATGTTTTAGCGATTGCGGCAGGTATCGCCGATGGTCTGGGCTTTGGTGCGAACACCCGTTCGGCGCTCATTACACGCGGCTTGAATGAAATGATTCGTTTAGGCCTGAAGCTAAACGGGCAACCCGACACTTTTATGGGTCTGGCAGGCCTTGGCGATCTGGTTTTAACCTGTACGGATGATCAATCCCGCAATCGTCGCCTGGGGCTGGCATTAGGAAAAGGGATAAGCCGTCAAGATGCGCTCAAGCAGATTCAACAGCACGTTGAAGGTGTTTCTGCAGCACAGGAAACCTGGCATCTTGCACAAAAACTAAGTGTTGACATGCCGATTACAGAACAAACCTACCGCGTTCTATATGAAAACCTAAACCCTGAACAGGCGGTACACAACCTGCTGACACGGGAACAAAAAGCCGAAGTAGCGGGCTGATTCGCTTTACCTCAGACTTATAACCCTCCGCACCTGGAATTTTCTCTCATTCCCAAGCGCCTGCCTGGGAATGCATGTCAGTCAGCTCTACTTACTGATAGTCACAAAGGTTTAATCGCATTTTGGCGCTAATGAATGACGCCAGTAATGTGATTCTTTATCAAAGATACGGCGACTTTCAATCGGCCCCCAGCTTCCGGCAGGATAGCTTGCAATATAATCCCGCTCTTCCGACCATTTTTGCAGAACCGGATCGACGATACGCCAGGACCACTCGACTTCATCCCAGCGTAAAAACAGGGAACGGTCGCCTTGAATAACATCCAATAACAAATCTTCATAAGCGTCGGTATGGTGTTCATCATCATCCCGATAACCGGCATCCAGACTGGTGACCCGTGTACTCATTTCCAGCCCCGGCTCTTTCACCACAATTTCCATACGGATGCATTCTTCAGGCTGAATCCCCAGTAACAGCCAGTTCGGATTGGGGCAGCGCACCTGAGTGTCACGAAAAAACTGTAGCGGAGGCTGGCGAAAACAAATCGAAATCACCGACTGAGCTTTAGCCATGCGCTTTCCGGTACGCATATAAATCGGCACATCTTTCCAGCGCCAGTTATCCACATAAAGCTTCAACGCCGCATAGGTTTCGGTGACGCTGTCTTCGGCGACATTAACCTCTTCCCGATAGCTTTTTACCCGTTCGCCATGAATATTGCCGCTCCCATACTGTGCCCGAAAGGCACATGCATTCACGGCTTCTTTGCTAATCGGCCGAATTGACTTCAATACTTTGACTTTCTCATCGCGCAAAGCCTCGGCCTCCATCGATGCCGGCGGCTCCATCGTCACCAGTGCCAACAACTGCATTAAATGACTCTGCAACATATCGCGTAAGGCACCCGCACCTTCATAATAATGGGCGCGACTGCCAATACCCTGCTCTTCGGAATGAGTGATTTGAATATGATCGATATAATGCCGATTCCATAGCGGTTCCAGCATGGTATTGGCAAAGCGGAACACCAACAGATTTTGTACCATGCCCTTTCCCAGATAATGGTCAATCCGGTAAATCTGTTCTTCGCGCAAGAATTTACTGATGCGCCGCTGTAAGGCTTGCGAACTTAACAAATCATAGCCGAAAGGTTTCTCGATAATAATACGGCTCCAGTTGCCGTCTTCGTCCAGCAAGCCGACCTGACTCAGGCTTTCAATAACGTCACCAAAATCCGAGGGGCTGATGGCCAGATAAAACGCCCGATTAACGGGAAAATCACGCTGGCTCAATAATTCAGCTAAGCCCGTATAGCACTCGGTCTGGTTTAAATCGCCTTTATGAAATACCATGCGCTCACAAAAGCGACGATAAACCACCTCGTCCAAACCTTGACGTACTTTATCTTCCAGCATTTTGCGGACTTCGTCGCACCAGTGCTGCTGTGTCCAGTCGCGCCGCCCGACAGCCACGATGCGCGTCCCTTCAGGCAATAACGCTTCACAATCCAGGTGGTACAACGCCGGCATCAGTTTTATCTGAGACAAGTTGCCCGTGGCACCAAAAATCACATAAGTACACGCTTCAGCTTTCATTTTCATTGCCTTAAACGCTATACGTGGTCGATGCGGTTTTGCCGCCATGTCCAGTCCAGTCGGTATGGAAGAATTCACCTCGTGGCCGATCAATCCGCTCATAAGAATGCGCACCAAAATAATCCCGCTGCGCCTGTAACAGGTTGGCCGGCAGACGCTCACTGCGATAACCGTCAAAATAAGCCAGTGCAGAAGAAAATGTCGGTGTAGGCACATTCAATTCAATCGCGAGAATGACCGCTTTACGCCAGCCGGCATCGGCAGCACGCATGGCATCGGCAAAAAAATCAGCCAACAGTAAATTGCTCAATTCAGGGTCAGCATCATAGGCGGCTTTAATATCGCCTAAAAAGCGACTGCGGATAATACAGCCTCCACGCCACATCAGCGCAATCTCACCATAATTTAGCGCCCACTGATATTCTTTCGCCGCTTCCCGCATCATCTGAAAGCCTTGGGCGTAGGAAATAATTTTAGACGCATACAGCGCATCGTGAATCGCCGCCACGGCTGTTTCAATATCCCCTGTAAAGGCGGCAGGCGACTTAGGCAATACCGATGCGGCATGAACGCGCTCATCTTTTTGTGCAGACAGACAGCGCGCAAAAACGGCCTCTGCAATCAGCGTCAACGGCATCCCTAAATCCAAAGCATTGATAGCGGTCCATTTTCCCGTACCTTTTTGGCCGGCCGTATCTAAAATACTATCCACCAGAGGTGCCCCATTTTCATCCTTGTAGGCCAGGATGTTGGCCGTAATTTCGACCAAATATGAATCCAGCACCCCCTTGTTCCATTCGGCAAACGTTTTCTGAATATCATCGATGCTTAACCCCAGGCCTTCGCGCATCAACTGGTAGGCTTCAGAAATCAATTGCATATCGCCATATTCAATACCGTTATGCACCATCTTGACGTAATGCCCTGCACCATTTTCGCCGACCCAGTGACAACAGGGTTCGCCGTCCACTTTGGCACTAATCGCCTGAAAGATGGGTTTGACCGCAGGCCAGGCATCTTTATTGCCTCCCGGCATGATCGAAGGCCCGTGACGCGCACCTTCTTCGCCGCCAGAAACACCCGCGCCGATAAATAAAATGCCTTTTTCGCGCAAATATTGGGTGCGTCGATTGGTGTCGGTAAACAAGGAATTGCCACCATCAATGATAATGTCGCCTTCTGACAATAAAGGCAGCAACTTTTCGATATAAATATCGACGACTTCGCCGGCTTTAACCATTAACATGATGCGTTTAGGCGACTCCAGCTTATCGACCAATTGTTGCAGCGAATGACAGCCGATAACCTGGGTATTTTTAGCCGGCCCGTCAAGAAATTCATCCACCCTGGCCGTTGTTCGGTTAAAGACGGCTACCTTGAAACCATGATCATTCATATTCAAGACCAGGTTCTGCCCCATGACCGCCAGGCCAATCAATCCGATATCTGCTTTCATTATGCGCTCTTAACTCAGGTTAAAAATGTGATTCTAGCATGCCGACTCTTTATCTTTCGAATCAAAAGCATACGTTTCAACGCGCTGGATAAAATTGACCAACTTTAAGGGCGACTGCAAGGCATTCTCATCAATGAGCGGCAGGGCCGGAAAACGCGCTTGCAGCCATACGGCAAAAAGACCGCGACCATTTCGATACTGGCCCAGTTTTCCGGTCAATTTAGTAGCCGCCAGCCCGCAGCTGGGTGAACGCGATTTCAATACAAAGCCATCTAAAGCCTGAAACATTGAAAAGCGCTGCTCAAAGCTGTGCAGCAGGGAGTCTGTCATGTCCTGCTCCGGCTGATCGACTTGCACACAGCGAATCGTTCCGGCCTGTTCGACCAAGTGAATCGCGGGCCGTGGAACGCCCATTCCCGCCGCCATTTCCGGACAAAATGATTGCAGTTGGAAATGGCGTTTTAACGCGTCAATCAAATCCGCCTGATATTGATGGTCACCGTCATAACGAACCCGCTCACCGAGCAAACAGGCACTGACGCCAACATATGGCTTAGACTGCGGTACTGATGCCACCAAATTCCTCAACCAGACGCGGTAAAAAATGCGATAACTCCATCGACATGATGGCAAAATCGGCATCAAAGCGCTCGGCATCGCTGTTGGTTTCCACATCGGCAACCTGATCCTGAATTAAATCCAGGAATTTTAAACGCTTTACCGCCAGGTTTTCATCCAGCACAAAACTGAGTCGTTCTGCCCAACTCATAGCCAGCTTGATCACCAGCTTGTCATTTTGCAGATGATTGAGAATTTCCGGCGCGCGTAAATCATGTCGTTTACACCGAATAATGCTGCCTTCATCCGATTGCGAACGCAACTCACACTCATCCTCGATCACCCACTCATTCGGTTCGGTTTGATTGAGCAACCAATCGGTCATCATCAAGGCCGGTTTTTCCGCCGTTGTCAGTGGCACTACGGCCAAGGACCCTAAACATTGACGCAATAAGCTGAGCAAATCCTCGGCCTTTTTCGGCGTTGCCGCATCCACCACGACCCAACCGCCTTTAGGGTCGATGTACGCATGGATTTTTCGTGAAAACGCAAAGGCGCGGGGCAGTAATTCAAAAATCAGCTCGTCCTTCAAGCGCGATTTTTCCTTGCCCGATAATTTCCGTGCTTCTTTTTCTTCCAGCTCGGCCACACGTTCCTGCAACATCTCATTGATAACCGCAGGCGGAATCACTTTTTCTTCTTTTTTGGCGCACAGCATCATGAATCCATTGCTTGCATGCACCAATGGCTGCTCAATGCCGCCTAAGGGGGAGGTCCAACCAAAGCGGCTCATATCCTGCTTTCCGCAGGGATGAAAACGCTTGTCTGCCAGTTTTTCCTCCACGTCATCTACAGTGCGTGTAAAAGGTTCGGTAAAACGGTAAACTGTCAGGTTTTTAAACCACATCATCATTTCCAACGACTACTAAAAGGGCGCGTATTATCGCAAAATTTATCCCGTGAACGTCAAAAGTTTTTCATACATTGCAGATCCACAGGCTAAAATTCTGATTCTAGGCTCCATGCCCGGTATCATGTCACTTGAACGGCAACAATATTATGCCCACCCGCGCAACAGTTTTTGGCCGATCATGCTGAACTTGCTCGAGCTGCCGCCTGAACTGAGCTATGCCGAAAAAACCCAGGCCTTGATACGGCATCACATCGCCCTGTGGGATGTGCTGCAAAGCTGTATTCGGCCCGGTAGTCTCGACAGCGCGATTGACATGAACAGTGTCGCAATAAATGACTTTAATCAATTTTTTCAGTACCATCCCCACATTCAGGCGGTATTCTTTAATGGTCAAAAAGCCGAATCGGTGTTTCAGAAACGTGTTTTACCGCATTTGTCATCAGACCTTCAAAAACTAACGTTTCAACGCCTGCCATCAACCAGCCCGGCCCATGCCGCTTTATCCTTTAATGACAAGTTAAATCAGTGGCGTGCCATTTTGCAATTTTTGCCGTCCGGTAAATATGATAAGCTGATGGCTTGATCGCAATTCGAATACATCATGCAACCATCACAGTCACCGGCTAATCAGGCCTTCATTCTGGGTTTCTTTATTTTTTTAGGCCTGGCCTCACTGGGTTTTTTCATAAGCCAGGCGACACTGGATTTCAAATCATTTGAACGCAGCGTCCGGGTTAAAGGGCTATCAGAGCGCGAATTCCCGGCCGATATTGTCATTTGGCCCATTCAGTTTGTCGCCGCCGATAATAAGCTGACGCGGTTATACGACACGATTGAGAAAAACAACGCTAAAATCCGGGCTTTTTTACTATTGAATGGCATAACCGATGAAGAAATCAGCTTGTCGCCGCCGATGATTGTGGATAGACTGGCCAATCAATATGGGCCGCAACGTGCCGAGTTTCGCTATAGCGCAACCCAAACGGTCACAGTTTATTCCAAACAGGTCAAAAAGGTTCGCTCACTGATGAATAAACTCTCTGAGTTAGGCAAACAGGGCATTGCCTTTACCGCCGGCGATTATCAATCCCAAGTTAACTATCTCTTCACGCGCCTGAATCAGATCAAGCCAGCCATGATAGAAGAAGCCACCACTAAAGCCCGCGAAGTGGCGCAAAAATTTGCGGAAGACTCGAACAGTCGCCTAGGCAAAATAAAAACCGCATCACAGGGGCGTTTTTCGATCAGCCCCCGTGATCAAAATAACCCGCATATCAAAAAAATCCGGGTCGTTTCTACCATTGAATATTATCTTTCAGACTAAACACTATGGAATCAGCAAACTGGGAAAATATCATCGTCGGCATTCTGGCTATCGGTATCGTATTTTGGATGTGGCCCGGAGTTAAACAAACGATGGCACAAAGCCAGCAGGCCGAAAAAGACTGGCCGGGTTTTTTAATTCCACTGGCCGCCGTTGCGCTGTTTATTGTTTTTTTAATCTACATGGCAGCCAATTAGGATTAAGGATAATATAAACCATGATTGACGATTTATACGATGATGACGAAGAAGCCGTCGAATATGCCATCCGACCGAATAAAACGGCGATAAAACGGGATATTGCGCGTATTGCCGAGTTGGCAGAGCAAATTTGTGCGCTAACGGAAAATCAGATAAAAAGCCTGGAATTGCCTGAAAGGGTTGAGTCCTCGGTTTTGGATGCGCGCAAGATGCCACCTAAAACGGCCAGAAAGCGACTGTTAAAATTTGTGACAGGCCAATTAAGAACGCTTGACCTTGAGCCTATTACAGAAAAAATTGCCCGTATCAAAAGCAAGAGCATTCATGCCGTACGCGAACATCATCAGGCTGAACAATGGCGTGACCAGCTGCTATCGGAAAATGGCCAGGATGCGTTGACCGGTCTGCTGGCGCAATTCCCACAGGCCAACCGGCAGCGTATTCGGCAACTGCAACGCAACGCACAAAAAGAAACACAAGCCGGCAAGCCACCTAAGTCTGCCCGCCTGCTATACCAGGAAATCAGAACGCTCATCGAACAGGCGGAATAAATCCAGTTATCGATATTCAAAAAGGCTTTTGTTGATTCAATACGGAAAGAGTAACCGCCCAGCAAGCGGACTTTCGCCTGCCCGCCATTGTGAACCATGTTTTCCTCACATCATGTGAGCTATTTTAGTGTGAAATTTACAGACGTGCTATTATTAAGAGCACCTTAACCAGCCTTACCATTGTCGTAATACATAACACCCTACATTATTGTTGGCAAAGCCGGGTTAAGATTGGCGTCTGTCGTCAAAATGCTTGTTTTCAGACTTTCAGGTCAATGCCATGACAATACGACCTTTACCCTGTGGATTATTGCCACGCCGTTTTATTGGACTTTGTGTGCTATTGAGCGTCAGTTGTGTCGCGCATGCAAGGGACGCTTCTGCAGCTCAAACTCTACGTCAAACACTAGCGACCTATCAGCAGTTCAATCCCCCTTTATCGTCCACTGAACAGCATTTCTGGCGCGCCATTGAAGACCTTTATTTTTTATCGCCAACCACATTCGTTTGGCTGGGCCATAACCAGACCCTGATACAGGTCGCTAATGCGCTTAAGAATTTGCAACAGGCTGAAAACAGCGGCCTTCGGGCAGACGATTACAATGCTCTGCAATTGATACGGCTCTGGCATGATCTGCTTTGTACCAAACAAGCTGATTGGGGCAATTATGCCCGTTTTGATCTAGCCTTAAGTATTGCCCAACTGCATTATTTATCGGATTTACGCTATGGCCGAATTCGGCCACAAAGCGCACAATTTGACATCAAACCAGAGCCGTCAATAGACAAGCTGGTCAAGCTGTTATTATCCGGCATCGCAAAAAATCAGGTGGCGCAATTACCTGCCCAGGCCGAACCAGCATACAAGCCCTATCAGGATCTCAAAAAACAACTCCCGCGCTATCGAAAACTCACTCAAAGTACGTTCCCTTATCTTTTGTTTTCTCAAACCATAGAAGAAAACACCTCTGACCCGCACATCATAACGCTAAAGCAAATGCTGCAAAAACTAGGGTTTTTACCCATAGATACGCCGCTTGATAGCGTTTATTCCGGTGCTGTCATTGATGCGGTTAAACGTTTTCAACATCAACATGGCCTGGCAGCCGATGGCGTCATCGGTAAAAAAACCCTGGCGGCACTCAATGTGAGGCCTGAACAGCGTCTGCGGCAAATCGAATTTGCCTTGGAACGCTGGCGTTGGCTACCACCGTTGCAGGCTGAGATGCCTTTGATTCTGGTCAATATTCCGGCTTACCATTTGTGGGTATTTCAACAAGGCAACTTAAGCCAGCCCCCAATTTTGGATATGAAAATCATTGTCGGTATGGCCGAGGAAAACCAGACCCCCATTTTCATGGGGCGATTACAATATCTTGAATTCGGGCCTTATTGGAATATTCCTAACCGTATCGCCGTCAAAGAGATCTTGCCCAAGCTGGAACATGACCCGGATTACTTGAATACACACAATATGGAACTGGTGTCTGACTTCCATACCAATACCCAGGTTATTACCATGTCGGAGAGCTTTGTAACAGATCTGATCCATGGCAAGATTCACATTCGGCAACGGCCGGGACCCTCTAACGCACTGGGGCGAATCAAATTTATTTTTCCCAACAGCCATGCCGTTTATTTGCATGACACGCCTGCGCACAGATTATTCAACAAAGCACGCCGGGATTTGAGTCATGGCTGCATCAGAGTCGAGAAACCTGAACAATTGGCTGACTATATATTGGGGCATGCCAATAGTTGGCAGAGCGCAGAGGTCGATAAGGCTTTCCGGCAGCGGAAAAACTGGCGAGTACGCTTAAAACAGCGATTTCAGGTTTTATTGTTTTACAATACCGCCCAAGTGATTGACACAGATATTTATTTTTTTGATGATATTTATCAATTAGATAAGATTTTAAGCCAACGCTTACAACAAGACTGGCTTCCCGTAAAACAAAAACTTAAATTCCAGTTAAATGCTTTATTGTCACCAGGAGCGAACCTTGCCAGTATCGAGATGAACAAACCCGGTCGGATAATAGCCGACACCGCCACGCCCTAACAGCAATGCCATATCTCGAATAGCTTTTAAATCCACGCCTTCAAGACAAATATCAATGGCCTTACCCTGCATATGCAGACTTTTTTTAGCCACCCCCCGAGTATTTTTATGTAGCATGGCGTTAGTTTTAGGGGAACGGTAACCAGAAATGACCTGAAAGGGTTTATTGACGTCAAGCCGGGCTTGCACATCATGCAACAAATCCAGCAACCCCGTATCCATGGGATGTTTATCTCCCGTACGATAATCCCGCAGTAAATAATTAACTTCGCTCAATGCCTCTGGAATATAACGACCATTTTCAAAATAGGTTACAGCCAGTTTTTCCCCCGTATGTAGATTATCAAATGCCAAATGGCGCACCAAAGGCTCTGTTTTTACAGCTGATCTGGCAAGTATGGGAAAGGCGAGCATGGCGCTACCCACACCCATTGTTTTCAAAAAGTTACGTCTGCTTTTTAGAGTCATTTGTCTGGCTGAATTTTATCAATAAACGAGTAATACCTTAAAAGTAGCAGAAATTTAAGGCATTGGAGAAAAGAATAATTATTTGTGCGGAGGAAGTTCCAGATTTTCAGTTTCATCCCAATCAGAAAAAGGGAATGGGAGCGACTCGGTATTGAATGTTAAAAACAACAGAATATGATACAGATAGGCCGATAATTTTTTGCCTAAATCCAGAATATTCGCATTCGGTGCGCCGGTCAACAGGGCGGAGGCTATTTGCAGCAGGATCACAGTCCACAACAGAATACGTACCAGGCCGACAATGACCGAATAGATCAGCATAAAGAATATGCGCTTCCAGGTGCTGATCTTTTTTATATGTTCATTAAAGGGTTGTTCTGTCATGATTAACCTCTGTTCATGATGTCGCGCAAATCAAGTGATGCAGCATTAGCACGGGCAATATAATTCGCCATGGTTAGAGAATAGTTAGCAAAAATGCCAAATCCATCGCCATTCAGAATCATTGGACTTAAAATCGGTTCAATTGCGTTTTCAAGTGCATGAATAATAATGTCAACCGTATTCATAGCGCGCTTATCCAACAAAATATCGGCAAAATCGTGCTTCACAGCTTCCAGAATATGCAATAAAGCCCAACAGCCACCACGGGCTTCATAAAACACATCGTCAATTTCCAGCCAGGGTGTCTGCCCCAGCGTTGGTTTATTCGGATTTTCCGGATCAGTAGGCGCGCCATGCGCAGCGCCTGCAAAGCGGTCAGTACTGGCTTGCAATCGGGTTGATAAACCACCAAGCCGTTTAATAACGATTTCTATGTATTGCCAAAGGTTATCTGCACGGGAAAAAAACTGGGCCGGTTTTTTGGCATTCGGATCCTGCAAGCGCACCATATATCGATGTAACGCTTCAATGCCTTTTGTATATTCAGATTCAGTAGAGGGAAGTGCCCAGGAATTACGCTCATAATAGAAATAAGGTTCAGCCATAGCCAAATCAGGATCTTCGGCAGACTGTGACTGATCCCTGGAAAAGTGATTCCGCAGCGCTGTCGTAGCATCACGCAACATGATTAGCGCACCATGTTCCCAGTTCTGGATGTTATCCAGAAATACACCGGGAGGCGCGACATCATTGGAAATATAACCGCCGGGTTTATACAACAAAACTTCGGCAATATGCGCCAGGGTATTTGCATAAACATACCCGACGGGCATCTGATCGGTGTGGGTAACCTCCATCCGCTTAACAGCCGCTTCCTGTACATTAAACCGTCCAGGTTCACTACCCCACCAAGCACCAAGAATAAATAAAACAATGAGAATAATGCCTGTAAAGCTGGTAAAGCCCCATAATATCCCTCTTGACTTGGCATCTTCAAGCTCTACTGAATTTTCTGACATGTCCTGATTTCCTACAATATTGGATAATGTAACGATCTGATACGCTTGGTTTTTAACGATACCGATGCATGATTATGTCATCGATGTCTGAAGATTGTTCCTGATCACACATGGAATTTCAGCTTGCCCTCGCCAATACTCCAAAAACATAAAATACAATGCCCAAATAATAGCATGATTTCGTTAGCAACCATAGAATCCATTTTGGCCGTGGCAGAATCATAGCGGGTCATTTATTTTTGTAACTACTCAGCATGTTTGGGGCTGAAGGCATAGGCTATTGATTTATAAGGACGCGTAAATACGTCCCTGTAAGCTCTGCTGCAACGTCCTGTTGCAGAAGCCTGATGAATCAACAGCCTATGCCCACAGAAGAATTTACGCTGAGTAGTTACTTATTTTTTTTATGCGCTCTGGGGTGAGCCTGGTCGTAAATCTTACTCAAATACTGAAAATCAAGGTGCGTATAAATCTGTGTTGTTGAGATATTCTGATGGCCAAGAAGTTCCTGAACGGCGCGAATATCCTGACTGGATTCCAATAAATGACTGGCAAAAGAGTGCCGCAACATATGCGGGTGAACATGTTGCGCCAAGCCATGCTTTTTGCACCAGCGGTCGAGCCGTAATTGAATGCTGCGCTGACCGAGCCGCCTGCCTTTTACGCTGATGAACACGGCTGAATCATCACTTTCAAAACGACATTCCAGCCACTGCCGAATCGCCTTAACTGCTTTTTTGCCAATCGGCAAATCACGCGCTTTATCGCCTTTCCCTTGCCGCACCCGCAGTTGACCTGCATCCAGATCAATATCTTCAAGATTCAATTGCGCCAGCTCGCTGAGCCGTAAACCGGAGGAATAAAATAATTCAAACATGGCGAGATCGCGAATTTCCAACACTGAGTCTGGACTCGCCTCTAACAGGGCGGTGATTTGATCGATATCCAGAGTTTCCGGTAATAATTTATTTTGCTTGGGCGCTTTGACATTTTTAGCCGGATTCTGCGCACCCTGCTGCCTGGCCATCAAAAAACGATAAAAACTGCGAATCGAGGCCAGCATTCTCTGCAACGAACGGCTACCGATACCTTCACGGTGACGCTGCGCAATATATTGCCGGACATGCTCATGTTGTATTTGCTGCCAGTTATCAAGCGCAAGTGTCTGGCAAAACTGCCTGAAATAACGCAAATCCCGCTGATAATTACTCAGCGTATGTTCTGATGCACGCTTTTCGACCTTAAGAAATTGAATGAAAGCATCAATATCAGACGTCATTCTTCGGTCAACATCGCAATCAGTCGCGTGCCAATGATTTCGCTCATCTGGGTCAGGAACAAATGCCCCATACTGGCGTGAAAGCGATTTTCATCACGACTGCCTATGGCCAAAAGCCCTTCAAGTTGTGTAAATGCCATCGGAATGATGGCGCAGGATTTGACCTGTTCAGCCTGGTCAGCAAACAGAAATCGTGCCTGCGCCAGCGTGATATGTCCACATTGTGGCTGATTACGAGTTAAGATGGAATAAAAATGCTTCAATTCAGGATGTTCAGGCGCGACAAAAACCGCCTCATGCGCCGATTCTGGTACGTCATGCGCCTGAATAATCTTGATGGCAACAAAATCGGTATTGAAACATTCTGACAACACCTGTTCAAGATTGACCCACACATCATCAATCGATTGGCATTCCAGCATCGCCAATGTCAGTTCATGCATGCGACTGAAGACCGTATCATTTTCATGGGCAATTTCAATCAGCGCGGCGAGCTGGCTTTCCAGTTCCTGATGTTTTTTGCGAAACACTTCCAATTGCCTGGAAATCAATGAAACCGCCTTTCCGGTCGAATGAGGCACATAAAGATGTTCCAATAATGCTTCATGTTCATGGAAAAAATCGGGATGCTTGAGTAAAAAATCAGCGACTTGCTGTGAGTCCAACATAGGCTCACGCGTCGTATCGGGTAGTCTTTCAATCTCAGTCATAAATCAATCATTCCTTCAAAAACACCGACAGCAGGGCCGGTCATCATCACAGGCTGACCTCGGCCGGCCCAATGAATTTTCAACTTACCGCCGGGCAATTGAACCATAACGGTATCATCCAGCAAATTCTGTTCGATTCCGATCACAACGGCCGCGCAAGCGCCACTGCCACAAGCTAAGGTTTCGGCCGCACCACGTTCATAAACCCTCAGCTTGATATGCTGTCGATCCAGCACTTGCATAAAGCCAATATTAGCGCGTTCTGGAAAAAACACATGATTTTCCAAGGCCTGTCCCAGAGTCGCTACCGGCGCGGATTGGACATCATTGACGTGCAGCACAGCATGTGGATTACCCATAGACACCGCGCCAAAGGCTTTTTCAACATTATCAACCGTCACACTGTAAAAGCGTGACGCCTGCTCGGCGCGAACCGGAATTTCATGGGGTGCGAAGCGCGGGATGCCCATATTGACCGTGATCAGGTCATCGTCTGCAACATATAAAACCAATTGTCCGGCTTCGGTTTCGACCCGGATTTCATCTTTGTCCGTCAACCCCTTATCACGAACAAAGCGGGCAAAACAGCGCGCGCCATTACCACATTGCGCCACCTCGCTACCGTCGGCATTGAAAATGCGATATTTGAAATCAGCCTCAGAGCCTTGTGGCGATTCTACTAACAGGATTTGGTCACAGCCGACGCCAAAATGCCGGTCGGCGATATATCGAATCTGCTCAGGCTGAAGCGCAACATGTTGATTAATCGCATCGATCACGACAAAATCATTTCCCAAGCCCTGCATTTTAGTAAATTTCATCGCTTATCTTCCACAATCAAGGCCTCACCCTGCCAGAGTTGGGTCAGGCTTTCACGCTGTCTGATCAGCCAATGCCGGTCGCCATCAACCAAAACTTCGGCCGCACGCGGGCGTGAATTGTAATTGGAACTCATGGTGAAACCATAGGCACCCGCAGAACGAACAGCCAGTAAATCCCCCGGCTGCAATGCCAGACTTCGATCTTTCCCCAGAAAGTCACCCGTCTCGCAGACCGGGCCGACAATATCCCACAGCTTAGGCTCAACATTATGATTCTGTTTGACCGGAACAATATCCTGCCAGGCGCTGTAAAGCGAAGGCCGCACCAGGTCATTCATGGCTGCATCGACAATGGCGAAATTTTTCGCTGCCGTCGATTTTAAATATTCCACCCGGGTCACCAGGATTCCGGCATTCCCGGCAATCGCCCGCCCCGGTTCCAACAAAATCTCGTAATCGCTGCCGACCAAACGTTCGCGTAACTGAGTGATATATTCGGCGGGCTCTGGCGGCGTTTCATCACGGTATCGAATGCCCAGTCCACCCCCTAAATCCAGATGATGCAGGTTGATACCTTCATCTTTTAAGCGATCAACAAAAACCAGCACCCGCTCCAGCGCCGCCATAAAAGGCTCGGTTTCTGTCAGCTGTGAGCCGATATGGCAATCGATACCGACAATGGCCACATGATCCATTTTTGCGGCACGTTGATATTCACCGAACGCGGTTTCAAAATCGATACCGAATTTGTTTTCCTTCAAACCAGTCGAAATATAAGGATGCGTCCTGGCATCAACATCGGGGTTGACCCGAAAAGACACCGGCGCGACCACACCCAGCTCGCCAGCCAAACGATTAATGCGATCCAACTCACCCGGCACTTCAATATTAAAGCAGCGGATCCCGGCTTTTAAAGCGGCCACGATTTCCGCTTCCCGTTTACCCACACCAGAAAATACAATTTTTGAGGGAACTCCACCTGCCGCCAATACACGCGCCAACTCACCTTCCGAGACAATATCAAATCCAGAACCCAAACGGGCCAGCAGATTCAACAAGGCAATATTGGAATTGGCCTTGACTGCATAACAAATCAGATGAGGATGATCGGCAAAGGCCTGATCAAATGCGTGCCAGTGTTGTTCTAACGCGGCACGGGAATAAACATACAACGGTGTGCCATGCCGTTTGGCCAAGTCACTTACGGTGATATTTTCAGCATAAAGCTGGCCGTTTTTAACGGTAAATGCATCCATTTTATTGATTGTCCTCCTCAGGAACATAAATTGGGGGCGGGTTATCCGGTAAATATAATGGGCCGGTCTGTCCACAAGCGCTGCCCAAAAGCATTAAAAGTAGCAGAATTTTGGTTTTCATCAGCCCTCTCCATAAACGATGCCCGGCAACCAGGTTGCCAATTGCGGCCAAAATGCCAATAACGCCAGCATTGATATCTGAATCAAAATAAACGGCATCACGCCTTTATAAATCTGTCCGGTACTGACTTCAGCCGGTGCCACACCGCGCAGATAAAACAGGGCAAAACCAAATGGCGGGGTTAAAAATGAGGTTTGTAAATTGATGGCAATCATAATGCCCAACCACACAGGATCAAGCCCCATCGCCAATAATACGGGACCTACAATCGGCACGATGACAAAGGTAATCTCGATAAAATCCAGCACAAAACCGAGAAAGAACATCACCACCATGACACTGAACATGGCACCAAATTTACCGCCCGGCAGGTCAGATAACACATCGACAATCAGCGCTTCGCCGTCAAAACCACGAAAAACCAGCGAAAACAACGCTGCACCGATCAAAATCATAAACACCATACTGCTGACCTGCGTCGTATTCTGGCAGGATTCACGTAAAGTTTGCCAACTCAATTGTCGCTTGAATGCAGCCAGCAGCATCGCGCCGACCGCGCCGACGCCTGCGGCCTCGGTAGGCGTCGCGATACCACCCAGAATCGAGCCTAACACGGCAAAAATCAACAGCAGCGGTGCGCTGAGGCTTTTCATGATTCGCCAATAAAATGCACGACTCCGTATCGCTGGGTGCTTGGGGGCCGGCATCGTTTCGGGACTAAGCCAGGCGATGCCGATGATATAAAGCAAATAAAACAACACCAGGCCTAAGCCGGGTATCAACGCACCGGCAAACAAGTCACCCACCGATACCGTTTCGGGTGCAAAAATCCCCATATCCAGCTGGGCCTGCTGATAGGCGCTGGAAATCACATCGCCCAGCAACACCAGGACAATGGACGGCGGAATGATTTGTCCCAATGTCCCCGACGCGCAGATGGTGCCGCAGGCAATGGCCGGGTCATAGCGATTTCGTAGCATGGTCGGCAGCGACAGCAGGCCCATGGTGACCACGGTTGCCCCGACGATGCCGGTGCTCGCTGCCATCAACATACCAACCAGAGTTACAGCAATCCCCAGTCCGCCGCGCAGGCCGCCAAACAATTCGGCCATCGCTTCCAGCAAATCCTCGGCGATGCGGGCTTTTTCCAGAATAACCCCCATAAACACAAACAACGGCACCGCAATCAGCGTTTGATTGCTCATAATGCCAAACAAACGATTCGGCAATGCATTTAAAAAGGCATCATCAAAAACATCAAACTGAATGCCGACAGCAGCAAACAGCAAGGCGGTTCCACTCAATGCAAAGGCAACCGGAAAGCCACTGAGCAAAACAACAAACACAGCAGCAAACAGCCATAAAGCCAGATATTGTTCCATCAGCCAGCTTCCTCGTTATCTGTCACCAGGATTATCGACAGGTTTTTAAAAAACAGGGCGACCGCCTGTAAAATCAGTTGTATGCCCATCACAATAATCAGACTTTTCAACAAAAAAAGTCCCGGTAAGCCACCGGAATGACGCGAACCTTCCAGCACCGACCACGACTCGGCAACATAATGCCAACTGACCCAAATAATAAACCCACTCACCGGCAATAATAAAAACAATGCCCCCAGACAATCGACCCAGGCCCGGCCTTTCCGGCTCAAGCGCTGATAAAGAATATCGACCCGAACATGACCGTCATGATTTAAGGTATAGGCCGCGCCAAGCATGAACACCATGCTGTGCATATAGGTGACAGATTCCTGCAGCGCGACCCAGCCACTATCGAAAGCGTAACGCAACACCACAACCGTAAAGGTTGTCAGCACCATCAATAAACTCAACCAGGAGACCGCTTTGCCCAGCCCGTTATTAAATGTTTCAATTAATGAAATACAGCGATTCATAGCATCTGAAGACAAAAAACGCCATTTTACCTGAAAAGCGACGGCCATGTTGCCAATTTACAACATAATACAGAATTTAAACGGCCAAAAATAATTCGGGGACAACCTTGCCCAAGCAAGATAAAAAAGAATGCTTAAGATGATGAACGCTTCTGTGAAGCGTAGTATATTGACGTCCATGAAAATGTTACGCTTCCTGACGGTTGATCCTGTCAATTTAAGCCTTAAAGCAAAAATCTATTCCACCATTGCCTGTTTTTGCTCTATTTTCTTTGTGGCATTAAGCACGCATATTGTTGGGCTTGGACAGCAATATCCGATGATTATTGCTTCGTTAGGGGCCTCTGCCGTGATTTTATTTTTTATTCCAAACAGCCCGCTGGCTCAACCCTGGCCCTTTGTCGGAGGTCAGCTTAGCTCCGCTTTGATTGGTGTGGCTTGCGCGCTCAACATCCATGAAGTTGCATCGGCCTCAGCCGTTGCCGTAGGAGGATCGGTGTTGGTCATGGTACTGTTACGCTGCCTGCACCCACCCGGCGCTGCAACCAGCCTGGCGCCGGTACTGGCAAGCGATTCTGTCATGTCTTTAGGCTATCAATTTGTACTCCACCCCGTGGCCATCAATGTTGGGTTTATGCTGCTGTTATCGCTCTTCATCAATCGCCTGCTGATGAAACGCAACTACCCCAGCCCGTTACCGACAAAAGCTAGCGTACAATCGCCATCGAGTACGATAACCCGGCCCGAATATAAAATCGGTATTTCAGAACAGGATATGACGCAAGCGTTAAAAGAGATGGATGTTTTTGTCGATATGACGCCCGCCGATCTAGCCAAAATCCTGACCCGAACCGAAATGAATACCTTCAAACGTATTCGGGGCAACATCTGTACAGCCGACATTATGCATCGTGACGTCAGCACAGTTGAATTTGGCACCGAGGTGGAAGAAGCCTGGACGATGATGTACCAACAAAACCTGAAGGCCTTGCCGGTGATAGATCGTGCCGGATATGTAATCGGCATCATTACCTGGCATGATTTTTTTAAATTCCTCGACCTCAATGCATATGCCGATTTTCAGGATAAATTTCGCCAGTTTATACGCCGTACGACCGATGTCCATGCCCGCAAACCTGAAGCTGTCGGACAGATTATGACATCGTCGGTTATAACCATCCCCGATAGCGCCCATATTGTTGAACTGATTCCATTAATGTCTCTTCAGGAACATCGCCAAATCCCGATTGTCAATGCTGATAATCGGCTGGTTGGCATGGTATATAAGGCCGATTTAATTTCCGCAATCTATAACGTGACACTCGCAACACATACAAGCTGATCAAGCCGCCTCGGTCTCTTCCACCCCATCTTCAGTTTGCGCCATCAATTCTGGTTCTGATGATTTAGAACCCGATGCGTCAGTTTCTGCGCTTTCGCTCGAAGGCAGATGATAATAAAGCTCAATAAACAACACCGGCATCCAAAACGCCATAAGTACAGCCACCGAAAAAAAACCGGGATTGAGAACGTGTCCAACCCACCATGCCCCCATGCTGCCCCAAATCACCCGCATAGGCCCTGGAATATATGCTTCTGCCATGTTTCCACTCTGTTTTAAGTTGCAACAAACAAAGTATCGGCTGGCAGATGTAAAATTTAAGGCGATTTCTTGAATTGACCATAACGTGCCAAAATCACCGGCATCAGCAGTAAATTTAAAAATGTCGAGGACACCAGGCCGCCGATAATGATCGCTGCCATAGGCCCCATGATTTCCCGCCCCGGATTATCGCTGTTAAAGGCAATGGGAAACATTGCCAGGGCAGTCACCAACGCGGTCATCAAAATAGAGGGTAAACGTTGCTGCGCACCCACTACCACGGTCTGCCAGTTCCAGGGCAAACCTTCATCCTGCACTAAATGCTGATAATGCGAAATCAACATAATACTGTTGCGCACGGTGATACCGAACAAGGTGATAAAGCCCACCACCGCGCCGACCGATAGACTGACGTGAGTCAACAGCACCGCAGCAACACCGCCTAATAAGGCGAATGGAAGATTAGTCAGGGTCAACAACATATTGCGTACATTGTTCATCGCCAAATAAATAAAAATTAACACCCCAATACCGGCCAGCAGTGCATGTAGAATCAGCTTATGCCGGGCCTGGCGTTGCTCGGTCGCAGCACCCGTAAATTCAGGATAACTGTTACTCGAGAATTCGATTTCATCCAGCACGCGCGTTTTGAGTGCATGCATAAAACCATCCATATCGCGGTTATCGACCCCACAGGTAATGGTCTGTTTGCGTTGAGCGTTTTGATGCAAAATATTATAGCGGCTGTCACCATGACGAATGCTGACCACCCGGCCTAATTCGATCACCGCGCCATCGAGTGTTTTTATCGGAATATGCCGGATCGACTCAGCATCAGCACGCATCTCAGGCGGCAGCGTGACACTGATGTCGAGCAATCGATTACCTTGTATCTGCTGACTCACCACACGCCCCCGATACGCCGTTTCAATGGCTTGTCGAATCACGGCCGGACGCAAACCAAAACGCGCCAGACTTGCTTCATCCAGTTCGATCAGAATATCGGGCATCGCCGGCGGTGACCTCAGTTGGACATCTTCTGCCCCATCAATCGACTGCATGATGGCGGCGACGCGGGCAGCTTGCCGATCCAGTTCGCGCAAATCATTGCCGTAAAGATTGACAACCACCGGCGCCGTGTAACCGGAAATCGTTTCATCAATACGTTCGGTTAAAAAGGTATTCACTTCCGCCACAATACCTGGAAAACCCTGCAACACACGGCGCAACTGCTCAAATACCCGTTGTTGGTCACGACCAGACAGCGGCTTCAAGCGCACCTCATATTCGCTGTAATGCGTGCCATAGGTATCCGCGCCACGCTCGGCGCGGCCGGCCCATTGCGAAACTGACGCCACCCCTTTAATCTTTAAAAACTGCGCCGTCAACGCTTGCCCCAGTGCAATCGATTGAGCCAGAGATGTGCCGGGCATACTGCTGGTATGTACCATATAATGCCCTTCCCGCAATTCCGGCAAAAATTTGTGCTCGACCTGCTCCAATAAATAAAATGCCAACACACTGACCATCAACAAGAGTGCCAATACCGCTTTTAAATGACGTTTAACTCCGCTTAAAACCACCCCGTAAACGGGTTTTAACACACGAATCAATGGCGGTTCCGCTGTCGATAATGATTTATTGCCCAGCAACAACAGACTTAATGCCGGCGTGAGCGTCAAGGCCACCAGCAATGATGCCAGAATCGCCAGAATATAGGCATAGCCCAAAGGGGCAAACAATCGACCGGCTACGCCATCCAAGGTCAATAAGGGCACAAAAACCAATGCCACGATAAAACTGGCGTAAACCACCGAACTGCGTACTTCCAGCGAGGCATTCAGAACGACCTGGGCCGAATTCTGTGGGTTTGCCGCACGATTATTTTCTCGCAGACGACGAAAAATATTCTCACAATCGATAATCGCATCGTCCACGACTTCGCCCAACACAATCGCCAATCCGCCCAGAACCATGACATTCAAATGCACACCCGCTTCCAGTAAAATCACAATCGCTGCTATCAATGACACCGGAATCGCCAGCGTCGAAATCAATGCTGTACGCAGGTTATACAAAAACAACACCAACACCAGTAAAACAAAACCCGCGCCGATCAACAAATGGCCGAAAAGGTTGGAAAACGAGGTTTCGATATAATCGGCTGGCCTGAACAAATGCGGATAAAAGCGGATCTTCTGTTTCTGAAATAACGGTTCAAATTCGCGCAAAACCGCTTCCACCCGCCGCGAAACGGATAAGGTATTCGCCCCATATTGGCCAATGACCATCATCACAACACCGGGCTGTCCCATAATCTGAGCCGCGCTAAATGACGGTTTTGGCGCGTACGCAATATGCGCAACATCACCCAATACAATATTTTTGCCCGGCTGACGGCGGACAATCAGTGATGCCAATTGCTCTGGCGTTTGCATGACATCGCTGACCTTGAGGCTGAAACGCTGATTGGCATTTTCGATAAAACCACCGCCACTGCCCGGCTGACCGACCGCTCGCGCCGCGTCGATCACCTCAGACATGGATAACTGATAGCGCTGTAATTTAACCGGATCCAGCTGAATTTGTAACTCCCGGATATGTCCACCAAAAACATTGACATCAGCCACACCCGGAACAGCCATGAGGCGCGGCACCAACGTCCAATCGGCAAAGCTGCGCAATTGCATCAGGTTTTTATCCTCACTGACCATCCCCAGCGTCATCACCGTCGCCGATGACGACGACAGCGGCACCAGCACCGGCGGCTGGACACCCGCAGGCAGTCGTGATGCAATCGTGCGCAAGCGCTCGGCAACGCGCTGTCGATTGATGCGGATATCACTGTCTTCGTTAAAGACGACCGTCACCACCGATAATCCCTGAATCGACTCAGAGCGCATAAATTTCAGGCCAATCAAACCGGCCAGAACCGTTTCAATCGGTTGCGTCACCAAGACTTCGACATGTTCAGACGGCAACCCCGGTGCTTCGGTTTGAATAATGACCTGTTTAGGCGAAAACTCCGGAAAAATATCCAGCCCGGCCTGACTGAAGCGATAACCGCCATAGCCGAGTAGAACCACCGCCAGAATCACAATCAGCGGCGCAAAACGAATGGAAAACCGGACTAATAAAGACAGCATGAAAACCCTATAACCCTAAAAACATCAAAAACATCGCGAGTACCCCTGACGCCACATGATAGACATCCCTTGATGCGCCATTATACTCAGCGAACCTGACAATCTGCAGATTCATTCAACCAGCAAATTCAAATATTGTTTTGGCAGATGCCTGCGCTTATCCATCCATAAGACTGCCCGAAAATGATCGCACGCTGGCAAGACGCGCTAAAATAACAAAACCACCCCTTACAGTGATACCATAATCACTTTTAAACCGGAGTCTGATTGTTCTTATGTCTCTTGCCATTGTTTACAGCCGCGGACGCAGTGGCATTCATGCGCCGCTGGTGACGGTGGAAGTTCATGTCAGCAATGGTCTGCCGGCACTCAATATTGTCGGTTTACCGGAAACCGCCGTCAAAGAAAGCAAAGACCGGGTACGCGGCGCCATTATCAACTCACAATTTGAATTTCCGATGCAACGCATCACCATCAATCTGGCACCGGCTGATTTACCCAAAGAAGGTGGCCGTTTTGACCTGGCCATCGCCATCGGTATTCTGGCCGCCTCGCAACAGATTCCGCGGCAACAACTGGCCGAATACGAGTTGGTTGGCGAATTATCGCTCAGTGGTGAGTTACGCGGTATCAATGGTTGTTTGCCGGTCGCCATGCAGTGCCGGGATGCGGGGCGAAAACTGCTGCTCCCCCAACAAAACCAGACGGAAGCGGCGTTAATCCGTGATGCTCAAATATTACCGGCCAGCAGCCTGTTGCAGGTGTGCGGCCATTTAAGCGGCCAACAGCCGATTGCCTTTTTCAGCCAGGATACTTCGACACTGACAGCACCGCTCGATGCACCGGATTTTGCCGATGTCAAAGGTCAATATCAGGTCAAACGTGCCTTTGAAATTGCCGCCGTCGGCCAGCATAACCTGTTGATGATTGGCCCGCCGGGCACCGGAAAATCAATGCTGGCCTCAAGATTGCCGTCGATTTTGCCCGAACTGACCGAGCAACAGGCGCAGGAATCGGCCGCCATCGCCTCGATCAGCGATCAGGGCTTTGCCGTCAGCAACTGGCGTAACCCCCCGTTTCGAGCGCCGCACCATACCGCCTCGGCCGCGGCTTTAGTCGGGGGCGGCAGCAACCCCAAGCCGGGCGAAATTTCACTGGCGCATCATGGCGCCTTATTTCTGGATGAACTGCCTGAATTCGACCGTAAAGTGCTGGAAGTGTTGCGCGAGCCCCTGGAAACCGGCCATATCACCATTTCCCGTGCCGCACGCCAGGCTGATTTTCCAGCCCGCTTTCAACTCATTGCCGCCATGAATCCCTGTCCCTGCGGTTATCTCGGCGATGCCTCCGGTCGCTGTCATTGCAGCTCCGAACAGGTCGCCCGTTACCGCGCCCGTGTTTCCGGCCCACTGCTGGACAGAATCGACATGCACCTGGAAGTGCCCCGGGTTGATCTGGATGTTTTACGTCATAGCGACAATCAGCACGAAGAATCCAGTGCCGTTATCCGTCAGCGTGTGATCGCCGCCAGGCAGCTCGCTGTCAACCGGGCCGGTAAAAGTAATGGCTCGTTGACAGTCAAGGAAATCAATCGCTTTTGTCAGCTTGATGACCGTACCCATAGCGTTTTAGAACAGGCCATGCAGAAATTTGGCCTGTCGCACCGCGCCTATCATCGTATTCTAAAAGTCGCGCGCACCATCGCCGATTTAGCAAATACCGATAACATCGAGCTGGCCCATATCAGCGAAGCGTTGAGCTACCGCAAACTGGATCGTCAATAATCATGGCTAAATTGAACCCCCAACAGCGTGCGGCGGTGACGCTGATTGACCGACCGCTGCTGGTACTGGCTGGCGCCGGCAGTGGCAAAACCCGGGTGATTACCGAAAAAATCGCCTGGCTGATTAAACAACAGGGCATCGCCGCCCGCCATATCGCTGCGGTCACCTTTACCAATAAGGCGGCGCGGGAAATGAAAGCGCGCGTAAACAAATTACTGGACAACGATGCCAGTCGTGGTTTGCGAGTATCCACCTTTCATGCACTGGGCCAGGATATTTTACGCCGCGAACACCAAACCTTAGGCTACAAAGCCGGCATGACTCTGTTTGATGAGCAGGATAAAATCACCCTGTTACGAAGCCTGATTGCCCATGGACAGAATGACGGTGACCTGGACGCCGTTGAACACTACAGCGGGCAAATCAGCCAATGGAAAAATGCCTGTATACCGGCGGCACAAGCGATTTCCAACGCCACCGATGAAACCCTGCTGGCCGCCCATCTGTATCAGGAATACAGCCGCAGTCTGAAAGCCTATAATGCCGTCGATTTTGATGACTTGATTTTGTTGCCGGTATTTTTGTTTCAGCAACACGCCGATATTCTGGAAAAATGGCAAAACCGGATTCGCTACTTGCTGGTGGATGAATATCAGGATACCAATCTTACTCAATACCAGTTGATACGTCTTTTAGCCGGTAACCTGGGCCGTTTTACCGTGGTCGGCGATGACGACCAGTCCATTTATGCCTGGCGCGGCGCGCAACCGGAAAATTTACAACAGTTACAACGCGATTACCCACGCCTGAAAGTCATTAAACTGGAACAGAATTACCGTTCTGTCAGCCGAATTTTAAAGGTGGCCAATCAGTTGATCGCCAATAACCCGCATGTATTTGAAAAAAAACTGTGGAGTGAATTAGGCTATGGCGGGCCATTACGGGTACTGACGCACCGCAATGACCTGGCCGAGGCCAAGCAAGTGGTCTCGGAAATCATTCATCATAAATTCCGCCACGGCGCTCGTTTTTCTGACTACGCCATTCTGTACCGGGGCAATCATCAGTCGCGCCTGTTTGAACGCTGCCTCAGAGAAAACAATGTGCCCTATTTTATTACCGGCGGCACCTCGTTTTTTGCCTGTCAGGAGGTTAAAGACATCCTCGCCTATTTGCGCTTGTTTGTAAATCCTGATGATGATGCCGCTTTTTTGCGCATTGTGAACACGCCGCGACGGGAGATTGGCCCCAGCACGCTGGAAAAACTGGGCGATTATGCAACCGGCCGCCACATCAGCCTGTTCAGCGCCTGTTCTGAATTAGGCTTGCAACAGACCTTGAACGACAAGGCGGTGCAGCGTCTGCAACGCTTTTGTCATTGGGTGCAAGAGACCGCCCAAGCCATCGAAAGCGATGACAGCTTTGCCGTCATTCGCCGCTTTATCCGTGACATTCAATACGAACAATGGCTGAAGGAAAACAGTAAAACACCGGCGGCGGCCGATCGGCGTATGCGCAACATCGATGACCTTATCGACTGGTTAAAGCGCATCGCCGAATCGGATGCCGGTGAAAACAAATCGCTGTCCGAAGTCATCAGCCGTATCATGCTGATGGATGTTTTGGAGCGCCAACAGGAAGAAGAAGCGGGCGACCGGGTCAGCCTGATGACCTTGCATGCGGCCAAGGGACTTGAATTTCCGCATGTATTTTTAATCGGTTTTGAAGAAAATTTACTGCCGCATTCGAGCAGCATTGAAGCCGACCAGATCGAGGAAGAACGACGTCTGGCGTATGTCGGCATCACCCGCGCGCAAAAAACCTGTACCTTCAGCTATTGCACGCACCGAAAGCGCTATGGCGAAGTAGCAGAAACCCAGCCCAGTCGTTTTTTGTCGGAATTGCCGGAAGATGACCTGGAGTGGCCACAAAAGAAACCGTTAGATCCTGACGCGGTAAAAAAACGGGGTAAACAAAGCCTGGCACAACTCAAGACCATGCTGGAAACGTAAGCTATGAATCAAAAAAAACGCCAACAAATCTTCGACCGTCTGGCTCAGGTCATCCCTGAGCCGACAACCGAGCTGGAATACAGGACACCGTTTGAATTACTGATTGCCGTCGTATTGTCGGCGCAAGCCACCGACAAGGGCGTCAATAAAGCGACGAGAGAATTGTTTAAACACGCCAACACACCGGAAGCCATTTTGGCACTGGGTGAAGACGGCCTGAAGGACTACATTAAAACCATCGGTCTGTTTAACAGTAAAGCGGCCAATATCATCAAACTGTGTCAGCGTTTGCTTGACAAACACAATGGCGAAGTGCCCGACACCCGAGAAGCACTGGAAGCATTAGCCGGCGTTGGCCGAAAAACAGCCAATGTCATTTTAAACACTGCATTTGGCCACCCGGTTATTGCCGTCGATACGCATATTTTCAGGGTCTGCAACCGCACCAGACTGGCGATTGGTAAAACCGTGCTGGCAGTAGAAAAAAAATTGGACAAAGTAACGCCTAAAGAACATAAAAAAGACGCCCATCATCTGTTGATTTTGCACGGCCGTTACACCTGCATCGCCCGCAAACCTCGTTGCGGCAGTTGCATGATTGAAGATTTGTGTGAATATCCCGATAAAATACTTGAGTAACTGATATTACGAGGCCTGATACTATTGCTCGTTCCCATGCTGCTATGAACGAGAAACTGCTCCTTTCCCAGCAGGGTGGATAAAATACAGCTAAACCTGTCTTACAGGAATTATTTAGCGTTGGTTCAGGTCTATTATGGCAAATTTGTCACATCAACTATCTAGCAGGAGAACTCAATGAAACAAAAAACACTGTTAACGCTTATCAGCAGCAGCCTTTTATTATCGGCTTGCGCCAGTCAAACGGGATGGAGTCCTACGGTGGACCCTTATGGCGACCCAAACGCTTATCGTCTTAATCAAGATATAGCTGAATGCCAACAACTGGCCGCACGGGCATCGGGTAATGTTTATAATGAAACCGCAAAAGGCGCGGCCGTCGGCGGTCTGGTCGGCGCGGCCACTGGCGCGGCATTAGGCGCTATTTCAGGAGACCCGGGCAAAGGTGCGGCCTATGGTGCGACAATCGGCGGTATTGGCGGTGCATCTAAACAAGGCTTTCAATCTAACGATCAATACCGCAGAGCATATGTCAATTGTATGCGCCATCGTGGCCATTACGTCATCAATTAACCCCGCCCACAACAATAGCAAACACTTGGCTCAACACATGGATGTGTCGCACCCTTTCTACAGCCGTTTCACTTAGCCCGGATACTAATAAAATACCCGGACTAAAATATCGGCCTTAACTTACATTATTTTTATTGCGGTCTATACTTCTCAACCACGATAAGGCAAAATTTACTTAAAAGGAATAAAGGCAAGCACTATGAAACCCAATATTACGCCAACCCAACATGAGCGCCGCCTCGGTGAGGATGATTTTATTGTTTCCAAAACAGATACCAGCGGCCGAATTACCTATATTAACCGCATTTTTATGGACATTTCCGGTTACCCGGAATCTGAATTGCTCGGGGTGCAACATAATATTATCCGCCACCCTGATATGCCCCGAGGCGTATTCCGTTTTTTATGGGATACCTTGAAAGCCGGGGAAGAATTTTTGGGTTTCGTTAAAAACATATGCGCCGATGGCGGTTATTACTGGGTTTTCGCCAATATAACACCCGATTATGACAGCAAGAATAAATTGATCGGCTATTATTCTGTCCGGCGTAAGCCCCCGCAATCAGCCATCAACACAATCACGCCGATCTATCAGGAAATGTTGGCTATTGAGCGACAGAACTCAGCTAAAGAGGCCCCATCAAAATCCATCGCCTACCTGGTCGATGTGGTCAAACAAAGTGAAGCCAAAGATTATAACAGTCTGGTCATGAATCTATACAAACCTGAAGGTGTGGTATGAAATCACAAAGTGCAAACATCCCTTTTTTTAATACCAAAATAACAATTGCCGCTACCAGCATTATTTTATTGGTTGTTATTCAATTTAGCATCGATACCTATACGCAGGGTTTTTCCTGGTTTAATCTGATACTCATGCTACTGATTACAGGCGCTGCAGTCTGGCTTAAAATCATGACGATTCCCCATCTTGAGACTTTGGCTCAAATTCACGCCATTCTATCTAAAGCCAATCACGGCGAATTGCATCATCGCATCACGCAAACGAAAGGTTTAGGTGAAATGGGGCAGATTGCCTGGGAGTTGAATGAGTTTCTGGATATTGTCGAATCTTATTGCAGAGAAATCACCACCTGCTTCGAACAGGTAGCCAAAGGTAATCATGACCGACCCGCGTTAGCCGACGGCTTTCCCGGCGTATTTCAGAAATCAGCTCAACATATCAATCTGGCACATCAACAATTTAAAGAAAATGAAACGCTCATTATTAAAAACCGTCTGGCTGCCGGTTTACATAACCTCAACACCGGTAATTTACTCGACAACTTAAAAGGCAATCAGAATGATCTGATCAATATTACCGAGCAAATGGAAAAGGTCGAGGCAATCGCCACCGATACCGGGCAAAATGCCGAAAACAGTCTCACTACCGTCAACACTATCGGCACCTCCTTAACCGATATCAATGACAACATTATGTCGGTCAGCAGCGTTATTTCAGCGCTGATTGCAGACAGTAAAAAAGTCACCGAGTCTTTATCCATGATTACCGGTATCGCCGACCAGACCAATCTTTTGGCACTGAATGCATCCATTGAGGCCGCACGTGCGGGCGAACATGGCCGTGGCTTCGCCGTGGTGGCCGATGAAGTCAAAAATCTTTCAGAACATACTAAAGATGCAGCATTGGAAGTCTCACAAACCTTAAATTCCTTTAATCGTCGGGTTGAACAAATGTTCCAGGAAGCGGAAAATTCAACCCGTTTGTCACAGGAAATCATGACTCAGGTGGGTGAATTCGAACGACAATTTGCTGATTTGTCACACTCAGCTCAAGAATCGGTCGGCTATATCAGTTATGCCAGGGATAAATGCTTTGCCTTGTTGACCAAACTTGATCACATTGTGTTCAAACAAAATGGCTATATGGCGATTGAAGGGCCGGATGACCTGCCTCAGGCTCAAGCCATTCTGGTCGATCATCACAATTGCAGGCTGGGCAAATGGTATGACGCTGGCATCGGCTATGAGAAATTCCGCCACACCGTTGCCTATGGCAAACTTTCTGACCCACATGGACAGGTGCATTCATTCACCCAGCAAGCCTATCAATTTTCACGGCAAAACTGGCAGCAGGATGAAACACTGTTACAAGGTATTCTGGATTCCATGCAGCAAACCGAACAAGCCAGCATTGAAGTCATGGATTTAATCGACCAAATGGTTGAAGAAAAATACCAAGGCTAAGGAAAGCACCGAAAATCAATTGCTTGCATTCCATCTCTTGTTCCCAAGCTCCTGCTTGGGAACAAGGATTTTTTCTTAACTTAATGGCAGTGCGCTCTGGCCTATCCGCTTATAGACCTGCTTTGGATTCAACCGCTATCGTGTTGTAAAACGTTCAGATAATTGTCGATTTTATGATCCTCAAGGTCATCTACACCCAATTCCCCAATCGCATTGATATGTCCTGACAAATGCTCTTTCATGAGACCCCAGAAACCAATGCCATCACGCCGGTTACCATCACTATCAAAATAAATCAATTTTTCAATATGACGATAACGGTAAAAGAACAAACCGGCAACCGGAATACGGGTCACAATATCATTATTGTTGCGCACCCGAAAACACCGACCTTGGGCGAGTTGGTCCATATTCGATGCAAATTCAGCATCACCCACACGTGGGCAGCCAAAATTGCATAGCTGATGGAAAGGTTTATTGGCAGCCAATAACTGGCTGGCCGCTAATGTGGCCAATCCGCCGCCCAAACTGTGTCCCGTTATCCAAATAGCTTGCTGGTTATGCTGAAATTCGGTGATTTTTTGCAAAATTTCACTCCAAACCCAATCCAATGCGGCTTGAAAACCATGATGCACCTGACCAAACGGCCCGGGAATCAACTTGATTTTGGCATCGGTAATCAAATCCTTGATTTTTGTTATTTCAGTCCCTCGAAATACGATGACTAAGTGCTTATCATTTGCCGCAACAAAGCCTTGCGTTCCGCTGCCAGCATGATTAATAAAATGTCGTTTTGGAAACTCCCATTGCGTCAGTCGTGCATAGATAGCCGCCTCATTTTCATAGGCCAGCGCCGATAAGCGTGCCAATGACAAGGCATTGTGTGGATCGTACCCCGTTGTTTGTGAATTAAGTGTTAATTGTGACATATTGATCTCCCCTCCAGTTTCCCCCTTTCATCAGTGGTTTTTATCTGAACCGGGATGATTTTTCTCTGTCGATTCATTAACCACCAATGGTTTTTTAGGCTTAAACGCCGCTTTTTTCCACAATCCGTGTGCTGAAAAACACTGCCATCCCCATTGCAACCAATTCAGTAACGCATGTGCCAGCCATAGTGACCACAATAACATTAAACCGCGATAAACCAGCAACGGTACAGAAATAATCGTTGCAACCGGCAAAATCGACGGGTTGCGATCCTGGTACCAGTTGAGATTGAATGCACTGGACTGATTACCGGCTATTTGCATATCGGGAATACCCAGCAAGCCGCGTTGTACGGCAATAAACAACAGCGCCAATGCTGTAAAGGTCAACATTCCTAAACAAATTTGAATAAAATTGAACCAGGGCAAGGCTAACACATTAGCCTTGCCGCGGATGCCAAGCGCCAATAACCACAACACCACACAGACTCCCGCTACAACGGGAACCTGGCTTAATCCCAGCAACAATAAAAACCATTGCCAGGGTTTGAGGGGGGTGAGCTTGGATTGGCCCAGGCCAAAGGCCAAAACGGCGAGTACGATGACGATGCCCCAAATCAGGGTGGCCGGGCCAAAATCCGGACCTAATGTCAATAATATCCAGCGATCCTGTCCGGGTTGCAGATTGATATGATGATTGACACTGGACTGCTTTAAATCAATCGCCGGTGTCGTATAGATAGGCGCGATACCTGCAGGCGTCACCCAGTTTAACGCTATGCTTTGTTCTCCGGGACGGATCGGCAGGCGCAGTTCTCGTCCTTGCTGGCGAATGGGTTGCCGTCTGCCATCAATCAATACGCTTTGCAGCTCGGCCTGCGGCGGCAGCGTGATGATGTGCTGCTGGGCCTTGGAACTTCTGACCCGCATCGTAAACGCAGCCTGTTCGGTTCGTTTTCCCGGTTTTATTTTAATCGTCGATTCATCAATCGTCAGCGTTGCGCCGGCAACGGCCTGCGGTTTTCCGATGCTCAGCAACACCCGTTCGCCCGGCCAGGGGCGCCATTCTGGCAGCCACTCACCGCGTGCATTTTGCTGCTGAATCACAGCGATACCGCTCAATTCAACGTGCCAGACTGGACTGATACGCGCACGCCAAAGCTCTGTCCATTGCCTGGTTTGTGCCGCCTTCAATTCAATATTGTCTTGTTTTTCCAAAATCGATTGCCAGATCAGCTGTCGCTGACCAGAGGCGAGTGTCAACTCGGCCTGATGATCGTTGACCCGGATCCCGGCGCTGGTGACCGACTCGCCGGCAAGGAGTGGATAACGAATATGAACCGCTTCACGGCTGTTATTTAATCGCACCAGCCGCGTGCTTATGCGCCAGTCCAGACCTAAATTCAAGGTTCGTTCAATGCGAATAAAGGCCGGTAATTCGCTGGGCTGCAAGCGGCTCTCCGGTGACTTTGCAGTCCGCTGCAAGCGACTGAACTGCAATACATTATCGCTTTGACCATCACTATAGACACCTTGAATTTTCCAGTCGTGTTGCCGGGTTTCCACATGATGGGGTTTCAAGGTTAATGGCAAACTGAATTTATCGCGCCGTGGCGAGATGCCGGTCAATTGCAGTTGATGAATACCCGCCGGCACAAAAGCCCATAACAGGCTGTTCTTATCGCGCATCAAGACCTGGCTTTCCTGATCATCCAGTTTGACATGCCCCGGCATCCACTGGCCTGCCTGCGCGGGTAAAGGGATTGCGGTATCATGCTGAACATGTACGGTGAGGTCAATGGCTAGCTTTTCAGGCCCAATGACCAGTTTCATGCGGGTAATCTGAGCGCAGTCGGGCAAGCATTCCGGCGCTTGCAACAAGCGACTTTTTAATTCCTGCAATAATTTTTGGTCGGGTAAATCCGCGAAGCTGTCGCTGCCGGCGCCGAACAGCAACGGTAGAATCAACATCCATTGAATACCCGACAGAGCACCTTTCTTCGACTTACGTACAACATCAAGCAGTCGCAATACCAGAGCGATAATCAACAGTAACTGCGCCCATTTCCACACAAACATCATGCCGGGCGATAAAAACCACAGTTGCAACCGTTGCCTTGAATCCACCTGGCCATTCCAGGCCAGCTGCGTTTTATGCCACTGCCATTGCGGCAAGCCGGGCCCTGTCTGTAAATTGGCATTAGGGTCAAACTGCGTCAGCGGCATTTGTTTATCCTTATTGGTCGCGCTGCCCCCCCTTGATTTTTCGAGCGCCCGGGCACTGAGCCTTGCGACTGTGCCTTTGAGCGCCGCGCTTGTGTCATGAGGGCTCGCTACCTGAAGACTATCCATCGTTGCTATTTGCGGCGCAACCGGCTGCCACGGTTTTTCCAATTGTGGATAAAATGCCGTCCGCACTTGCTGTATCGTAAACGGGATTAAGATAATCAGCATGGCCAGCCAGCTTAAATGGCGATAATAGCGCAGCAGGCGGGCAAATCCGCTTTCCGGCAAAACCCGCAACAGCGCAATCACCGCCAGTAAGTTCAACCAGATAAAATGTGGCGCGCCGGATTCATGCGTGGTCAATACCAGCATCAATAAGGCCAATGCGCCCCAGCGTTTATTCCATAACCGACTCACCGCCAACGCACTGATCAGCACTACAAAAAAATCGAGTAAGGTCCAACGCCCGGTCCAGCTATCGGGCTGGTTATCCACGCCGCCGACATAAAACAGCCGCCATCCCGGTGGAATATTCAATTCAGCACTCGCCTGCTGAAAGTCGTGCTGCCAACCACTCACACTCAAATCGCTGAGATTTCCTTCAATGCGGCTGTCGGCCAAAAGGTTTAAATGGCCCTGACGGACTTCAACACCAGCCGATTCCTGTTCATGCAACCGGGTAATCAACTGATTTTTACCGTTGATTTTAACCTGCCCCAACTGCATTTCAGGCCCGGTCTGCAAGCGCCAGCTCCTACGCAGCTGTCCTTGTATCCCATCCTGAATGGTATAACCTGTGCCGGCAAAATCCAGCCAGATTCGACGCCTCAGTGTCAGATGATCCGGTTCGGGTTGTGGATTTCCGCGCCGTAACACCTTAAACACCATGACATCGCCCTGCTCAAGACGATAAGCGGGCAACTGCCGCCAGTTGGCCGGGAGCCGGGTTTGTGATGGATCAACGGCAGGCACATTTTTGATTTCCAACAAACGCAAGGCGCGGTTGGGTTGAAATGACCAAATTTCATACTCCGGCCAGGCCGCACCCTGAAACGTCAGGCCCAATTGTTTGATGTTTTCAGGATTCAGGCTTTTAAGCCGGATTGTCCATTGCCCCGGTCTGAGCTGAATGCGCAGTTTGCCGCTATTTTCCAGGCGTGCCGGCAATGGGCTGTTTAAATCGGCGGCGATAAACCCCGCCAACAAGGCATATGACAAAAGCACTTCTCTGGGCTTGCCGGCGACATCGAGCTGGAGCACGGTCTCCATTTGTAACGGTACATCATCAATCAATTTGCGAAAAACCTGTAATTGCAGCCGGTTTTCAGGCGGTATCTGGCCGGCTTTTTTAGATTGATGCAACCAGATTGAACCTTGCTTCAGACTATAATCGAACCGTGTTTTGCCGTTCACCTGCAGCGCAATCAAACCCGTATCGGCATACACGCCCAGGCGATCAGGTAATCGCCGCCAGCGGAATTGGCCTTCTATGTGATGCTGGCCCGCACTTAAAAATACCGCCGGCTTGCCATTTTTTTTCACCACCGGCAATGGCTTTTGATTAACACGTACCTTCTGTGGCCAATGCCGGTCATCACCCGGCAGAATCACCCAGGCATCGCGGTATAATGTCCAGCGACTGCTGAAGTGGCCGCCGCTTTCATTCAGCGTCAATTGCAAACGCCCCGGCCAACGGCATTGTTTTTGTTTAAAGCGATGATACAAAAACGGACACTGGAAATCCTTATCCTCATCAATCGCCCAGTCTATCCAGGGTTTCAGCGGTTCCGGTACCTGTTCCTGCGTTAAGGCCAGCACCGCCTGGTTAAAGGTGATTAAACAAAACAGTATAAAAACGCGCATGATGCTCTCCAGCGGCTATTGTCATAATGTGATTGATATTTCGCAATACAGACGGGATTAGGTAATGCGCAGTGAATAAAATGCCCATATTGCGAATTGCCTTATGTCAATCGTTCCCGTAGCGTCTGATAAATGCCGCCAAAACTGCCATTGCTCATCAATACGGCGTGGGCTTTTTGCTCGGCTTGTAGCTGGGTGGTAATGTCATCCAGCCGACTACAGATTTGGATATTATCGGCATAATCGAGCAGCAGTGATAAGTCCCAGTCCAGGCCTTCGGGCTGATAAACCAGGGCCAGATCGGCTGTTTTCAGCGCATTGGCCAGTGTTTGCGTATGAATGCCCATACGCATGGTGTTGGAGCGCGGCTCCAGCACGGCAATAATACGTTCGTCACCGACCTGTTTGCGTAATCCGGCCAGGGTGGTTTCGATGGCGGTGGGATGATGGGCAAAATCATCGTAAACGGTAATCTTGTCGGTTTCGATAATTTTTTCCATCCGCCGTTTAACATTCTTGAATTGATGCAAAGCGCTAATGGCCGCCGCCGGCAGGATGCCGATATGGCGTGCAGCGGCGATTGCTGCCAAGGCATTGTAAACATTGTGTTCGCCTGTTAAGCGCCAATCAATGATGCCCTGCGACTGATGCTTGAAGATGATTTCAAACTGGCTACCGTCCGCTTTCAGTAATTTTGCCTGCCAGTCGGCGGGCTGTCCGATAGCGGTTTTCACCACCGGTGTCCAGCAACCCTTTTTCAGCACATCGGCAATATTGGTCTCGTTTTCGGGTGTGATAATCAGGCCTTCACCAGGAATGGTGCGCACCAAATGATGAAATTGTGTTTTTATGGCGTCAAGATCGGGAAAAATATCGGCATGATCAAATTCCAGATTATTCAATATCGCGGTTCGTGGTCGGTAATGCACAAATTTGGAACGCTTGTCGAAAAAGGCCGAATCATATTCATCGGCTTCAATGACAAAAAAATCCGATTCGCCAAAACGGGCAGACAAGCCAAAATTCAAGGGCACCCCGCCAATCAGAAAGCCGGGATTGAAGCCCTGGGCTTCGAGAATCCAAGCCAACATACTGGTTGTGGTGGTTTTGCCGTGAGTACCGGCGACGCCGAGTACCCATTTGTTTTGCAACACATGTTCGGACAACCATTGCGGGCCGGATACATAATGCAAGCCTCGATTCAGTACCGCCTCGACTTCAGGGTTGCCGCGCGACAAGGCATTGCCGATAACCACCAGATCGGGCTTGCTGTCCAGGTTTTCGGCACGATAACCATTCATCAATGTGATGCCTTGTTGTTCCAGTTGCGTGCTCATCGGCGGATAAACATTTTGATCGGAGCCGGTGACGTGATAGCCCAATTGCCTGGCGATCAGCGCCAGTCCCCCCATAAAGGTACCGCAGATGCCTAAAATATGAATGTGATAAGGGGGTTGTTTATTGTGCATTGTCAGCCTCTTTTTGGGGTTTATCCTTGGCATTATCGTCTTTTTTTTCTTCAGTTGTGCCGTCTGCTGTTTCAGTCTCTGTTTTTGATGTTTCTTTGGCACCCGCATTTTCCAACAGCTTGATAATCGATGCCGGAGCTATCTTTTTGGCGCGCGCCAAAATGGTCAGACCTTTGTTATCGACCGCATTGACATCGGCACCTGCTGCAATCAATGTCTGAATCAGGGCTTTGTCGGCAAATCGAATCGCATCCATCAGTGCGGTATTGCCCATACTGTCCGTCGCATTCACATCGGCACCATAATTAAGCAATACTTTAACATTGCGCAGATTACCATTGTAACAAGCCCCCATCAATGCCGTCCGGCCGGTCGCCGATTTCGCGTTGACATTCAGCCCCGCTGCCAACAATGATTGCAAGCGTTCGGTATTGCCATCCGTGGCCGCACGAAATAAATCATTAAAATCGTCGGCATGTGCATTCAGCGCATAGATAAGGATCAGGCTATAAAACAGAATTTTCATTTTTAAGGGCCGGAAAAGGTTAGTCTCGGGAATAGTGCTAAAATGAATGTAACTACTCAGCGTAAATTCTTCTGTGGGCATAGGCTGTTGATTTATCAGGC
>CAJXMF010000011.1 GCA_913056195.1 uncultured Methylococcaceae bacterium | reverse complement strand
CTTATAAATCAATAGCCTATGCCTTCAGCCCCAAACACGCTGAGTAGTTACAAATTTAGATTCAAATCATAAGTACACTCTTGCATATGCCAGAGTGTCATCAATTGTGCTTTGGAGTTGAATCCGCCTGATATTTATTCGCCAAATTTATCAAATAGAATATTATTTTCATCGACGCCTAAATCATTCAACATGTCTTGTACCGCGTTGATCATCGGCGGTGGGCCGCAGAGATAATATTCACAATCTTCCGGTGCCGGGTGCGACTTTAAATAATGCTCATACAATATTTGATGAATAAATCCAGTCGGCCCTTGCCAGGCATCTTCCGGTTGAGGATCCGATAAGCCAATCGTCCAACTGAAATTTTCGTGCTCTTTCGCCAGCCGGTCAAAATCCTGCCGGTAAAAGACTTCGGCCAAACTGCGTGCGCCATACCAATATGAAATCTTACGCTGTGTTTTAAGCCGTTTCAGCTGATCAAAAATATGTGAGCGCATTGGCGCCATTCCGGAGCCACCGCCCACAAAGATCATTTCGTTTTCGCTATCGCGCGCATAAAATTCACCAAAAGGCCCCGAGACGTTAACCTTATCACCCGGTTTCAGGCTAAAAACATAAGATGACACTTTACCGGGGGGACGTTCTGGATTTTCTGCCGGTGGTAAACTGATTCTGACATTCAGCATAATGATGCCTTTTTCGTCCGGATAATTGGCCATCGAATAGGCGCGCCGAGTCGATTCGTCCAATGTCACCTGATAACGCCATAAATTTAATTTATCCCAGGCTGGCCGAAATTTCTCTGCAATATCAAAATCTTTAAAATTTACCGAACAGGCTGGAGCCTCCAACAATATATAGCCCCCTGCTCTAAAATTAAAAGGTCGTCCTGGCGGTAATTCTAAAACAAGTTCTTTAATAAACGTCGCAACGCTACGATTGGATGCTACGACACAGGACCATTCATTTTTACGTAATAGTTCTGGCGGTATTTCTATTTCAAGATCATTTTTAACCGTAATCTGACACGCCAAACGATAATGCTGTTTTATTTGTTCGGGGGTTAATTTGGCCTGTTCTGGTAGCAATATCGAACCACCGCCATGCTTGACAATCAATTTGCATTGTCCGCACTTGGCATTACCGCCACAGGCCGTAGGCAGATAAATCTCTTTTTCAGCCAATGCCTGTAACAGCTTTTCCCCCGTATCCAGGGTAATCACATGGTTCTGATTGATGACAACCTTTACCCGACGTTTTCGTCTGAGCCACATTTGTACGGCTAAAACCATACTCATTAAGACTATTATAAATACAGCAAATACAATGAGGCCATCGATAAACTCAGGTTGTTCAATTAACATTAAAACCTACCTTCACTGTGATATTAACGCCTTCTACTGCGAACAGGCTCTTAATCCAAAACTCAGTTTTGGAACGCCTGGTTTAGAAGCTCCGCTTCGCGTCGTTTGACTTGTCAATGGCATCTGTTCTCACAAAATTTGGGAACATGATGATATTCGAGTACGGATTTTAACCGTTAGAGAGCCAATTTAAGCGCAGACTATACGCTCCCGCTCGATACAGAAAGTCAACAAAAGACCCGCAGGCCATTACCTTATATATCCTCCAACATCATCGCATTACGAACCATATTTTTTTTCTCCTGGTTTTCCATCTCAATCAGGTTCTGGAACAACTCTGTCAGTTCCGGTAGCTCTACATGTAGCAGTGCATCCCTGTAAAGTTCTACCACTATATTATCCAAATCCAGAGCATAATCTACTAACTGTTGTAACGTCATATCGGCATGAAGAGGTAAATTTTTTATCTTTTCGTCAATATTTGTTGTCGGTGTAAATTCCAGCCAGGTATCCATGAGTTCTTGTGCTGTTTCCTGCTCATATTCCGCTAAACAGTTTGCTAAGTTCCGTTCATGTCTGCCTAAATAATCAAGCAGCATTTTGATACGGGCCTTTTGATGTTGATTGTTAAGATCATCATAAAATTTAGCCAATCTGGCATGAATTTCATGGCTATATTCAATGACATCTTTAACTTGATTTAATTTACGCATAATGTTTCTCCGTTGAAAAGTTCATACCCGCATAATAGGGGATGGTAGAATTAAATAAAGCTATAAGTCAAACCTGCTGCACAATGAATCATGCCGCATCCTGGTTTTGCTTGCTTTAAGACTAACTCTGGCAAAATCCAACTCATTCACCAGAAATGGCTATAGCTCTGTTTCGAATTAAAGCATTCATGGCAAGGTATAGGATACTGATTGAATGGTATTGACCAGAAAATCCGGATAAATACCAAACCAAAGCAACAGTATACTTAAGACCGAAAGTGTTGCAGTGGAAATCCAGGTACCGTTATATATTTTCGATTCAACCGCTGATTTCTCAGCGTTCCTTGTCATCATCACAATGACTCTCAGGTAGTAATATAATCCCAAACCACTACCTACGATGACTGCCGCCAATAATCCCCATAATCGCCCCGCGGCACCACTGGTAAAAATGTAAAATTTACCGATAAATCCTACGGTGAGTGGAATGCCAGCCAGTGATAACAACATCAGGGTAAACACGGCTGCTAATACAGGTTGTCGCCAGAACAGTCCCCGATACACCGAAAGTTCGTCCGCCTCTGATTGTGGTGTTGACAGTACAGAAATGACACCAAAAGCGCCGATTGTGGTAATAAAATAAGCCACCAGATAAAAGCTGGCAGATTCAACGGCTAAAGCTGGTGCGATGCTGCCCATGGCAATGAATGCAACCAGTAAATAGCCGATATGCCCTATCGCTGAATAAGCCAATAGGCGTTTAACATGAGTTTGCAGTAACGCCAGCAGATTCCCTATCAGGATTGTTAATACGGCGACAATGCTGAAAATATTGACTAACTGGGAATAAATAAAGCTATCAGCGCTGATGAAAAAACGTAACAACAGAACAAAAACCGCACCTTTTGAAACAGTCGCGATAAAAGCTGTGATAGGCGCTGGCGCGCCTTGATAAACATCGGCTGTCCAAAGATGAAAAGGAACCAGAGAGAGTTTGAATCCCACACCGGCCATGATAAAAATAATGCCACTCAAAATCATGATATTCATTGCCGATTGACTGGCAATAAAATGGCCGATGCCGGTGAAGCCCAATTCACCGCATTGTGCATAAATAAAGGCCATTCCCAGGAGCAGAAAAGCTGAAGAAACACCGGACAGGATTAAATACTTAATGGCGGCTTCCAGTGGATGCCGTTGATTGCTGGGATAAGCAATCAACACAAATAACGAAATACTGAGTATTTCAAGGCCCATTAAAAAACTGGCAAAATGCGTACTGGCGATCAGTACCGAAGCACCTAAAAGTGCCGTGAGCAACAGCACCAGAAGTTCTTCATTTTGACCTTTCCGAGTCTTGAAATAGTCATAGCAAAAACCTAAAACAGCAAGGCCGGCGAGTAGCAATAGCGCCATAAAGGATAAAGCATAATGATCAATCCGGATCAGCAATGTCGTTTGCATGGGCGCATTCTGCCAGGCGCAGACCAGAGCCACCAAGGTCATGAGGATGCCGCCTGCGGTTATAGTGCAACTGAAGACAAAATTGCGTTTAATGGCAATACTAAGTAATACGATAATGATTACCCCGGACAGGGTTATTATCGGTGCAAGCGCTTGAATTTGACTGATATTCATCAATGTTCCATCTCAACAGTTTGTTGCATTTCCTGCTTTAACGCCGGGGCTGAAATTTTCAATATAGTTCCTGGATACAACCCCAGCCATACTGTCAGCAGCGCCAGCACTGCCAGCGAAACCAGTTCGCGGTGATTGGCGTCCACTAACGATGCTTGCGGTTGTAATGGGCCATGCAAGGATTTTTGTACCATCATCAGGGCGTATATGGGAGAAAGAATCAGCGCCAGGGCTGTGATAGCTGTCAAAACCACATTGACTTTAAACGCCCCCACTAATACCAAAAATTCTCCCACAAAATTACCCAATGTGGGTAACCCCAGCGAGGCGAAGGCGAATATCAGGGTTAAGGCTGATAACCGCGGTATGGCAGTCCATAATCCGCCCATATGATCTATGTCACGGGTATGTAGTCGCTGTTGTAAAGCGCCGGCAATCATAAATAGCGCGGCGGCGCTAATGCCATGAGCCAGTATGGTGACGACAACGCCTTGCAAAGCCAGAAGGTTCCAGGAAAATATCCCCAGCAATACAAACCCCATGTGGCTGACACTGGTATAAGCAATCAGACGTTTGATATCGGATTGAGCAAAAGCCATCATGGCGGCATAAAGTACGCTGATAGCACCCAATATCATCGCAATGGGCGCAAACTGATGAGACGCTTCTGGAAACAATGGGATCACAAAGCGTAATAAGCCATAGGCACCTGTTTTAAGCATAATACCGGCCAGCAACACACTACCGCCGGTCGGAGCCTGTGTATGCGCATCCGGCAACCAGGTGTGAAACGGCACAGCGGGTAACTTAACGGTGAAAGCAATAAAAAACCCCAGCATTAACCAGAATGCAATAGTCGGGGAGATTTCAGTGTCTAGCAGTTCAAAATAATTGAAACTGTAAATACCAGTCTGACTATGATTGATCAGTACCAAAGCCACGATGGACAACAACATCAACAAGCCACTGACCTGCGTAAAAATAAAGAATTTCATGGCCGCATAAATTCGGTTTTCATGTCCCCAGATGCTGATTAAAAAGTACATCGGGAGAATCATCAATTCCCAGAAAAAAAACAATAGAAACAGATCAACGGCCAAAAATACACCGCTGACCCCGGTTAGACAGAACAACAGGTTAAAGTAAAAGAATCCCTGATGTTTGTTGATCTCGGTCCAGGAACTGCTAACGGCCATAAAGCCGAGCAGGATTGTCAGGGCGAGTAACAACAGGCTGAGTCCATCTAAAGCCAGATGAAAATGAATACCAAAGCGGGGAATCCATGATTGGTCAAAGTCGGCGAGCCAGGTTTGTGACAGGGGCGCGCCCCATTCAATGACCCCAGTAGCTGCAGTGTATTGAGCCATTAACAACACTGCTTCAATTATAAGGGTCATCACAGAAACCCAGCGAGGAATATCCGGGTGAATTTTTTCTGAAAACCAGGCGACAATTCCGCCTATCAATAAAACGGCTACAAGAGCGAACAAAATCATGATAGTAACCCTATGGCAATAATGACTACGGTACCCAGCGCCATAGATGAGGCATACCAGCGTACCCGTCCGCTTTGTGATCTGCGGATAAGGTGGTACAAATAACGGCTGATCCCTGCTGTTCCAAGGTACAGACTATCGACCACATCATTTTTATTCAACGTACACAAGGCTTTAAACGGGCGAACAACCAGACTGTTATACAATGCATCCACATACCAGCCATTGAAAAATAGCTGTCTGACACAGTTGCCCCAGCCATGAGATACATAGCGTTGAACTGAAAAAGTGCCGGTCAGATAAAACAATGCAGCAATGAGTACACCGAGCATTGGCATAGCCAAGGTAATGACAGCCACTGGATCAAAAGAGGTATCAGGCTGTGCGTCGGGTAAAACAGGAAAGACAGAGTCCAGCGGAATCCGTAACAAACCGCCGAACAAAGCCAGAACAGACAACAACACCAAGGGAATATTCATAGGCCAGCTAGATGCCGTATCGATCGTGTGAATTTGGGGGCCGAAAAATACGACAAAAACCAAACGGAAACTGTAAATACCCGTAAGCAATGCGCCTAAACACCCTGCAAACCAAAGCATGGGTGAGCTTTCGTAAGCCGCAGCCAATATCAAGTCTTTACTATAAAAACCGGAGGTAAACGGTAATGCAGTTAAAGCGGCGCTGCCAATCACAAAGCCCCAGAAGGCCATGGGCATGGTTTTGCGAAAACCGCCCATTTTGAAAATATTATGCTCATGATGAAAACGCACAATAACCACACCGGCGGAAAGGAACAATAAGGCTTTGAAAAAAGCATGGGTCATTAAATGAAAAATTGCCGCCGACCAGGCGCCGACGCCCAATGCAAGAAACATATAGCCAATCTGACTGATGGTCGAATACGCGAGTATGCGTTTGATATCGGTTTGTGCTAATGCCGAGCAGCCGGCAAGCAATAAAGTGAGTGTACCGATCAGTGCCACAACGAATTGAACCGTGGGCGCCAGCATAAATAAATCATGGGTTCTGGCAATCAGGTAAACACCCGCAGTGACCATCGTGGCGGCATGAATCAACGCGCTGACGGGTGTTGGGCCAGCCATGGCGTCGGGTAACCAGGTTTGTAACGGTAATTGAGCGGATTTGCCTACTGCACCACCCAATAACAGCGCTGCAGCAACCAGCGGCAATGCGGAACCCGATGTCCATTGACTGTTGGCCCGGAGCATTAACGTCTGGATATCAAAGCTATGCAATTGCGTAAACAGTAAAAACAAGCCTAAGGCCATGGCGGTATCGCCAATACGGGTCATGATAAAGGCTTTACGCGCTGCATAACCATTATTCGGATCTTTATACCAGAAACCGATTAACAGATAGCTGCACAAGCCAACGCCTTCCCAGCCGAGATAAAGCAACACCAGATTATCCGCCAAAACCAATACCAGCATAGCGGATACAAACAGATTCATATAGGCAAAGAAACGGGCATAGCCCGGATCAGAATGCATGAAGCCGGCGGAATAAAGGTGAATTAAAAAACCGACGCCAGTGACCACAAACAACATTGTCAGGGTTAAGGCATCAAGATAGAAACCGAAAGGAACTAACAGGTTATCGACTTCCATCCATGAACCCAGGACTAAATGATAGGGCTGCAAGCTACCACTCAGATATTCGAAACCTATCAAAGCAACCAGTGCTGCCGAGATAGCGACACTACCGATACCCACCCAGGAAACCAGTTTTTTGGAAAACCGAGTGCCCAGCAATGCCAGAACTAAAAATCCAAACAGCGGGAATAATGGTATCCAGGCCAGTAATGCCAATAATTTCATCATTTATCCTTGCATTTCATTGACTGAATCCGCATCCAGGGTTTTGAAATGGCGGAAAATTTGCAGTACCAGTCCCAGACCAATCCCCACCTCAGCGGCTGCCAAGGTGAGAATCAGCACAAACATGACCTGTCCATCCGCCTGCCCCCAGCGCGCGCCTGCCACGATAAAAGCCAGACCAACGGCATTGAACATAACCTCCAGAGACATCAACATCATGATCAGGTTGCGCCGCATCAATACGCCGATTAATCCCAGTACAAATAAAATGGCGGACAGCAACAGTCCTTGATCCATCGGAATTGCACTCATGATTTACCTTCCTCTTCAGCTGTTTTGAATAGCGGCTTGGTCAAATGATAAGCGCCAACCAGCCCGGCCAGTAATAACATGGAGGCCAGTTCTACCGCCAACAGATAAGGTCCGTATAAAGCGATGCCGACCTGTTGAGCGGTCACAACATGGCCGCTTTCGGCATTATTGCCGGAAACAATAATCAATAACATTTCAGCCAATAAAATGATGGCCAGCAACGATGGCCCAATCCAGATTCCAGGCTGTAACCACAAGCGTTCCTGAGCAATGGTTTTTTGCCCTTGGTTGAGCATCATGATAACGAATACAAACACAACCATGATGGCACCGGCATAAATAATTACCTCCAACACGGCGGCAAAATAAGCGCCCAGCAGAAAGAAGATAACCCCGGCAGCTAACAGTGACAAGATAAGATAGAGCAGTCCATGAACGGCGTTGAGCCGGGTAATCATCATCACTGTTGCGAAAATAGCGACGGCTGAGGTGAGATAAAATAAGATCAAAACCATAATGTGCTCTATCGTTAAGGTAACAAGGTTTTTACATCGACCGGCGGTTTTTCATTTTCGGCCTGTCCCTTGTTTTTACCGTTAATAGTCATGCCGGCCACTCTGTAAAAGTTGTAATCATGATATTTCCCGGTGCCGTCGATCAGCAGGTTTTGCTTTTCATACACCATGTTTTGGCGATCATATTCACCCATCTCAAAATCCGGCGTGAGTTGAATGGCATGCGTTGGGCAAGCCTCTTCGCAAAACCCGCACATGATGCAGCGGGAAAAATTAATACGGAAGAATTCAGGATACCAGCGACCGTCTTCATCTTCAGCTTTCTGCAAGGCAATGCAATCCGGAGGACAGACAACAGCGCATAGATTACAGGCAACACAGCGTTCCTCGCCATCGGGATCACGGGTTAAAATAATTCGCCCTCGATAACGGGGATACAGTTCCCGCCTTTGTTCCGGATATTCCACCGTATCCGCTTTAACGAAAGTATGCTTTAAAACTTCCCATAATGAGCGTATCTGACTTAACATAGTTATACCCGTTTTACGAAGACCTTACCCGTGCAATGACAACACGATGGCCCCGGTTAACAGCAAGTTCAATAATCCAGCCGGTAATAGAACCTTCCAGCCAAAGCGCATCAGTTGATCATAGCGTGGACGAGGTAAAGCGCCACGCAATAGAATGAAAAACATAATGCCAATACTGGTTTTCAAACAAAACCAGACTAATGGCGGCAACCCGGGGCCCAGCCAACCGCCAAAAAAAAGCGTGACGATAACCGCTGAACTCAGCGTGATGCCGAGATATTCGCCAACGAAAAACATGCCGAATTTCATCCCGGAATATTCGAGATGGAAGCCTGCGACCAGCTCCTGTTCAGCTTCAGGCAGATCAAGAGGCGCTCTGCGACTTTCGGCAATCGCGGCAATCAAAAAAATCAAAAAACCCAAAAATTGCGGCCCGATAAACCAGCCGTCCCGTTGCGCTTCAACAATCTCTCTTAGATTAAATGTCCCAGCCAGCATGACCACACCCATGATGGAAATACCCATGAATACTTCATAACTGACTGTTTGTGCCGCCGCTCTGAGCCCACCGAGCAATGCATATTTGTTATTAGACGCATAGCCTGCCAGAACGATGCTATAAACCGATAATGAGGTCAGCGCCAGAAAGTAAAGCAAGCCGAAGTTGAAATCAATAATGCCGACGCCCGGGGCAAAAGGGATGACAGCAAAACCGGTCAGCATGGTGATAAATACGATAGTCGGCGCCAACACAAACACCCAGCGGTCAGTAAATGACGGAATCCAGTCTTCCTTGAAGAACATTTTGATCATATCCGCCATTACCTGCATTAAACCGAATGGTCCGACTCGATTGGGACCCAGGCGATCCTGCCAAACGGCCAGTAAGCGCCGTTCTACCCAAATTAGTAATGCCGATACCAGAATGACTGAAAATAAAATGCCGATGATATTGGCTGGGCTACCCAGAGTGGAATTCATGAACCCACCTCCGAATCTGAATTGAATTTTCTTAACGTCACTTGCATCCCCATTTTCAATGCCTGAAATTTAGGGTGTCCAGCGGTTATACAGAGCAAGCCGGCAGACGACAGGTTGGTATCAATTTGAATCACAGTTGTTAAAAGGGAAGCGCCTGAAAGATCGCTGATGATGACACAATCACCGTTATCAATACCGGCTTGTTCAGCATCCAGAGGGTTCATCAAGGCGCAAACAGTCGCCAGCCGTTGCGCTATTGCCGGCGATTGCAAACTAAGTTCTTCGCTGCCAAAAATGTGCGGTAAGGCCATAACTTCCCAGACGCCGGGTTCTGATATATAAGGCTTTGGAATGCCGTTAAACCACGCCAGGGTTCCTGAAACCTCAAACAAGCGAATACCCGCGTCTCCTTCGCGTAAATGACCACCTGTTTCTTCCTGGAATTTATTGATGGCCTGGTTGGAATCCCAGCCGGGCGACCAGACCACCGGCAATAAAGCCGGTGGGACTTGCGCCATATTCCCTTCCATGGAATAAGCGAATGGCGTTTCCGAATCTGTGGGTTGCCCGGGTTCACTGACATCTATATTGGCATGCAGGGCTGTTCGACCACTGTAGCGATGAGGTTGCCTTGGAATTTTACTGCCTTTAACCCGGTAATCAGCGCCCGGCGCAACCTGAGTAATCGCCGTAAGGTCTGGAAATGCCTGAGCACAAGCCGTAGTTAAATCATCATGGTGTTGCCATGAACTGTTTTCCATAGTCCCCAACAGCCACTGCCAACTGGCACAGATTGAATCCGGAGCAGGATAAACCGGGAAATATCGCTGGGCACGGCCTTCATTATTGACCAGGGTCCCTTCGGATTCGGCAAAGCTTGCCGCTGGTAGCAACAGATCCGCTTTTTCAGTGGTTGGGTTTTTCAGGCTGTCGATGACGACAAGCTGTTCTGCCGTTTCCAAAAATGCGTCTACCTTTTGCTTTTCTGCCCGGCGATAAAGATCATTCTCAAGAATCACGACAGTATCGGCCTGTCCCTGTTCAATTGCCGTGAAAGCCTGTTGCAAATCGTTTCCAGCCATCAAAGCCAGACCTAAACTATTGCATTCCGGGAGGCTAAACGTTAATTGCCTATTGGGTGATGGCAAGGCTTTGGCAATGTTATAAGCCGCTTGAATAACAGCAAGGCTTGAACAACTGGTTCCGGAAACAATCAATGGTCGTTTGGCCTGTTTTAAGGCTGCGGCTATAGTGTGTGCCAATTTGTTTTCATCCGCATCTAAAGCATTGGCTTCGGGCGCGGAGCTATCCAGGTAATGAGCGATAGCAAAACCGAAATTTGCAAGATAATCAGGACTGCCATGATAAGTGTCCAAGGCTATATCATCCAGACGCGTCCGACCAATACTGGCGATAAAGACTGGCGTTAAAGCCTGTTTTTCAATCTCTCTAACCGCTGCATTCTGCCAGGAAGGGACATGCAAAGCACTGGCGGCCAGCTCAATAGATACATTACGCGCCGCCTGGCGTAACGAAAGCGCCAGCCGAGGGGCGCTGTGCGTGACATCTTCACCCAGGATCAACAGCGCATCGGCTTGTTCGACCTCACGCATGGACGGTGAATGGATGCCGCCATCACGGATAATTTGACTGACAGTCTGCAATAATTGATATTCGGTATCTTCTATTCCAGAAAAAAAGTTGGTCTCGCCAACCAGTGAGCGTAAGGCAAAATTGGCTTCCAGTGTGGCGCGCGGTGAACCGATGCCGATGGTTCTCTTGGCGCGGGTCAACAATTGATGAAAATGTTCTTTTGCTGTTTGAATACAGGCGTTGCGCTGTTTAATTCGTGGATGTTGTATGCGTTTTGAACTATTGACAAAATCATAACCAAAACGACCTCTGTCACACAGAAAATAGCCGTTCACATCACCGTTGTAACGGTTAACGATACGTCTGAGTTCCCCATAACGCTCGCCAGGAGAAATATTACAGCCAAGGCTGCAATGGACGCAGATTGAGGGCGCTGTCTGTAAGTCCCATTTTCTGGTGAAATGCGCGCTAAAGGTTTTGTCGGTAAAAACGCCAGTAGGACAAACCTCGACCAGATTGCCGCTGAATTCACTTTCCAGAGCGCCATCCTCAAAGCGGCCAAAATAGACATTATTGTGAATACCAAACACTTGGAGATCATCACAACCTGCATATTCGTTGTAAAACCGGGTACAACGGTAGCAAGCGATACAGCGGTTCATTTCATGATTGATAAACGGCCCCAGATTCTGGTTGTTATGGGTTCGCTTACGACCCCGGTAGCGACGCAAGTTATGCCCGGTCATATGGGTCATATCCTGAAGATGACATTCGCCGCCTTCTTCGCACACCGGACAATCGTGAGGATGATTGGTCATCAATAATTCGATATTATCACGACGAAATTGTCGCGCCTGCTCAGCATTCAGTGAAATGCGCAGATTGTCGGTAACCGGAGTCATACAGGCCATGACCAGACGACCCCGGGTATCTTCTTCATCCTTATATTGAATAATGGCGCATTGGCGACAGGCGCCGGCAGACCCCATCGCAGGATGCCAGCAGAAATAAGGTAAATCCAGGCCCAGAGACAAACAGGTGGACAACACATTGTTTCCCTCCGGCACGCTATAAAACTGACCATCAATCTGAATACGGGCCATTATGCGTACTCCAGTTCGTCATTGTTACCGACGATGTAACGTTCAAAATCCTCGCGGAAAAATTTAAGCGCACTCTGCAAGGGTTCCATCGCCCCCGGCGCCAGAGCGCAAAAGGTATGTCCCGGTCCCAGCATACGCGTCAGTCCTGCCAGTGTATCCAGATCTTCCATGCGCCCCTGTCCGGCGATGATGTCTTGTAGCAGAGTGACTGTCCAGGGCAAGCCATCGCGACAGGGCGTACACCAGCCGCAGGATTCCTGGGCAAAGAACTGTTCCATATTCAGAACCATTTTTACTGGACAAGTCTTATCATCCAGAATAATCAGTGTTCCGGTACCCAGGCGACTGCCAGCCTCAGCAACTGCATCGTAATCCATCCGTACATCGAGATGTTCAGGCAGCAAAAAATCAGTGGATGCACCACCGGGTAAAAAACCGCGTAATTGATAACCATCCAGCATTCCACCGGCGTATTCTTCAACAATTTCCCGAATCGGCGTCCCCATGGGTAATTCCCACAAGCCCGGATGTTTTACCCGGCCGCTGACACCAAATAGTTTGGTGCCGTGATCAGCGCCAAGCCCCAGACTGTGATACCAATCGATGCCGTAATGAATAATATGCCCTACGTTGCATAATGTTTCTACATTATTGACAACAGTGGGCCTTCCCCAAAGACCACTGGCGACAGCATGAGGCGGTCTGGCACGAGGGGTGGATCTTTTGCCTTCCAGAGCATTCAGCAACGCTGTTTCTTCACCACAAATATAACGACCTGCGCTGGTATGCAAATAGATTTCCAGATTAAAATCCGAACCCAGAATATGTTCACCCAGATAACCCTGGGCTCGCGCTTCCTGTAACGCATAGGTTACCCGTTTCGCCGCCAGACGATATTCGCCGCGCATAAAAATATAGGCAATATTGGCCTGAATGGCATAAGCGCCAATAATGATTCCTTCTATCAGTTGATGTGGATCTTGTTCTAACAGCAGTCGATCTTTGAATGCACCGGGTTCCATTTCATCGGCATTAGCCACAAAATACCGGGTTTGTTGAAAATCCGGGAGGTCGCTGGTTTTTTGGGGAACCAGACTCCATTTCAAACCAGTGCTGAATCCTGCGCCGCCTCGTCCCCGTAATCCAGAATCCTTAATCTGTTGTGTGACCTCATGCGGTTGTAATTCAGTAAGCGCCTTACGCATACCTCGATAACCCCCGGTTTTCTGATAATCGGCAAGGCTGGTAAAGTCATGATCCGGATGGATATTTTGGGTTAACGGTTTGTCCATCTGGGTTACCTTTTAAGAATCTCGTCAATGGCATCTGTGTTCAAGTCTATTTTCAGTTCATCACCCACCAGAGCCGCCGGCGCCCGATGACAGGCTCCGAGACAAACGATAGGTAGAATGGTATATTGACCATCCGCAGACGTTTCACCAGGTTCGACATGCAAACGCTGACATAAATGCTCTCTGATCTGCTCGCTACCCAGCATCCAGCAAGTCACACTGTTGCAATAATGAATCACGGTATTGCCCACCGGCTGGCGATAAATCAGATTGTCAAAAGTCGCCACGCTTTCCAGATGTGCCAGGGATATTTGTAAAAAGTCAGCAACCGCTTTAAGGGTTGAATCCGAAATCCAGCGCCGATGTTTTTGCACGATATTCAGCGCTTCGATAGCCACCGAGGTGTGATCTTCATAATGATTGATGATGGCATTAATCTCCTGAATCTCCAGAGCTGTCAAATCTTCAGACGTTGATTTTTCTGCAGTTTGTTTCATTTCAGCGATCCACGTCAGACATTACATAATCAATACTGGCCAATATCGACACCAGGTCGGCAACCATCATTCCCTTACACATCTGCGGAATCATTTGTAAATGGGCAAAAGAAGGTGTGCGAATCCGGGTGCGATAAGATAGGGTACCGCCATCGCTGGTTAAATAATAGGCATTCAATCCTTTAGTCGCCTCAATAGTCACCGAGGCTTCGCCCGCTGGAATCACCGGTCCCCAGCTAACATTGAGAAAATGCTGAATCAGGGTTTCTATATCGTGTAAGGTGTGATCCTTAGGCGGTGGAGTGGTCAAGGGGTGCTCTGCCTTATAAGGGCCGGTCGGCATATTGTCCAGACATTGACGGATAATCCGCACGCTTTGGCGCATTTCTTCAACGCGAACCGCACAACGATCATAACAATCACCATTATTTCCCGTAGGGATATCGAAATCGTAATTTTCATAACCTGAATAGGGTCGCGCTTTACGGTAATCCCAGGCCAGGCCGGTGGCTCTCAGACCAGGACCTGTTATTCCCCAATCAATTGCCTCTTCAGTCGTATACATGCCAACACCCTGAGTCCGACGTTTAAGCGTTGTGTTCTGCATGACCAATTTGTCATAATGATCCAGCCGGGCCGGTAAATAATCAACAAATTCCCTGATGGGTTTTTCCCATCCTCGTGGTAAATCCATGGCCACGCCGCCGATACGGAAGAAGCTGGAGTGCATGCGGGCGCCGCTGATCATTTCCATAATATCGAATACTTTCTCACGGTCGATAAAGGTATAAAAGATCGGTGTCATCTGCCCGACATCCTGAGCAAAAGTGCCATAGAACAACAGATGACTGGCGAGGCGATAGAGTTCGCAAATCATTACCCGGATAACCTGTGCCCGTTCCGGGACGGTGATACCCGCCAGTTTTTCCACGGCCAGTACATAAGGCAGGTTGTTCATCGAACCGCCCAGATATTCAACCCGATCGGTGTAAGGGATGTAACTATGCCAGGATTGGCGTTCGCCCATTTTTTCGGCGCCGCGATGGTGATAGCCAATATCGGGTAATGCATCGATAATTTCTTCGCCATCCAGTTGTAAGGCAATCCGAAATACCCCATGCGCACTGGGATGATTGGGTCCCAGATTGAGAAACATGAAATCGCTGTTTTCGCTGTGGCGACGCATCCCCCAATCCTCGGGTACGAAACGCAGCGCATCCTGCTCAATTTCTTCTTGCTCATCGGACAGACTAAAAGGTTCCACTTCAGTCGCACGGGCATAATGATCTTTACGTAACGGGTGGCCTTGCCAGTTAGGCGGCATGATAATACGCTTGAGATGTGGATGACCTGTAAACACAATACCGAACATATCCCAGACTTCGCGCTCGTACCAATTGGCAGACGGCCATAAATTGGTGATTGTCGGCGCCGATAAATCGCTTTCTTTTAAAGCCACTTTGAGGCGAATATCTTCATTGCGCACAAAGGAAAGTAAATGATAAACCAGGGTAAAATCACTGTCGGGAAGTTGCTGCCGGTGAGTGCGCTGACGTTCATCAATTGCCGTCAGATCGAACAGCATTTGGTAAGGAGAGCTCGTCTGATATTTTAAATATTGCAGGGTTTGAAGTAATTGGTGACGGCAAATCCACAGCGTAAAAATATCATCCTGAGTCTGTTGAACGGTAAAGTCACCAATGGCCGCCTGCCCTGACAGTTCTTGCATAATATCGGAAACGCTTGTGTTGGCTTCCAGATGAGTATTCAACGATTTTCTCCCCAATCTTTACCGAAACATAACCGTACACGCCTTTTATATGAAGGGTCTGTTCTGGAAGACGCCTTGAATACGTCCATGTAGGAGGGAAAATGGTAAGGCTTCAAGCGGCATGGGTAAGAAGTTACTCTGAAACTAAATTTCATCAGGATCTCTTAATTGCCGGGTTCGCATTCTCTTTTCAGTGAGTAAATCACGAAAACTTGGAGGCGTTGCTTTGTGTACATTTTGATCCCCCACAACCCAGCTTAATGGGCGTTTTTCCTGATGGGCTATCGCATCCTGAAGCAACATCAAGCCTTGTAGCAATGCCTCAGGGCGTGGTGGACAACCCGGTACATAGACATCAACCGGTAAAAACTTATCGACGCCTTGTACCACGCTATAGATATCGTACATACCGCCGGAGTTGGCGCACGACCCCATGGAAATGACCCAGCGCGGTTCCAATAATTGATCATAAAGACGCTTGACAACCGGCGCCATTTTTCGAAAAACAGTACCTGATATGACCATCACATCAGCCTGACGTGGCGAGCTGCGTATGACTTCGGAACCAAAACGGGCAATATCGTGGCGACTGGTAAAGGCGGTTGCCATTTCGACGTAGCAGCAGGAAAGACCGAAGTTAAATGGCCAGATAGAATTGGCGCGTCCCCAGGCGACCATATCTTCAAGCCTGGCAAATAGAAAATTCCGCCGCATAGCCTCTTCATACGTTTGTTGCTTTAATTTTGAAGTAGGGCTGTTTTCAGCCGGGGTTAGTGTCCAGTTCATTGGCTTGCCTTATCGTGGATTCTGGAACGATCAACGCGCTGTCTGCGCGTGCGCCAGTCGAGCGCACCTGTAGCGACAAGATAAATCAGCGTAGCCAGTAATATACTGATAAAAACCAGTGCCTCCATAAAACCCGACCAGCCCGATTTCTCTAACGCTACCGACCAAGCATAAAGGAATACACTCTCCATATCAAAAATAACAAAGAAAATAGCCAGGCGATAAAAAGGCACAGAAACTCGCAGATGAACATCACCAGTAGGTACGATGCCCGATTCAAAAGGCTCATCTTTGGCTTTAGTGTGGTGCTTTTGTCCTAAAAAAAAACTTCCGCCAAGCATAACTGCAGTAATGACCAGAATCGCCACAAAATAAATGATCAACGGCGAAAGGCTGACGGCAAAATCGACTTCTGTATTCATAATTAAAGACCTTGCCCCGTATTTAGAATCAAAGAACTATAGTAACTACTCAGCGTGTTTGGGGCTGAAGGCATAGGCTATTGATTTATAAGGACGCGTAAATACGTCCCTGTAAGCTCTGCTGCAACGTCCTGTTGCAGAAGCCTGATAAATCAACAGCCTATGCCCACAGAAGAATTTACGCTGAGTAGTTACGAACTATAAAACAAAAAAGTTATGGAACCATTACAGTCTCATCATAACGATAAATTCCGTAACCGCAACGCATTAAAAATCACTGAAACCGAACTAAAACTCATCGCTGCAGCGGCAATAATCGGCGACAGCAGAATACCAAAAAACGGATACAATATCCCGGCGGCAACCGGTACACCCAAACTATTATAGAAAAATGCAAAGAACAGATTCTGGCGAATATTACGCATGGTAGCAACACTCAAGCGGCGTGCTTTTACGATACCCATCAAATCGCCTTTTACCAATGTCACATCTGCACTTTCCATAGCCACATCCGTCCCCGTTCCCATGGCGATCCCTACATCAGCCTGCGCCAGTGCCGGCGCATCATTGATTCCATCTCCCGCCATGGCAACGACTTTCCCTTGACTCTGTAATTGTTTAATCACCTGGGCTTTTTGTTCAGGCAAAACCTCTGCAACAACATCATCGATGCCCAGGTGCGCAGCTACCGCATTTGCACTCGTCTGGTTATCCCCCGTCAACATCACGACCTTGATATTAAAATCATGCAAAGCTTTTAATGCCTCAGCGGTTGTCGATTTAATTGGATCGGAAACTGCAATTAAACCGGCCGCATTACCATCAATACCGACAAACATGACCGTTTCGCCATTTTTACGCAAATTTTCTGCATCCCCGGTCAAGGCTTCGATATTAATTCCCATTTCCTGCATTAATCTGGAATTGCCTAATGTCACCGTATGACCATTAACTTGGCCTTGCACACCTCGTCCCGTCAGTGCTTGAAATGCCTGAACATCTGATAAATCAATCCCGCTCGCTAAAACATCTTGAACAATAGCCTCAGCCAACGGATGCTCACTAGCACGCTCCAAACTGCCAATCAGCTGTAAAAAAATCTTTTCATCCACCTCAGCAATTGGTTTCACATGGGTTAATTTAGGCTTTCCCTCGGTCAATGTTCCGGTCTTATCCACCACTAAGGTATCCACTTTTTCCATCAATTCCAACACTTGTGCATTTTTAATCAAAACGCCCGCCGTCGCGCCTCGACCAGTACCTACCATAATAGACACGGGTGTGGCCAAACCTAAAGCACAGGGACAAGCGATAATCAGCACGGCCACGGCATTCACCACGGCATGTGCCAGGCGCGGTTCTGGCCCGAACCACCACCAGACAAACAATGTCAGTAAGGCAGTTAAAATAACTGCAGGCACAAAATACCCGGCGACGGTGTCTGCCAGTTTTTGAATCGGCGCCCGACTGCGTTGCGCGTCACTCACCATCTGAACAATCTGAGCCAACAATGTTTCACGCCCTACTTTTTCCGCCTCAATCAGCAAACTTCCCGTGCCATTAACTGTTGCACCAATTACATGATCGCCCGATTTTTTACTGACTGAAAGCGGTTCACCTGTCACCATCGACTCATCGACGGTCGAATGCCCTTCCAATACAACCCCGTCTACCGGAATTTTTTCACCCGGCTTAACTCTTAAACGATCGCCAACGTGCACCTCTGTCAGTGGAACACGTTCCTCATCGCCTTGCGCATTGACCCGTGTCGCTGTTTTTGGCGCCATTCCCAATAATAACTTAATCGCGGCACTGGTTTGGCTGCGCGCCTTCAGCTCCAAAACCTGGCCTAATAAGACCAACGTTGTAATAACCGCGGAAGCTTCAAAATAAACGGCGACCGCACCACTTTCATCACGCATAATATCGGGAAAAATATGAGGCCAAAACGTGGCAACCACACTATATCCCCATGCGACACTGATACCGAGTGCAATCAAGGTAAACATATTTAAATGGCGATTAATGATGGATGCCCAGCCTTTCTGGAAAAAAGGCCAGCCACACCACCACACAACCGGTGTCGCCAAAGCAAATTCAATCCATTGAAGGGTTTGGGTTGTCAGTTTATTGACAAGTAGCTCAGGCATTAAATCATGTACCATTGCCAAGATAAATAGCGGCAAACTCAATCCCAGAGCGATCCAGAATCGCCGCGTCATGCGCTTCAGTTCGGCATTATCTTCAGCATTGGCTTGAACTTCTCTAGCCTCCAACGTCATACCACAAATAGGGCAATCACCGGGAGCATCACGCACAATTTCAGGATGCATAGGACAAACATATTGAATCGTCGATGCCTCATCAGTGGTATTAACAGGTTCAAGTGTCATGCCACAAATGGGACAATCCCCCGGATGATCTTGGCGGACTTGCGGGTGCATTGGACACACAAATTGCCCTCCAGAGCCTGTTAAATGAGACGTTTTATCTTGTGTGTCTTTGTGTTGACAACAAGAAGACTTACTTTTCTGCTCATGCTGATGTGTCATCTTTAAATCTCCTGTTTTTAGATAGGTAACTCGGATTAGCGTTTGCGTAATCGGAGTTTTTAGTTGCGGCGATTTATGATTATGCTTTAGATAATCGTATTTACAGCTCTGTTGTTTTAGTTCATAAGGGATATTCAGTTATTTAATGCGATTGCATTTTTTCAAGCTCTCGTCTTTTTTGCCACTCCTGAAACTGTAAAACAAAACTGTATATCACCGGCAAAACCAGCAGGTTCAGAATCAACACCGTCAACATTCCGCCCAGCATCGGGGCTGCGATACGATGCGTGACATCCGAACCAGTGCTTGTACTGAACATGATTGGAATTAACCCCGCCATGGTGGAAAACGCGGTCATTGCCACTGGCCGTACCCGCAATGAAGTGGCGGATTGTGCAGCTTCCCGTATTTCTGCCGTTGTTAACGGTATCGTGCTGGCGGCCCGACGTTTTACTATTTCGATATCGATAAAACTCAGTACCAAAACGCCGATTTCCGCCGCCATTCCGGCTAACGCAATGAAGCCGACATAAACGGCAACGGATAAATTGTAGCCATTTAAATAAATCATCCAGATACCGCCAATTACGCCAAAAGGCAAAGCCAGCATGATCAGCACCGGCTCACTGACATTGCGAAAATTGAAATACAGCAACAGGAAGATGATCAGCAAAGTAGCCGGCACGACGATTTGCAGGCGTTTCGCAGCCCGTTCCATATACTCAAATTGACCCGACCAGAAGACCGTATAACCGGGTGGAACTTCGACCTGTTCAGCCAGAACTTTCTTGGCTTCAGCGACAAATCCGCCAATATCGGACGTTTTGATATCGACATAGATCCAGGCATTGGGCCGGGCGTCTTCACTCTTGATGGCAGGTGGTCCACGTCTGATTTCCAGTTTGGCAACCATGGCCAAGGGAATCTGTGCGCCGGTCGGCGTTGGAATCAGAACACGTCTTAATGTTTCCAGATTATCACGTAATTCCCTGGGATAACGCAGGTTGACCGGATAACGTTCCAGACCTTCGACTGTTTCAGTAATGTTCATCCCGCCGACGGCGCTCTGAATGACTTTCTGTACATCACCGACAGTCAATCCATAACGTGAGGCTTTTTCACGGTTTATATCAAAGTCAAGATAATACCCGCCCACGGCTCTATCGCCAAAAGCGGACAGTGTATCTGGCATCATTTTCATCGCTTGTTCGATATCTTTGGATAATCGTTGCAAAACCGTCAGATCAGGTCCCGAAACCTTGATACCTATCGGGGTTTTTATGCCGGTAGACAACATATCGATACGGGTTTTGATCGGCATCGTCCAGGCATTGGCTACCCCCGGAAAATGAATGGCTTTGTCCATTTCACTCATCAACTGCTGCGTAGTTTTATTGGGATCAGGCCATTTATCTTTCGGTTTGAGTCGAATTACGGTTTCTATCATAGATAGAGGCGCGGCATCGGTGGCGGTCTGCGCCCGTCCAACTTTACCGAATACATGATGCACCTCTGGAAAGGTTTTTAAAATCTTATCGGTTTGTTGTAACAGCTCTTTGGCTTTGGTGATGGAAATCCCCGGAAACGTTGTCGGCATATACAAAATATCGCCTTCATCAAGGGGTGGCATGAATTCGTTGCCCAATTTTGAATAGGGATAATACGTGGCTGCCAATAGGCCCAATGCCAGTATGATCGTCAAACCACGCCAACGCATTGCCAGCTTTAAAAATGGCGTATGCATGGCATGTAACAATCGATTGATCGGATTCTGCTGCTCGGAAATGATCTTGCCACGGATCAAATACCCCATCATCACCGGCACCAATGTGATTGACAGCAAGGCCGCGGCAGCCATGGAATAGGTGGCGGTAAAAGCCAGTGGGCTGAACAGACGACCTTCCTGTGCCTGCATGGTGAAGATAGGCAAAAAGGATACACAAATCACCACCAATGAAAAAAACAATGCCGGCCCTACTTCCCGGGTCGAATCAGCTATGGCCTTCCAGCGTTCGGGGTTTGTCAATGCCGTCCCCTTTTCCTTTGCGGCACTGGCAAGATGTTTGTGGGCATTTTCCACCATGACAATTGAGCCATCGGCCATAGCACCAATAGTTATGGCAATGCCTCCGAGGGACATGATATTGGCATTCAGTCCCTGAAATTTCATCACAATAAAAGCCATTAAAACGCCTAATGGCAAAACGAGAATTGCCACGAAGGCTGAACGGGCATGTAATAAAAACAGGACGATGACCAGACTGACAATAAGTAATTCATCTCGCAAGGAACGGGTCAGGCTGTCCACAGCACGTTCAATCAAATCGCCGCGATCATAAGTCGTCACAATCTCGACACCTTCCGGCAAACCCTTTTTGAGTTCTTCCAGTTTTTGTCGGACGCCTTGAATGGTCGCCAAAGCATTTTCGCCATAACGCATAATCACCACGCCACCAGCGACTTCACCTTCGCCATTTAATTCCGCTAACCCCCGCCGCAATTCGGGGCCTAGATGAATCTGCGCGACATCCTGCAAGCGAATCGGTGTACCGTTCAGGTCTACACCCACAGGAATGGTTTTCAGATCAGCGATGGATTTGATATACCCCAGACCTCGAACCATGTATTCAGTTTCGGCCATTTCAATCAGCCGTCCACCGACATCATTATTCGATTCCTTAATCGCTTTAATGACTTTGGTTAAAGGAATATGGTAGGCCTCCAACACATTGGGATCGACTTCGACCTGATACTGTTTGACGTAACCGCCGATGGATGCGACTTCGGACACACCGGGAACGGTTTGTAACGGATAACGTAAATACCAATCCTGTAATGAGCGCAATTGGGCCAAATCATGTTTACCTGTCCTGTCGACCAATGCATATTCGTAGACCCAGCCCACGCCGGTCGCATCCGGGCCTAAGGCGGGCGCAACGCCAGCCGGCAATCGACCGCTGACATAATTGAGATATTCCAGAACTCTGGAACGGGCCCAGTACATATCGGTGCCATCCTCAAAAATGATATAGACAAATGACAATCCAAAAAAGGAATAGCCGCGTACCACTTTCGCTTTGGGCACCGCCAACATAGCGGTTGTTAATGGATACGTCACCTGATCCTCAACGACCTGAGGCGCTTGTCCCGGATATTCGGTAAAAACAATAACCTGCACATCAGATAAATCCGGAATTGCATCCAACGGTATGTTTTTGTAGCTCCATACCCCAGCCAAGGCAATAATCAGCGTCGCCATCAGGACCATGAAGCGGTCTTTCAGGGAGCTGTTGATAATGGCATTAATCATGTTTCATATCTCCTTGTTTCATGTCTTCCATTGTCGGCTTAGGCGGTTCTGTTGCAGTATTTTCTGGTGCCATCATCTTGGCGGTCGCTTCACGAAGGTTTGACTCCGAATCAATCAGGAACTGTCCTGAGGTGACCACTTCTTCACCGGCTTTCAGTCCTTTCAGGATGGCGACTTTGCCATCGGCTGCCAGCCCCAGTTCAACCGGGCGTGGTGCAAACTTGCCGGGAGCGCGAACCACGAGAACCAGCGCGCGTGTTCCGGAACGAATCACGGCCTCTGAAGGAACGACAATAGCATGCACCTGTTTGCTGGCATAAATGGTCACTTCAGCAAACATCTCGGGTTTCAGCAACAGTTCCGGATTGTCAAAAACCAGCCGCATCTTGATGGTGCGTGTTTTCGCCTCGGCATAGGGATAGATGTAAGCCACATGCCCTTTGAAGACCTTGCCGGGAATACCGGCCAGCTGCATCTCCACTGGATCATTTTCTTTTACCCAGGGCAATTCGTATTCATAGATATCAGCATAGACCCAGACTTTTCTTAAGTCGGCAATCATATAAATTTCCGTGGCAGGCGTGACATATTGTCCTTCCCGGGCGCCAATCTTCATCACTATTCCCGATGCCGGGGCATGGATATGCAGGCTTTTCTTGATCTTGCGGGTACGCTCCAATTCACGTATTTGATGAGCCGGCACATCCAGCAGTTGCAGCCGCTCTAGAGAACTCTTGACCAGTTCCCTGGCGCCTCTGCGAATATCGGCTATCGGGCTTTTTTCCAACGCTTTCAGGTTATTCAAGGCGAGGATATATTCCTGCTGACTGGTGACCAGCTGCGGGGAATAGATACTCAACAGTTCGGCATTTTTTTTCACCCATTGTCCAGTCTTATCGACATACAGCCGCTCAATCCAGCCTTCTATTTTGGGGTTCAAATGAACCATCAACTCTTCATCATAGGCAACCCGTCCGACGGCCCGGACAACATGCGACAAGGTACTTCTGACCGCTTTAGTCGTCCGCACTGACATTTCCTGCATGACGGTTCCATCGATGCTGACCGTACCTGCGGGTTCCTTGTTATCACGGTTGTCATCGGCATAAACCGGCACATAATCCATGCCCATGGAATCTTTGGCAGGTACCGGGGAAGTCACCGAAGGGTTCATCGGACTACGATAAAACAAAATTTTCCTTTTAGCGGCAGGCCTTGATGCCGGATTCTGTTGTTCATCAACCTGTTTGACGCTGGCCAACCAATATCCGCCTGTCACACCCAAAACAAGCATCACAATAGCCATGACGATCAACTTATTCATAAATATCTTCCTTGCCAATCATGGCGGTCAATTGCGCCAACGCCTGGTTAGCGGCCGTTAACACTTTCCAGTATTGGATTTCATAGTTGTATAAAGTAATTTGGCTGCGTACCAGGTTCAAGAAATCGACCTTGTCTACCTGATAACCTGACAGCATGGAGGCAACAGTCTGTCTGGCCTGTGGAATGATTCCGCTCTTGAATAACACGGACTGGTTTTTGGATTGCCGAAAATCACTGACGGCTTTAGAAATATCTTCCCGCACGCGATTCCACTCATCCTGCAAAGCATATTTACGTTGAATAAGCTCCTGTCTACGCTGCGCCAAGGCTTTATCTTGTTTTGTGGAAAAATAAAGCGGTACGGTCATGCTGAGCCGCATCGACATAAAATCTGCCCGTGTTCGTCCAGACAATGTGTTGTCCCGACCCCCATAATAAGCACCGACTTTAAAATCCGGATAATAATCTTTCTTCGCCAGTGCCACACGACGCTGGGCAGCGTCTATTTTCTTACGCCTGGAAGCCAGTAATGCCCGGTACGACTCGGCCTGTTGATATAATTCATTTTCCGCCAGTAAAACAGGCAATGTCTCGTCGATGGGTGAAGCAATTTTGACCGGAGTATCAGCAGCCTGGTTGAGTAAAGCATTCAATTGCGCCTGGGTGTTCTCCCGTGCGCCAATCAATTTCAATTCATTATCAAACAGTTTGGACAATTCTAATTGCGCTAACAATACATCCTGTTGTAACCCCTCTCCGACTTCGTATTTGGTTTGTGCAATCTCCACAAACTGGCGCAATAAATCCTGGTTGATTCGAATAATACTCAGAGCCTTATCCAAATAAACTAATGTCCACCAAAGCCTTTTGACATCTCTAAGCAAACGCCATCTGACTTCCACCACATCAAAGGCTGCCGCCTCCGCTTCAAAGCTGGCTGCCTGCTCGCGCAAAGCCAGTTTGCCGGGGAAGGGAATGGCCTGAGAAATACCACCTTGCATCTGGGTCATATTTTCCTGAGCGGTATCGAAGCTATCGACCGGTAGATTCAAGGCATTAAAGCTGATCACAGGATCTGGCAAACTGCCGACTTGCGAAGGAATCTGCGCCATAGCCTCTGACCTGGCCTTCATCTCAGCCAATCCCGGGTTATCCTGAACGGCTCTCGACAATGCCGTCGATAAACTCAGCGGCTCGGGAGTCTCCGCATAGAGTCGGGATGATAAAATTACAAGTATCAGGATAAATACTTTTTTAAACGAGTGTGTCATAAATCCTCTTAGGACGGGAATAAAATAAAAACAAACAGGTGTAAGAGGATCGGTGCGATTATCGTCTTGTTAAATGGACGGTGCACAATGGATAGGTTTCACTGCGTTCTCGGCAACAGCTTTTTGCGTTTCGCTGCAGTCGTACCTATTCTACGTTTGAAGTTTTTTGCCCGTGAAACGGACGCACTAACCCTCTGTTAGAGGATCAATATAGGTGGCTTGATAGCTAAGTAGGAAGGAGAGCGATATAAAGGCAATGTTACAGATTGCTGAAAATCAGACGATATAACGGAATTAAAAATCATCGAGGACTGCAAAACTGCATGCCCACCACATAAATGCAGTGAGCAATCGCCAGAATCATGACAATTTATGGTGTTATGGGGTAGATTGTGTTGATCAAGGGATGAATCATCTACCCCCATTAAAGACGCATTTAACATCTGATGAGACTGTTCTACCGCATTCACGCCATGCATGCCTGCACAATGATCAATCGCCGAGACAACCGGCGAAATCACAAGCAAGGCTATCAGGAAAAATGCTGTTTGTTTTTTCATTATTTCGTATCTAAATGCGACTTGTTATCTAACTTAATTGAAAAGCAATCGACTTTCAAGCACTATTTTTTTCCAGTAATGAGGTATTGCTTTAATCCATAATCACTATAACAGAAAGTATATTTATTCCTCACTCAGCCATCTGTTCAACTGGAATATGATATTTCTGCAACAATGTATACAGGGTTGGTCGCGTTACGCCGAGTATTTTTGCGGTATTGGAGATATTGTAATCGCAATAACTCAACGCGCGTTTTATCGCCGCCGTCTCGGCTTTTTCCCGTACTGCTTTCAAATTTAAGGGCAATGTCTCCTGCTCTGCATCATCCGCAGCTAAATCCAGGTCTTCGGCATCAACCAAAGGACTATCCGTCAAGATGACCCCGCGTTTAATTTTATTCTCCATTTCACGAATATTGCCGGGCCAGTCGTACTGCTCAATCGCTTTGACAGCCTGAGGGGTAAAGCCATTTATTTTGAGTTTATTTTCCCGGCTGAACCTATTCAGTAAAGCCTTGGCGATAACCAATGCATCCCCTTCCCGCTCTCTCAATGGTGGCAATTCCAGCACCATTTCACTGACCCTATGATATAAATCCTCTCTGAAACGGCCTTCTTCAATCAATTTCTCAAGATTTTGATGGGTGGCGCAGATAACCCGCACATCGACCTTGATTTCACCACGGCCCCCTACGCGTTCGATGGTTTTTTCCTGCAAAAAACGCAACAGTTTTGCCTGTAATTCATACGGCAAATCGCCAATTTCATCCAGAAAGAAAGTTCCGCCATTGGCATATTCAATTTTACCGATAGTTTGCTTGTTCGCACCGGTAAACGCGCCCTTTTCATGGCCAAATAATTCGCTTTCGAGCAGTTCGCTCGGAATCGCCGCACAATTGACCGCAACAAAGCGATTCTGTGTCCGCTCTTTATTGAGCTGATGGATGGCGCGTGCAAACACTTCTTTCCCTGTACCGCTCTCACCTAAAATTAAAACCCGAATGTCAGAGGGTGCAATTTTCTCGACGATACGACATAATTTTTGCATTTTTTGGCAGGATGTAATCATACCCGCCAGCGGCTCGTCATGACTTTTCTCAAGCTGTTGTTTCTCTTGCTCTAATTGGGCAAGATCAAAAGCCCGTTGAATGATTAAGTTCAGAATATCCAGGTCAACAGGTTTCTGGTAAAAATCATAAGCGCCCATCGCGACAGACTGAATGGCATTATCACGGTCATCATTACCCGTCACCACAATAACCTTGGTCTCAGGCGCTAACCGCAAGATTTCTTGCAGCGTTTTAAGACCTTCGCTGGCATTGGTGGGATCCGGCGGTAAACCCAAATCCAATGTTACAACGTCAGGTTCATGACGGCGAATTGCATTGATCGCTTCTTCCCGGTTACCGGCAACAATGACTTTACAATTTTCAATCCCCCATTTAAATTGCTTTTGCAATCCAGGGTCGTCTTCAACAACTAATAATCTACTGTCATCTTTTGCCATCATCCCCCCCCTTGCCCATTATTTATTGGAAAACGCAAGGTAAATGTCGTCCCTTTACCCGGTTCGCTTTCCACATTAATTTGTCCGCCATGCTGTAAAACATATTCGCGCGCTTCATAAACGCCAATACCCATCCCGGCATTGCCTTTAGTGGTATCAAACGGACGAAAAAGTCGTTGCTGAATAAATGTTTTGTCCATTCCACAGCCGTTATCCATAATCTTAAGTATAGCTTCGGTTTCGCATGAGGTGAGTTCTATTTTAACCCAGCCATCATCCGGCGTGGCGTCTTGAGCATTTTGCAACAAGTGAACCAGGATACTGCATAACTGATTGCGTTCACCATGAATAAAACAATGCGCACTCTGGCAGTCAATTTCAATCGTGGGTTTATTTTGTTTTAACTGTTGCACCGCATCGTTGATTATTTCTGTCAAATCAACCTGCTGCCAGTCACCATTTTGCTGAGAGCCGCCTTTTTTCAATTGTTGCAAGATACGCTGCATTTTATTGACGACATTTTCCAACGTCTCGATAGAGTCATCGATAAACTCTGGATTATGTTTATGTTTTTCCGCATTTTTCACAATCATCGCAATCTGAGCGATCAGATTTTTTAAGTCATGCACCAGAAAAGCCGATAAGCGATTGTACGCCTCAAATTGTCGAGACCGACTCAGCGCCTCACTCGCCTGGGTGAGTGCCAAGGCATTCGCCAACTGCATGCCTGCGGTTTTTAATAAATCATGATCCTGCCAGTCGAGTTTCCGTGCCACCCTTGGCTTTGTCAACATCACCAAGGCTTTCAGATCATTTTGTAAATATAACGGTATAATCAACCAGATCGCTTTATCATCGGCCTGCCAGCGTTCAAGTTCCGCGCCCTCATAGGTTTCAGGGTTTTCCGCATACTCAACAAAATCGATGACCCATTGTTTTTTTTGCAGAAACTGGATCAAAGCCGCGCGTTTACTGATTGTTTGGAACGGTTCAAAGCCTAAGTTAAATTCCTCAACTAATGCATAATCACCTTGCTCATTCTGCAGCCAAATACCACCACCTGAGCTGTCAACCAGATCGGCCAGCGTTTTTACAATAAACCCTGCAATCGCATCCAGGGATTTGAGCTGCCCCAGCGTGTGGCTGAGTTTTATCCATGCATTGCGATAATCATAACGATGCTGGATAAAATATTTGCTGAAATAAACTTTGGCCAAAGCCCGCGCCTTGCCAGAAACAAAAAACAGTAATAGCAATACCAGCGCCAAAAACACGAAGCCGATTTGTACCAAAGGCCCCCAATCGCCACCAAAGTCACGGATGTAATAGCCCATCAATGCCATCAATAGCAAATAAATACCCGCGCCCATTAAAACCGCGGAATGAAACATCAGTCTTCTGGAAACAACCAATTGCACAGGGTCTTTATTTAAGCGATTAACAGAAAGTGCCAGCAGCGGCAGCAAAATGGTATGAATCATGCCGCGCGTATTCCAAAGTTCGGTATCCAAAACGGCAAATAACAGCGCCTTACTGTAGAGAATAAAATCGAAGACAAAGATACCGGCCACAGCAATGCACAGGAATTTAATGTTCCAGCGTTGTTCAGGCAAGGTATTTCGATAGACTTGCTCGACCAGAACCAAACCACAGATGGCTAAAAACAAATGAGCAAACGGCCTGAAATCGAAGCCTAGCCGTTCCTGCGCCCAATAGTATAAATCAGGAATAAATTCACACAGACTGAGCAATGAGATAAACACCAGCATGGCTTTAGCCTGCCAGAATTGCCGGAGGAATTGATAGGGGTCGTTGAACTGTTGCCTTGAAATCAATACACTCAGCAGAAAATACCAGCCACCATTGCGTAACACTTCGAAGGGTAAAACCTGAAACAGATAAACATCCTGTGCATGGAGAGCATAAGCCGACATCCCTGCCCACAAAGCCGATAATACACTGGCGATAAAAAAAGGCAGGCTGACCACATTTTTACGCGAGTTAAATAGAATCAGCAAGGCCAGTCCAACATAGGCCAGCGTTGCAACCAGGTACATGACGACGCCATAATGCGCTGTTTGCATAATTGGCCTTATCAGATTTTATGGGTTGATTGGGTTGAACCGCACATGACAGCAGCAGACTATAACTTCGGCTAACTGGCCAATGTTACGCGGAAAAGCCAACATTCGCTTCCGTGTCTTCAAGTTCCTACCTAATGCAACAGAACCGCTGTGACTGCCCGTAAGCGGAGCTGACTGGCATACATTCCCAAGCGGGAGCCTGGGAATGAGAGAATAAATCAGCATACGTTGTAACATTGATTACTGTTTATAATAATCCTTGTACCAGACAACAAAGCGTTCAATGCCTTGCTCAATCGTGGTATTGGGTTTGTAGCCCACATCCTGAACCAGCGCTTCCACATCGGCATAAGTATCGGGCACGTCACCCGGCTGCAATGGCAACAGTTCTTTTTCGGCAGTCTTACCCAGAAATTTTTCCAGCGTTTCGATGTAATCCATCAATTCAACCGGGTTTTGGTTGCCAATATTGTAAACGCGCCACGGCGCCCTACTGGTACCCGGATCAGGCTGTTTTCCGCTCCATTCCGGATTCGGCTGCGCGGTATGATCAAGCGTTCTGATCACGCCTTCAACGATATCATCAATGTAGGTGAAATCGCGTCGGTGCTTGCCGTAATTGAATACCTTTATTTTTTCACCATTCAAAATCGCTCGGGTAAACAGGAACAAAGCCATATCCGGTCGACCCCACGGGCCATATACGGTAAAGAAGCGCAAACCAGTGGTCGGCAATTGATACAGATTACTATAGGTATGCGCCATCAATTCATTGGCCTTTTTAGAGGCTGCATACAGGCTCAATGGATGATCAACATTGTCATGCACCGAGAATGGCATGCTTTCATTGGCGCCATACACCGAACTGCTCGAAGCATACACCAGATGTTCGACCTGATGATGACGACAGCCTTCTAAAATATTGATAAATCCGACGATATTGCTGTCGATATAGGCATGCGGGTTTTCTATCGAATAGCGTACGCCAGCCTGTGCAGCCAGGTTCACCACCTTTTGTGGCTGATATTTTTTAAATGCCGCTTCCATTCCGGCCCTGTCCGCCAGATCCAGCCGTACATCCGTAAAGCCATCATAGTCAGCCAAACGTTTTAAACGATCTTTCTTCAGATTGACATCGTAATAATCATTAAGATTATCGATACCCACAACCTCGTCACCGCGTTCCAACAATCTGAGTGCGAGATGATTTCCAATAAATCCGGCCGTGCCGGTTACCATAATTTTCATGTTATAAACGTGCATCCGTTTGATCTGCGGGAAACAAATATTTTAAATCGTAAATGACCGATTCAGTCCGTGTCAGCGCCCTGATGTCATCAATTGACATGGCTTTAAATTGCCGATGTGCAACCGCCAGAATAATGCCATCGTAAGTCCCGGCCTGCGGTTTGTCTATCGGCCGGATATTGTATTCGGCAACGGCCTCCTCCGGATCAACCCAAGGGTCATACACATCGACATTGACGCCATAGCTTTTAAGCTCCTGCACAATATCCACCACCCGCGTATTACGCAGATCCGGACAGTTCTCCTTAAACGTCAGCCCCATCACCAGAATATTCGCATCACGCACATGGATACGTTTTTTCAACATCAGTTTGATCATCTGCAATACGACATATTCACCCATACTGTCATTGATCCTGCGCCCGGACAAAATGACTTCAGGATGATAGCCGATAGCCTGCGCCTTATGCGTCAGATAATACGGATCGACACCGATACAATGACCGCCCACCAAACCGGGTCGAAACGGCAGAAAATTCCATTTAGTGCCTGCTGCCAATAAGACTTCTTCGGTATCAATACCTAAGCGATTGAAAATAAGCGCCAGTTCATTGATTAAGGCAATATTGACATCACGTTGTGTATTTTCAATCACCTTGGCCGCTTCCGCCACTTTGATACTGCTGGCTTTATGAGTACCTGCGGTGATGATACTTCGATATAATGCATCCACTTTTTCAGCGACTTCCTCCGTTGAACCGGAGGTGACTTTTAAAATAGTGGTCACCCGATGTTCCTTATCGCCTGGATTGATACGCTCCGGGCTGTAGCCGACAAAAAAATCCTGGTTAAACCTCAAACCCGATACGTTTTCCAGAATCGGCACACATACTTCTTCGGTGGCGCCCGGGTAAACGGTCGATTCATAAATCACAATATCGCCCGATTTAATCACCTGGCCCAGCAGTTCACTGGCTTTTTCCAGCGGTGTCAATACCGGTTGTTTATATTCGTTAATCGGCGTCGGCACGGTCACGATATAAACAGTGCATTCTGCTAAATCCTTGACATCGGCCGTATAACTCAAATATGTCGCCTGTTTAAGTTCTTCATCGCTCACTTCCAGGGTATGATCATGTCCGGCACTTAATTCATTCACCCGCTGGTGATTGATATCGAAGCCGACCGTTGGATATTTTTTGCCGAACTCAACAGCCAACGGCAAGCCGACATAGCCTAAGCCTATCATGGCAATTTTGGTGTTTTCCATTGTTTTACTCCTGTTCCCAGACCCCACGGGCATCAATAATGACCTTTTCCTTCAAACGATTGAGTTTAACCTGCTTGAACACAGTATGGTCAGTCAGTGTAACCAAGATATTGGCGTTATCAATCGCATCCTGCAAACTGACCAGGCGAGCATTATTTTTTTGCAGCCTTGCCGGCAGTGTTTGAATATGCGGTTCAACAATCAGCACCTCACCCAGATTCTCGGTAATGAGCTGCTCTGTAATATCAACCGCCGGGCTTTCCCGTAAATCATCAATATCGGCTTTAAATGCCAGCCCTAAGCACGCGATTTTTGGCTGTTTGAATTGCTCAGCCACCTGTCGGATTTTATCCAGTACAAAACCAGGTTTGGCATCATTGACTTGCCGGGCCGTGCGAATCAATCGCGCCCGCTCTGGCGCCGAATCGACAATAAACCACGGATCAACGGCAATGCAATGGCCACCGACACCCGCCCCCGGCTTGAGTATATTAACCCGCGGATGACGATTGGCCAGCCGAATCAATTCCCAGACATTGATATGCAACTGATCACAGATCATGGACAATTCGTTGGCGAAAGCGATATTGACATCGCGAAAGGAATTTTCTGTGAGTTTGGCCATTTCAGCGGTACGCGCATCGGTCAGCAAACAATCGCCCTTGACAAAGGTTTTATATAAGTCCTGCGCCCGTTCAGCACATTTTCGACTGATGCCACCAATTACACGGTCATTCGATACCAGCTCCTGAATCACATAGCCCGGCAATACCCGTTCCGGGCAATGCGCGACCTGAATATCGGCATTTTCACCGTGTTGATGAGGAAAACTCAAATCGGCGCGAATTTCGCTCATCCACTGTGAAATTTTCTCAGTAGTACCGACAGGAGAAGTGGACTCCAAAATCACCATATTGCCTTTTTCCAGCACCCCGGCAATTTTTTTGACCGCCGCTTCGATATAGCTCAAATCCGGTTTATGACCTTCGGTGAACGGTGTCGGCACAGCCAGCATAAAAACTTCCGCCGGCTCAGGTTCTATTGACGCTTTTAGCTTACCGGTGGTCACCGCACTTTGTACCAGCATGTCCAGATCGGGCTCCACGATATGAATCTTACCCTGGTTGATGGTATTGACCGCATGTTCCGACACATCGACACCAATCACATCAATGCCCCGTGAAGCGATTACGGCGGCAGTCGGCAAACCGATATATCCTAACCCTACCACGGAAACCCGATTAAATTTTTCGTTATTTTGCATTGATTACTCCTTCGACAATTCTTTGACTGGCCAGGCCATCACCATAGGGGTTATGCGCATAACTCATGGCCTGATAAGCCTCTGCTTCATCCAATAACTGATTAACGCCAGCGACAATTTTCTGCTGATTGGCTCCGACCAGTTTCACGGTACCCGCTTGTACAGCTTCGGGCCGTTCTGTGGTATCCCGCATCACCAAAACCGGTTTACCCAGGGACGGCGCCTCTTCCTGTACACCCCCGGAATCTGTCAAAATAATATCGGCAATCATCATCAAATAAACAAACGGCAGATAATCCTGTGGCTTAATCAGGAAAATGTTGTCAATATCGCTTAACAGGCGGTTCACCGGCTCTTGCACCTGAGGATTGAGATGTACCGGATAAATAATCTGAATATCTTTGCGTTCGGATAATTGCTGCAAGGCGTGACAGATTTGTTCAAAACCACCGCCAAAACTTTCCCGACGATGCCCGGTGACCAAAACAATTCTTTTGTCCTGATCTATAAACGGAAAATGTTCGGCCAGCTGTTGAGACAAATCAGCATCGTGTTCGATTTTTTGTTTGACCTGAACCAGGGCATCGATCACGGTATTGCCCGTCACATGAATGGCCTCGCGGCGAACCCCTTCGTCCAGTAAATTTTGTTGCGCCGTTTCTGTCGGCGCAAAGTGCAAATCGGCCAACGCGCCGGTCAGTTTCCGGTTGGCCTCTTCCGGCCAGGGCGAGTAGATATTATGGGTGCGTAAGCCGGCTTCGACATGACCCACAGCAATTTTTTGATAATACGCCGCCAGGGTTGCCGCAAAGGTCGTTGAGGTATCGCCATGTACCAGAATACGTTGTGGCTTGAAGTCCTGCAACACCGATTCCAGTCCGCTCAGAATACTACAGGTAATACCCGTCAATCCCTGGTTCTGCTTCATAATATCCAAATCATATTCGGGATGAATCTGAAACAGATTAAGCACTTGATCCAACATATCACGGTGTTGGGCCGTAACGCAGACACGGGCATCAAAGCGCGCATCATTTTGAAAAGCCTTGACCACCGGCGCCATCTTTATGGCTTCGGGCCGGGTGCCAAAAACCAATAATAATTTATATTTATCCATGCCTTAACCGTTCATTTCTTTCAATAAAGCCTGACCACTGCTCGCCCAGCTAAAATTTTGTTCAACAAAATGCCTGTTTTTATCCGAATGCAATGAGGATGCATCTAATCCCAACCGTTTTACAATCACTTTAGCCAACGCCTCGGCATCATTTTCCTGTATCACATCCAGTGCATCAAACCCTTCGATACCTTCCATCGCAGCGGCCGTCGCGGCAATTGTTTTTTTCATCGCCATCGCTTCCAATACCTTGTTTTGTATACCACGTGCCACTCTGAGCGGCGCAACGGCTATCGCGGCATGCTTTAAAAAAGGACGAACATCATCGACCCGACCCGTTACGACGATGCCTTGATTCGTATCTGCCAAAGCCAGCACCTCTTTCGTAGGCTTTGACCCAACAATATAAAACTTGACCCTAGGAAAGGTTTTTTGAATGTGCGGAAAAACCTGTTCTGCAAACCAGGTCACGGCGTCAATATTCGGCCAATAATCCATCGCGCCGGTAAACACTAAAGCCTGCTCAGTCGCTGAATACGGTGACGGGTCATTTAGCTCAGGATCAAAAAAAACGGTATCTACGCCATTATTCACCCAGCCAACCTTCTCTTGACATGCGGGAGCCAGCTGCTTAAACAACTCGGCCTCCTGTCGCGATACAAAAAAACTGCTTGTTGATCGCGCCGCCACATGCTTTTCAAATTCAAACAATTTTTTAGCTTCCCGATGATAAATCCAGCTTTCGGGCCCTGTTTTCTTTTCTGCATATTGGCGCCATTTATCGGAATCCACATCGACAAAATCGACAATCATATCGATATCGGGCTTATCCATAACAAATTGCGCCATGGCGGAAGAAAATACGACGACTTTCTTGATACCCTGTTGTGCCAGTGTGTCATCAACCCAGTGTTGCAAGGCCTGATTTTGATAATAGGGCAAACTAAGTGCCTGCCCTGAGAGTAATCCTGCCAGGCTTTTCAATTTCGCCAATTGGGGATTCAGGCCCGCACAATAAACATTCTGACAATAGTCATGCAACTGTTCCTGATACGACCAATCGGCTTCGTCATCAATAAATGTCGCCAAAAAAACCTGATAATGTTGCGCCAGTTGTTTTAAAAAATGATAGGAACGAATCTTGTCACCCTTATTCGGTGGATACGGAATCCGGTGCACCAGATACAAAATCTTTTCCATAGCCTATCCTAAATCTTTGGCTAACCAGGGACCGACAACCTGGCTTACCGGTAATGGCAACTTTTTCCAGGCAGCAATAAACAACTGATATTTTGGATTCAATGGATTAACATCAGGAATCGCTTTGGCGTTGACCAGGTAAAACGAATAAAACAGCGGTTCTGGCTCAAAGCCCCAGTGTTTTTTGAATCGATAGGAACCGGTGCCTTCCTTACTGCGTCCGTAATCAAATACTTTAATACCTTTTTCCACTGCCCGGCGCATCACTTCCCAATACATAAAATCATTGCCTTGCACAGCCCGCGCCTGTTGTGTGCCACCACCATAATAAGGCAATACTTCATCCCTGAAATAAAAATTCATTACGCTGCTGATAAGCTTCCCGTTTTTATCGACAACGGTCAGAATTTCACACGACTCACCAAATGTTTGTTTCAACTGCTTGAAATAATGTTTGCCGAATACCGGTGTACCCAGATTACGCACGCTTTCTGAATAAGCCTGATAAAATCGTTCGACTGATTCATCGATTTCACTGACCAGCCCTGCCTTGATGCCCTTCCGGATCATCGCTCGTTGTTTACGAGGGATGGCTTGCATATTGGCATCGACATCCTCGGCCAATGTTTTGCGGAATGTCACATACAAATCTTTATGCGGACGCTCCGGGAATTTTTGTTCGCGGTCGCGCATTTCCAGATAATCAACGCCCAATTCATTCGCCAGTTCACATGCTTTCTGATCGAGTGCATGAAACGCCTCCGGGGTATCCGCTACGATACCGCCATACACACAAAAACTATTGGAACATAAGGCGTTACCAAACAGCAGACTTTTGATGTGCGTGAGCGGTAAAATGCCGATAATTTTTTCGTCTTGTTCAGCATAAAAATAATAACACCGATGCCCGAATGACTTTTCGATGACAGTTTTCCACCCACTCTTATGAAAAAAGGTTGCCGCTTCCGAGCGTTCAACAAAGTCGTCCCACAGCGCGCAAACGCTTTCATCCAGTTGTTTTATTTTCATCGCGTTGTTTTTATCTAAAGTAATACAGGAAAGAATAGCAGAAGATTATAGAAAGATATTTTCCATGGTATCCCAATGAAAATCATTCAATAATCTTTCCAGGCGAGGTTGCATTTGGCCAAGATTCAAATAATGCCGAAACCGGGTTTTCAAGGAAATATTGCGTTGTCGGGGTTGTTCGGGATCAATCTCCCAGGGATGAAAATAGAAAATAGCCGCTTGTTTTTCTTTTTGATTGATTGTTCGTAACGCCCAGCGCGAAAACGCATACGGATAAAAACGAAAAAAACCACCGCCGCCGCAAGGCATATTTTTACCGCGTATATTGAGTGTGGTAATGGGCACTTCTTTCAATGTATTTCCCGCCAAGGGCTGATAAACATAACGCGGTGCATCAGGAATGCCATAAAGATCATGTTTGACCGGATAAACACTGGAACTATATTGAAAACCAACGTCTGCCAGAATCTCATGTGCCCACTGTTGGTTATCCTGCGTAATCGAATAACTGGCGGCTCGATAGCCTTTGACATCGACCCCGGCAATATCTTCCAACATTGTTTTGGCCCTGCGAACATCATCACGAAATTGTTCGGGCGTTTGTTGTGTGACGCGGGTGTGCTGGTAACCATGACACGCTAACTCGTGTCCTTGTTCGACAATCTGTTTAACTAATTGTGGATAACGCTCAGCCACCCAGCCCAGCGTAAAAAATGTTGCTTTAATCTCATTTTGTGCAAACAGCGCTAAAATGCGTTGTGTGTTATTTTCGACCCGATGTTGCAGAGAATCCCATTGTGATCTATCGATGATGGGTTCGAAGGCCGATACCTGAAAATAATCTTCGACATCGACGGTCATAGCATTAGCAATAACCTTCATTCTTTTTACCGGCTCAGTCATCAGAATAAACATCCCCCATATCCAGTTGAATCAATATAGCCTTACGCAACAATGCCTGTTCTTTTGTGAGCTTATCACTCAATTCCTGGACGCGCTGTTCGAGCAACTCTACCTTTCTTGCCAAATCAGGGTTTTCAACTGAAACGGCAACACTCTGCGTTTCTGGAACGCCTGCAATATTTTCTTTCTTGCTTGTTTTTGCCATCGATTTATAATCATTCTTAATTTCTGAGATGACTTTTTTAACGGCTTGTGCGCCAATTTCCTTCAACTCCTCCAAAAAGCCGAACAATAACAAACGATCACATAAGGAATTAATTCTGCGCGGCACACCACAGGTAAATTTGTAGATTAAAGGAAAAATGTCATCGCTAAACAAATCGCCGCCACTCCAACCTGCTTTTTCCATCCTAAACAGAATATAATCTTTGGTTTCCTGCTCGGTTAACGATTTTAATTGATAGGTCGCCACAACACGCTGCCTGACCTGCTCCATATCGGGTGAAAACAAGGTTTGCCCAAGCTCTTCCTGTCCCATGAGAAAAGTTTGGAAAATGATTTTTCCTTCCCATTCAAAATTTGACAACATTCTTAATTCTTCGATAGATTGTCGAGGTAAATTTTGCGCCTCATCAACAATCAATAAAACCCGTTTCCCTTGTTTGGCCTTATCCTTAAAAAAAGTTTCGATGCGGTTTAACAAGGCGGCTTTAGAATCATCCAATTCATAAAAAACACCAAAAGTCGCCGCCAACATCCTGAGCGTATCTTCAGCGCCGACATTCGAGGTCACTAGAGATCCGATACAGACCACATTATCTTTTTTCAGAAATTGCGCCAGTTCTTTGACCAGCATGGTTTTACCTGTACCTGGTGCGCCGGTTACAACAACAAAGCCTTCACCGTGAGCCAGGCCGTATCTTAAATAGGCTTTAGCACGTTTGTGGCTGGCACTGTCAAAAAAGAATGCTGGATCAGCATTTTGTTGAAAAGGGTTTTTAGAGAGTTTATAGAAACTTTTATACATAGTCCGTACATGTTTTAAAATTGCATGTTAATGCTGGCGCTGATTCTGTTTTCTGTAAATTGATTACTGGCCGAATTAGAGCTCTGTTCAGCATAACGATATTCAACCAGGCCATTAACACGTTTACTGCCAGCAAAATTGACGATATTCCGGGTAATGCCTATGGTGGCGTCATAGCGTTGATTGGAAAACCCTGTTTGACCGTTTGTTTTCTGCCACAATAAACGAATATTCGATCGGCTGCGGCGACTGAAATTCCAGCTCCAGGATGCACTTCCGCCATAAACATCCTCATTATTCTGACTCACTTGAAAGGTTCTGCGCGACCGGTAGCCATTAAAATTAAAACGACTCCTACCCGTTTTAAATGAAACCGATAAGTCAGCGCGTTTGTTAATAAAGACTTCATTCGTTAAAGTAGGTAAATCAAAGCGGCGAACAGTCGACGGTAAATTATTGTTTGTATTCCCAGCCTGTAAAATGGTCGCTTGTTGCCCGAGTAAGATTTGCTGAGTTGTCACGGTATTTTCACTATAACGGAACAACCAATTAGAGCGGCGTGTGTAATAACGTAATGACGATTGCCAGCGACTTCCCCGGTTGGTACCGATGTCATTGTTGGAATAGGTCGTACTCCAGGTAATCCGGCGCATTGGCATAATATTGACGGTCACAAATTTATTATTACCATATCCAGCCTGAACATTAAATCGCATGCTCGGCCGCCACTGCAATCCCGCTGTATAATACAAGCCATTTTTATTACTGTTCGTGGTGGATTGGAATTGATTGTTTTGATGTCCAACCCGAACAAAACCGCTTAACTTACGGGTAAAAAACGTACGCACCTGGGCCGTAGATTGTTGAAAATTGACATTCGGACCATTGCTATTCTGGTTTTGTTGGTTATTAAAATCAACATACCATTGAACACGCGAAAAATATCGACCACTATTCAGGCGAATATGTTGGCTATAGGTATTGGTATCGGAAATATTGCTCTGCCCACCGCTGGTAGAAACCCGATTATAGGTAACTCTTACAATACCATTGGCATAACGTTTGAAATGCGGCGTCCAATACGGAGAAATGCTGAATGTTGATACCGTCGTCGTATTTCTGCCCGTTAAATTATCACTCACAAGACGCTGATTGGAGGTGTTTTGCTGGCTAATACTGCTTCGCGCATTAATATATAAACGATTACGGACAACTTTGTATTTGGAATTAAACGCCAACTGATGATTCACATTCAAGCCACCATCGCCACCCGCATTATACAGGTTTTGCATCCTGTAGTTCATATTAAAGGTATTTATCGTTGAGGTTGAACGCAAACTAAACCCAGGTGAGATCTCACTCACCCATGCCGTCTTCTTATTGGTATTATCTTGGCGAATATTATCGGAAAATACTTCACGAGCGCTAAGGCGAGGTCTAAGAACCCAATCAAATGCAACAGCCTGTCCCTGAATGCCTATTAACAACAAAAAGAGAAACTTCTGACACCACCGCATTTTATGCAACTCAATATTGCCCATAACCATAGTAACTGGTGTCTAAAGAATGCTGCACTTTATTGAGTAGCGTTAATACGACATCAGCAGAGTCAGTCAATTTCTTCACAGATTCAAGGACAATGTTTTGTGACGTAGTCTCAGCCGCCACCACCAACACAACTTGCCCCACCAGCGACGCTAAAACTTCCGCCTGTGTTGTTGCCAACAAAGGCGGAGAATCAAAAATCACAATTCGATCAGGATATCTATCACTCAACTCTTGCGCTAACAGGGCCATGCGATTACTCGATAATAATTCGGTTGAGAATTTATGTCTTTTTCCTGCCGGAATAACCCTTAAGCCTTTAACCTCGGTTCTTAAAATAATATCGGATAACTGGTCTATTTCACCTTCAAGATATTCAATTAAACCGGGTGTTTGTTTGATTCCCAACACTTTTGAAACAGACGGTTTAGACACGTCGGCATCAATCAACAAGACTTTTTTATCCAGCTCTGCTGCGATACTCAATGCCAGATTAATTGAGGTAAATGTTTTTCCTTCACCCGGAATACTACTGGTAACCAAGATGAGATTAGAGCGTTGAATATCTTTTTTACGGGCGCCAATGGCATTAACCACTAAAGGACGTTTAATGCTCCGGTATTCCTCTGCCAACACGGAATGAGAGTCATCTTCAGTAATATAGCCATTTTCTTTTAGAAATGCCCAATTAAATGTTTCCACTTCAGATTCAGCCAACGCCTTTAACGCATCGTTGCTTCTTTCGGCATTTTCTTCATGCACAGAAACACCATCTTTTGCAGAAGTATCGCTGTCATATTTCAGTAACTTTTCAGCCTTTGCCAAGGCGTCTTCAATCGTGCTCATTCAATCTCCAAAAATGGCGATATCACCAGATAAGGACTTAATCGGCGCAACTAAAACTCAGGCCGATGGTTTCCTCGCTTATTTTCAATGCAAGAGTATCTTTTATTCCGATTACATTACGGGAAGGGATAGACCTAACTCATTAAATCTGAAACCATCACCCCTGAATAACCGATCACCAATAAAAAACCAATTGTATAAAAGGCCAGATTATTCAACTGACGTTGCCTTAACGCCTTTTCCGTCAAGAAAACAGAAACACTGCCTAAAACAGGCAGCCCCGTCACACTTCTTAAACTGCGTGTAGAAATAAAAACCGGCTTAATAAAGGTTAATACCAAAGCAATCCCGACACCAATAACAATCCCAGCGAAAAAAACAGCCGAATATAACAAGGGTCGATTAGGCGCTGATGGTTTCAAAGGTAAGTTTGCAGGATCCGCTATTTTGAACTTTAAGGCCGAAGCCTGGTCGTCAACTTTTTCTGACATAGACGCTTGCTCCTTGCGTTCTACCAATTTCAAATAATTAGCTCTGATTGTAGAATAGTCCCGATTCAAGTTTTGCATTTCTGTTTCAATCGCCAACCGCGTATTGAACTGTTCATCAGCTGCTTCCAACTCTTGTTCATAATTTTTAATTCTGGCTTTGATAGATGCACGTTCCGCATCGACTTGGTTAATTGATGCCTTTATAGATTGAACAAAAGGGTTAGACATTGCGGTTAAATCGGGCGCATCATCGGCATCAGCGGCTTCCTCAGAAATTTTCTCCCTGAGCTGTTTAATTCTGGCATCAATAGCAACAACAAGAGGATGCTTTTCCGTGTAATTAAACAGCAACTCCTCCTTTCGTTGCTCAAGTGCCGCTATCCGACTTTCCTCTTCACTGGCATCATCAGAAAGCCCCGTCAAGCCCCACTCGTCATCCGATTCTAAAGCTTCGTCTAATTGTTCTTGCAAAACCTTTCTTCTTGAAGATAACTCCACCAACATTAGCTTTTGCTTTTCAAGCTCTGCTTTCAAGGTTTGCATTTTATTGACCAGGCTTTCTCCCTGCCCCGGCAACATACCAATATTTGCTCGCTTAAAATTTTCCCTGGCTTTTTCAGCATTACGCAGTCTTTGTTCATACTCGCGGATTTGATCTTCAATAAAACGTTGCGCCGAATCAACATCATTTAGCGTAGACTGCTGAGCCTGCTCAGAAAAAACAGTCAATACCGCCTGGACCACTTTCTGAGCCATGACCGGGTTTTCCGCATGATATGTAATAGAAAAAATTTCCCCGCGTCCACCAGAAATGTGCAACCCTGATTTTAGCTTCGATGCAATCGCATATCGACCTTTATCGGTATCATAATCACCCTCCATCCCGGCAAGTTCGGCGACCTTCAACATATTCTGCTGAGTAAACATTAATTTTTTCATAACCGCCACCAGCCCCCTGACATCCGTTTGCAGTGCGAGTCCTCTCAATAAAGGCCTCAGCATCGTTCGTGTATCAACATGAACTTTGGCCATGGATTCATATTGATCAGGCATTTTATAAACATACGCCCAGCCTGCAATAGAAACAACCCAGGCACAGATAATAACCACCCATTTATAACGAACAATCCCTTTCGCATAAGCTATAATTTCGGCAAATTGATCTTGCATATTGTTATACCGCCAACAAAAATTAGAAAAATGCTTCAGGAACGATCAGAATATCACCCGGCATCATTTTGACATTTGCCGACATATCACCATCTTCCAATAAATCATCGATTCTGACCGAGAAATGTTGCTGTTTGCCATCGACGACTCGAATAATACTGGCGCGATTACCATCAGCATATTGACCAATCCCGCCCAGTTGAATCAATAAATCAAGCAAACTCATTTCTTTACTATAAGGAAACGAGCGGGCAGAAGAGCGATTAAAGCCACCTCCACCATAACTACCGCCGCCACCAAAGCTACTACTACTACTACTACTACTACTACTACTACTACTGCTACTGCTACCGCCACCGCCACTAATTTGACCAATAACGCGAATCTGTTGCGGATAAATTCCTTTAAATCCAGTCACCATAATAACGACCTGCGGATCTCTAACATATTTTGAAAGCTCTTTTTCAACATCTCTAGCTAATTCATAAGGTGTTTTACCACTCGCCATTAAGTCATTGACTAAAGGTGTCGTGATTTTCCCATCAGGCCTGACAACCACACCGCGAGAAATATCGGGATTACCCCAGACAAAAATTTCCATACTATCGCCTGGCCCAATGATATAGGTATAATCTTCGGGCATTTCCACGTCTTCGAGCGGAGGATAACTACAAGCTGTAAGTCCTAACAATGTCATAAAAAGAACGATTATTTTCATCTCATTAACCATGAAAAATTTATACATTTACATTTCACCTATTGAATCTTTTTAACCACAATCCAGTTCGCTATTATTCGCTTAACCCGTGCCTTTCCATTATAGTGCTATAAAAATTATTTATGTTGTTGGCGAGCTTGGGTTAACTGCCTATTTAATGCCTGCTTATTTCACCCAGTAAGTTTTGAGCATCTTTTTTCTCTACAAACAAATGTTTATTGGACAACGCCAGCGCTTCCCTCAATTCTCCTGTCGCTTTTGTTCGATCACCTTGTTGTAGATAGACCTTTGCCAAATGATACCTAAAAACAGGGATATCTGGTGCCATCAACACGACTTTTTCCAACACTTTTCGTGCTTCCGATATGTTACCGGTTTTAAACTGCGCCCAACCATAAGTATCCAAAAAATAAGGCTGCTCAGATTCTTTATAGTTTTTTGTCAAGACAGCCGACTCTTCAATATTTTCTTGTCCGCCTATTTCCAACAGTAGCGAGGCCAAGTTATTCCTGACAACATCGATTCCTGGATTAATAGAGAGAATTTTCCGGTAAATCGCAGCGGCCTCATTTAGATCATTCTGTCGTTCCAAATAGGATGCTTTAGCCATTAATAAACCTATATCGTTAGGATCCAGTTCCAAACCTTTTTGAATCATCAACCCCTCGTTTGAATCACCTTTTTGCTGATACAGCAAGGCTAACGCATGATATATTACTGGAAGCTGCCGATTATTGAGTAGCCGCTTCAAACCAGAAACCGCTTTTTCAAACTTGCCCTCCTTTGCCAAAATTCGCGCGTGTAATAAAGCGGCATTAATCTGGTTTGGATTTTTTTCTATAAATTTGTTCAAGAAACGCACCATCTGATGGCTTTCCTGCATTTCTTCATAGCATTGATACATCGCTTGTAGTGAATTATTTTGCCAGGGATAGCGTTCGAGAATTTCCTGATAAGCTTGAATCGCCGGTTTATACAATCCTTCTGCCTGCAGCCTTTTAGCGTGTAAAAATTGCGCCAATAACTGTCCATTTTTCTGTTGATCGATAATTTTTATGATTTTGTCTGCCGACTCCCACTTTTTTTCAGCCAAATCAAACTTGACTAATAGCTGTAGCAGCGATAACCGGGGACCTGTTTTAACAATCGCTCTTTGTACCAATTCTCTCGCATAATCTAAATGTTGTTTAGAAACTTCCTGTTGAATAACAGGCATTAATGCTTGTAAATTTGCCGGATTAAATTTCAACGCCTGTTGAAACTTTTGCATCGCTTTATCTCTTTCACCACGCTTTAGAAATATCCTTCCCAATAAAACCATGGCTTTATCATTGTCAGGCTGTTCCCATAGGATATTATCCAGTAACTTCTCAGCCTCATCTTCTTTTTCTTGAGCTATCAGAACAGCAGCCTTTAAAACCTTGGCATCTGTATTATTTGGATTTAACGCAAGGATTTTCTTGGCATCTTGCTCTACCCCTGTCAAGTCCTGACGCTTAAATTTTAATAATGCCAATTGATAGTAGGCATCTTCCCGGCTTTTAACATCATTCTCATTTGAAGACGCAATTTGTTTAAAGGTCTGTTCAGCCCATTCAGATTTATTCTTACTTAGCGCCCATTTTGCTAACATTATTTTTTCATTAGCTGATGCCGATTCTTTAAAGTTTTCTAATTGCTCATCAATGCCCCGTTTACCTGATTCCGACAAAAATTCCAATAACACTAACCTGGCTTTAAAATTTTCAGGTTGTTTCTTAATAACATCTTTTAAAACTTTTTCCGCTTTATCTTGTTCGCCTTGATCAAAATAAGCCCGAGCCAATGCAAATTTTATGGCGGCATTATCGGGCTGGAGCGCTGCAAGCTTTAAATAATCCTGAATAACAGCTGTTTTATTTTTCTGTTTATTATGTATTCTTGTTTTCAATAGATATAAAGGAATATTTTTATCATCTATCTTCAGGCCCTCATCGACATAGTTCAAGGCTTTTTCCAGATCATCCTGCTGAATATAAATAACTGCCTTCATACTCAAGGCATCGATAGAATCAGGCTTCTTGTTTAAGACTTGATCCAATAACGCTAGCGCCTCGTTGTTCTTTTTCTGCCGATTAAGAATCTGCGCTTTTACCGTTAATGCTGACGTGTTTTCAGGCTGCCGTTTAAGAATATCTTCAATTTGCTCTGCAGCTTTATCATTTTCGCCTAACAACAAATAAATCTTAGCCAGTTTAACGCGCGCATCATTATGTGTCGGATTGAGCTCAATGACCTTCTGCAAATTTAATTGCATCGCTTTAAATTTGCGCGTTTTCTCCTCAACCAGCGCTAAATAATAATAGGCATCAGCAACTTCTGGGTTCTTTTGAATAGCATTTTTAAGTTCAATTGTTGCGGCCTTATAATCGCCCTGCTCAAAATGCTTAACCCCTTGTTTGAGATAGTCAGTATTTTCTGAACTCAAAAAATCACATGCTGTGATAAAAAAAAGCACTAAAGGGATTATTCCAAACCTAAATTTTGACATGTACATTTCCTGTTACATCTATCGATAAGTGTCTTACTGATTACGTCATAAACTCTAAATAACAAAAACGTAAACATCCAGATTCCCAGTTGTTTGACACCCTCATCCCAGCCTTCTCCCGAAGGGCGAAGGAGATATTGAGAGGATTTCTGAATATTCACCCAAAAACAAGTCATCTTGCCCCTTTTCCCCACAAGATTACTTCAACCGTATGAATAATAATGGTCAAATCCAGAAATAAACTATAATTTTTGACGTAATAAAGATCATATTGCAATTTCTGAATTGCATCATATTCGTTTTCGCCATAAGGGTAACATAGCTGAGCCCAGCCCGTAATACCGGGCTTTACCCGGTGCCTTTTCCGATAATAGGGTATCGTCTCTGCAAATTGTGCGACAAAATGAGGCCGCTCAGGCCGAGGACCGACAAAACTCATATTGCCCCGCAACACATTCCAGATTTGAGGCAATTCATCCAATCTGAATTTTCGAATGACCCGACCTACCCGGGTTACTCGATCATCATCCTGTTTTGCCATTTGCGCACCATGCATCTCGGCATCCGTTCGCATACTGCGAAATTTTAATACCTCAAAGTCTTTATCCAGCTCACCCACACGCGTCTGTCGATAAAGAATTGGGCCTTTAAACCCACTTTCCAGCATAATAGCCAGACTGACCAGCAGCATAAAAGGCCAGCTCACTGCAAGCAATAGCAAACTCGCTAAAATATCGACCATTCTTTTTTCTAACGCACGAAAATCGCCGCCGGCAAAGCCATCGGAAAAAACAAACCAACTCGGAAAAATATTTTCCAAATCAATCATCGCCTGCTCGCGTTCATAAAATGTGACTAAATCAACCACATCAATACCATACACTTTGCAATCTAATAATTCATCCATAGGCAAATGACTACGCCGATCATCAACCGCTACGACAATCTCATCAATATCATATTCTAAAGCCGTCGCTAACAGCTGATCAGCATCCGAAATCACTCGAATATTTTCAGGCGGAATAACATTTTCATCTAAAGCCAGGCAGGCCAAGACATCATAGCTTTTATGTAAATACCGCTCATTACTGGCCATTAATTTGCGTGCTTTTTTGCCGGCACCAATCACTAAAATATTTTTCCGCAACCGACTTGATTTTACAAACTTGTAAAAAACAAACCTGATGACCAGCATACCGGCAAAAGCCAATAACAAGGCATACAGCAATACCCCGCGGGCTATTTTAAATTCAGGAAAGGCATAATAAATGATAACCAGCATAAGGGTTGCAACGGTAAAGCTCACCGCTAACCGTGATAACAGCTTATAATCCTGCCAGCTCAGACTGCGCCGATAAAGACCTATCCCGATATTGGAGAGCGATAATACCACAGCGAAGATAATACTGGCTAATAACATATATTTATCACTGTACCAGGACTCGGCGCCCAAAAAGCGCAGTTCATGTCCATACCGCATTGCGCTAAAAAAGACCAGGAATTCAGCAACGAATAAGCCTAAGTAAGCCTTTGAAATATAATGTCTAAAAATTCTTATCATCAGTTTTATCGAGATTTTGTCGTTGTAAGTAAAAGATTATGCAAATACTTTATCGGAATGGCATAACTGATTCCGCTCGGGCGTGATAAAATTTTCTCTCTACTTTCTTTAACAAATACACTATTAATAATTCCCACCACACGCCCTGTCTGTGGCTGATACACAGGGCTACCACTATTGCCGGGATACGCAATTGCATCCATCTGATACACAAAAAAAGAATGCCTTAACCTTTTAACAATATCAGCATCAAGCTGCCTGGACTTAATCATCGGAACCGCAACCGGTGTAATCGCCGAAACGATGCCTGCGTGGGTCGCAGGATACAACCCTAAGACCATGCCAATAGGATAACCGGTAAAAGCATAGTTTTCGCCTTCCTTAACCTTAGACTGAACATCAAGCTGTAATGCCGGCAATCGTCCCTTTTCAATTTTTAACAATGCCACATCATGCGCATTATCCCGCTCCAGAAGTGTTGCAAAAAACATTCGATCCTGATTATCATGTTTGATAAAAACTGCAATTTTTTCCAGATTTTCAGTATCTAAGTTTTCAGGCACCACATGGGCATTCGTAGCGATAATTGTGCCATCTGCGACCACAAAACCGGTCCCACGAAACACAGCTCGCGGTGCACGCCGGGGCATAAATGTTCCAACTGCTACAATACTGGGCTTTACACGCTGGACGGCTTGAGAAAGATCCCCCGCAGTTACGATAGGAACGAATACCATCAAGCCTATTAAAAAAAATATGTTTTTCATTATTGATCTTCTACTTAAGAATTACAGGATGAATTCCAGCTCCCCCCGCCCATCCTAGAATTTTTATATCTATAAAAGTCAATAAGTTATGTAAATTTATACGTAACTACTCAGCGTAAATTCTTCTGTGGGCATAGGCTGTTAATTTATCAGGCTTCTGCAACAGGACGTTGCAGCAGAGTTTACAGGGACGTATTTACGCGTCCTTATAAATCAATAGCCTATGCCTTCAGCCCCAAACACGCTGAGTAGTTACATTTATACGTACATAACCCCAACTCATATACGCTTGCCTTTTACGATAAACCGTCCACGACCTATCATAGGACTTGGTTTTTTAGTCACATGTCATTTATAGATAACTATAGCCTAATTCCAGAAAAATCCTATCGACATTCCACACATTCCGGTTTTGTAATAATTTGGACTGCCTAAAGCTATAGATAATGAACATATAAAGAGAAATTAGCGAGGGTTGAGCGCCGATGTTAGATGATGATGGACGATTTTCATGATAGTGTCAGCCGTTTTTTATCCGACATCATTTATACGTCAAAACCTCTGGTCTGTAGTTTAAATCAATTGTTAGAAAAAGAAACGACTTTCTTGATTCCAAACGGGCATTGACAGCCGCCCATAATAAAACCCAAACATCTCACCATCGAAGTTCTATTTCACCCTGAAGAGGAAAATCAAATGTACTATAGGCAACACCATTCTCTGCTGTCATGGTTCGAACTTTTGTTCCTTCCTGAACAACATCAACTTTTTTAAACAAAGACACCCCGGCTACTATTAGCTTTGTTTTGGGTTTCATCACGCTGAATGTTAATTTTCCCTTACCATACGCCGGAAGAAAAACAACGATTGTCTGCTCCGTAACCAGCCCTACGATATTCTTTTGCAAAAAATCTAGTTTCTTTATTCGTGGACGTCGTTGACTAAATTTTTCTGAAAGCGACATAGCCATCAGGAACTTGTCAGCTTTGCTCAATGTTTCAGGCTGTATTTCAATCCGCCACTTCGCATCATCAAACCAAGGTTGATGGGATGATCCCTGATTGAAATTAATACCGTTTAAAACGGTATCATCTCCATCAACTTCAACATAATACTGATAATCCTTACCGCCTAATAAACGAACTATCGGCTTATCAGGATACAAAATATCAAGCCGGAGTCTACCTTTCCCATTCTGAATATGGACTGAATTACTTCGGCTTTCCGAGATCCCATTGTCCAGCGTCCCTTTTAATACAGTCAATCCTTCAACCCGAGGTTGGTTGACTGTATGTAATAACCACTTCTTTAAAAATTCTTTGTGGGTTGATGTCACCTGATCAAATACAACCAGAATATCTTCCTTAGGTAAATACAAAAGCTGACGAACAGCTTCACTGACTTTCCCACCCTCTCCATTATCATCATATTGAGTATTATTGTAAGCTGGAGCTAAATTAACTGATATATAGGCATATTCACTGCCCTTACTGCTAAAATTATTTAATTCAGCACCTTCATAATGCTGACCTTGCTGATAGCTATTAAACCAATCGCCTACACTCAAAACAGCACTGCCTGTTGGCATCGTGAGTCGCTGCCCACCATCAGCAACGTTTTTATTAAAAAACCGATTGGGCCTGACTATTTCATTCGGTCTTTGAATAATCAAGCTATTTTTAGCGATTGTTCTGATGGAATAATTCAATCGATTAGGTGTAAAAAAACCACCATAGGTACTGCTGTTGACCACTAAAGGTGCATCTTTAAAAATTGTAAAATGCCCCGCATCGTAATGACCATGATGAGAGAAAGTATGACCAGCTTTAAAACTGATGAATGTGTCCTCTTTCCCCCACCCAGAGCGAAAATAGGCATAATTGGTTGTTTTTGCCCCAAATAATCGGGCAACTGGTAGATACTTCCCCAAAGATTCCATCGTACCATCACCCACTGACCAGACAGTTGGATCGTTAAAAAGTAGGAATCCCCAGCGATACCCCCGATAATAACTTTCCAGACCATGCAATTTAGCCAGATATTCAGAATAGCCTGCTAAAACAGGATCCCGCGTCATTTGAACAATTAAATCTATTACCCTGCGCGTTTCATCTTTTAAATCAACTCTGGATCCTTCATCTCCAAACCCCTCAATTCTGTTATCCGGCCTGGTTGCATAAATCGTCCAATAGCCTATCTGACTCATAACCTGTTTTATTTTCTCTGCATTACCGGCTTCACGTAAACCGTTTAAATAAGCAGAAGATGCCAAAGCAAACTGAAATGCTCTAGCCTGAATCCAATAGTTATATCCCCCAGGCCATATCGTTGTGAAGCCGAGCCCGTCAATTGCAGTCAAAAAATGCCCTTGGGCTCTGCGTTGTAACGCCTTGACACCATCAACTCTATTTGGCAATACCACAGCACAAAGCCACGCAATAGCCGCATGCGTAGAACGTCCATGCCATAGTGATGCAGAATCTTCATCTAATATTAATAGAGTGTCTTTTAATGCCTGTACCAATTTTTTTTCAACAGATATTTTTTCCTTGTCTGGCAACGCATAAAACATCAAATCATAAGCCAAAGCCAACTGCCAAGCATTACTGTATGTGGTGTCAGCAGATGGCCGATTTAATGAAAACGAAACCAAGCGTTGTTTTATAGTGTTTAACACGCGATCATTTGGATGTGAAAGCCAACAAACGACTGAAAACAATAAGTCATTATGACCGCAAACAGACAGATACTGACTATTATGTACTGACTGCTCTTTAACCCGCTGTCTTATTAAATTGATGATTCCCTGCTCCGTATTACTCTGTAAATCACCAAATAGAATACGGGGATGCCCTGCGTTGATATGACCATCTAAAACCTGCTCAACAAATTTAGCCTTAGGTTCCAGCAATTTCCTGATGACTACCAGATTCACGCCTAACCGTTTTTCTGCCTCCACAACAAGTTGGGTAGCACTAAGATTGTAGGTGTGCATGAGCTGTAAAAAACCAACAACCACCAATAATATAAGGATAATTAAAAACCCCATCAGCAAACGCGACCAAGGCACCTGATTATTTTCAACCGGTGGATTTTCAGGTTTCACGATCACCATACTGGTAATCGTAAAAAACAACCAACTCACACGAGGATCATCAAATACACTGCCGAACAACCCGACAATAATAAACGCGGATATCGATGATAAAATAACCAAATAAAATGGATTTCCGGAAGTTTTTATTCCCGCATAAGAACTGCGGAGTAAACTAGCCAAGAGAAAACTCAGTAAAATCAATTCAATGATGCCACCCTCAAAAAAAACCGACACCCAAATATTTTTTATATGCCAGGCTAAATGGTTACCATTAGAAAAAACCCAATAATCAAAACGATTACTAAAATCAGGGTTCTTTATTACTTGTTGCCCAGATGGCGAGTAGATTTCTACTTTACCAATATCCAGTGCTCCTTTTAGCCCTCGATTCATTATACTGATTTCAAGCGGTTTAAAGGCGCTAATGAGGCTATGGTAAATACTAGAATCGAATCTTTTACTCACTGTAACCCATCGCCCTTTATCAGACTTATTTACGGGGAATTCACGCCAATTACATTCATGCTCTAATGGCATAATATTACGTTCGCACAACTCAACAAGTAGCTTCTCTCGTCTATCCGACCAGCTTCTAAGCTTAATTCTTAATTCATACTGACCTATTTCATTAACATGGAAGCGCTGATGTATATATAAATCACCTCGCCGATCACTTGGATCAAAATGAAGAAAAACCGAGTTTCCAGAATGATATAATCTGAAACCTGACATATTTACCGCAGCATCGCTATTTTCAAAATATGTTTTCGGAAATGTCCCTGTTCCCATCCCCCAAAGATAACTGCCGCCTGTATCCATTAAGTGAATAGCCGTATTCCAGTGTTGTAAACGATGCTTAAAATCATCGATCGTCGTCGAAAATCGTTTTTGAATGTAATCACCACCTATAACAGGTATCACCAAAAAAGCCACAATCAGAAGCATACTCATTCTTAGCACAATACTTTTAGCTGCAGTAAACTTTATTTTTTGCGTCCCTATATACAATATGATGAATATAACTAATAATGCCAAGTAGGTCGTTCTGGTAAAGGTCACCAAATAACAATAAATTCCACCGGCAAACAACAACACACCTAAAAACTGAAGCCAACGGTTACGAAAAATCAAAAAACAGGTGATAAAAAAAGGAAAAGCCAGCGCCAAAAAACCATCTAATAAAGCCCCACCTAATAACATGCCTGAAAACATGCCAGATACACGATAGTTAGATTTAAAATCCAACAACCCTGGAAAAAACAATCTTTCCCAAGTAATTGAGATAATACAAAGGCTGAGCGCTGTTATCATGCCTATGCTGAAATATCGTCCAATGGGTTTATTATGCTTCTTTTCAAAAGACAACATCGGTAATAACAATAATGCTTCCAAAAACCCTTTAGCCACACGAAAGCTATTCATCTGTGAGTGATATACAAAAAAAGCAGGCTGCAGTGGTGACTGAAGATTTATAAATCCAAGCATTAAGCTCAATAACTGACTAACAACAAAACTGACAAACAGCCATTTAGCAGGCTTACTCAATGAGTGCCAAAACTGAAAAGAAAACCTGTTAAAAAACAAACCTACAGCCAATGTTGCGGCAATAAACAAATCAAACTCGGTGATTAGCAAACGCCCGCTCCAGGGCGTTAAATCAAGCACGGGCAAAATTGCCGGTAAAACGATCAACCAAGCCGAAGAAAATCGCCACAACAGGAAAATGTATATGATAAAACTGCCAAACAATGCAGCTCTGGCAACCGGAAAAGTAGCAAACTCGTATCCAATCCACAAAAGTAAAAGGAAAAATACAACTCTATTGACTATAATCATTCGACACCATCGAATCTGTTATTTCATTCCAGATCATAAAAAATCATATTTTAAAAAATGCGGTAACTACTCAGCGTAAATTCTTCTGTGGGCATAGGCTGTTGATTTATCAGGCT
>CAJXMF010000010.1 GCA_913056195.1 uncultured Methylococcaceae bacterium | reverse complement strand
GCAAGCAACAAATTTAGCTAGTAATAGCTAGGTTTGCGTAGGTATTGCGGAACGGTGAACGGACAAATAGCGCATTCGGTGCTAATTCCCTTATAATTTGTGCATTTTTTCTGAGCGCTTAAAAGAATGTATCAATTTCTCCGTTCTAAAATCTCACAGCTTTATTTTCAACCGGCTCCGGCGAGTGGTGTGGGCTTGTTCAGGCTGTTGTTTGGCCTGGTGACCTTGCAAGAGGTTTTGTTTTTGCTCTATTTCAATCATCTCATTTTCGACCCCATACCCTATCTGGATGTCGAATTTCCGATGATCCCGTTTTTTCTATGCCTTTGGGCTGTTGTCGCGGCCTGTGTGGTAGTGGGCTATCGCTGTCAGCCGATGATTATTGCCAATTATCTGTTTTGGATTGTGTTTGTTCATTTTACGCCGATGCAGCGTGATTTTGACGGCGGATTTGATATATTCATGATTGGTGTTAATTTTTTTCTGATTTTTATGCCGATCGACAAGGCCTTTTCGCTGGATCAATTGCGTAAAAAATTGGCGACCCCGTTCAAACATTATTCAAATTATCCGCAGGAGACTGTTTCACGTTTGGCTTATGTGTTGCCGGTTACGATTTGTCTGGGCTTTTTATATTTCGATTCGGTCGTGCATAAGATGTTTGCCGAGCATTGGCGTAACGGTTTAGGCGCCTGGCTGCCATCGTCTATGCCATATTATGTGTCCGCTCTGGATATGCAATGGCTGCTGGATCAGGAATGGCTGCAAAAACTGATAGGTTACATCATTATAATGTTTCAGTTCACCTTTGTTTTTCTGGTGCATTATCGCCTTCTACGACCCCTTTATTTTTTTATAGGTGTCGGTTTGCATTTAGGGATTACGCTGACGTTCAATATTTATCCTTTTGGTCTGGGGATGTTGATTTGCTATGTGCTGGTTGCGCCATTTTCCTGGTATCGGGCGTTATCAGCGTGGCTGACGGCAAAAAAGCCGCGATTGACGGTGTTTTATGATGAGCGCTGTCCGTTATGTAATCGCACTGTTTTGATTTTAAATCATTTCGATGTGTTTTCCTGCGTTGACTTTAAGGGCGCGCAAAGCTGGGCCAGGCGTTATCCTGAATTGAAAGCGATTGAGGAAGCACAGCTGCTAAAAGACCTGTATGCCTTGGATAACCAGGGAAATCTGTATGCCGGGGTTGATAGCTATGCCCGTATTCTAATCGCTATGCGCTATACCGCGCCTTTGGGTTGGCTGCTGTTGGCACCGGGTATTCACGCGCTTGCCACTATGATTTATCGCGGTATTGCGGATAACCGGCTTCGGGTCGATTGCGGGGAAGGCTGTGAAATAGCCGCGTCCAAGCCGGCTCCAACACTTTATGATCGATGGTTTGCCTGTTCAGATTCAAAACAAGCCCGGTATGTTATCAATCGCTTGTCTAAAGTATTGATATTGATTTTTTTGCTGCAATTGAACACAACAATCCATTATGGCCTGCTGTATCGGTTTCATGTCGATTTGCAGCAATCGCCGGTGACCCGTCTGTTGTCCGGCATTAGCAATAATTTGATAATGTTGTCGCAGACGTTTTTAGGGATTACGCCGCATGCCTTGTATTTGCATGACCATTTTGCCGGCTATGACCATATTATTGCGATTAGCTATCAACAGGACGGTGATACGGAGGAGCATTGGTTGCCGTTTGTTGATGAACATGGCCGAATTCTGGCGCCAAACTGGGGGCGCGTACATTCGATGTGGGCCAATATTGCGGTAACCCCTAATATTGACAACCTGCGATTGAAGAAATTTATCATGAAAGTGACGGCGTTTTGGGGCATTAAGTGCGGTCTTGATTTGGACAAGACGGTTTTTCATATCAAAATGAAAAAAATCTCCTCACCTGTGACTTGGCGTAAAGGTTTGTTGAAACAAAACTTTTCTGGTCATTGGCGGGAGATTGGCACGGTTCAATGGCGGGGTAGAGAGGTTGATATTGTTTTGCCAAAAAATATCAATATTTTGTAAGGAAGGGTATTGATTCGAAACATCGGTCGTGATATAAAATACCCGTGCTTAACCAATAGTACATTAAACATTAAATAAGTATAAAAACCTTTTTGGAGGATGTTATGAAAAAAGTATTATCTCTTTTAGCTATGACTTTAATGATTGTCGGTCTGACAGGTTGTATGGATAATCCAGATGGTTCAAAACAAAAAGTTTCTAGCTCTACTTCTTCTATCCAGTTGTAATTCAACGGATTAGAACGAAATTGAGGAAAAGGCCCGCTTTGCGGGCCTTTTTTTTGCCTGAGAGAACATGACTATCACATAAAAAAACCCGGGATTGTCCGGGCTTTTTATTGCGAGTTACCTTATGGGATAAGACGATCTGAATTATTGCTTCTTCATAAAATAATACAGATAAGTGCATTTCAGTGTCATTTCATTACCGTTAAGTTCGTAAACAGAACAGGTTTCGTATTTTTGACGTCCAGGTGCCGTCTGTCTTTTTATCTTCCCATCTTCAATGGAGTATTTAAGTTTGATGTTCATCATTCCTGTACGGCCGCTGACAACGTCTTTACCTTCGACGGTCATTGTGTTGTTAGGTTTGAATTCCCACATAGAGTCTTGTGCGCGTTTTTCTTTATGCAGTGCGGGTGCGGCCGCATAAACATGCCATTTTCCGACAATTTTAGAATTATCTTCCAGTTTAACTTCAGCATTGGCCGTGGTAGAGAGTGCGGCGAAGGCGAGTAAAGTGGTCAGGTGTTTTATTGTTTTTTTCATGATGGTGTACCTTGTGTTGTTGCGGTAAAGTTTATGATAACTTAAATGTTACCCGTATTGAAATGAGCGATGAATAAACACTTTTTTTGTAAGGGCTAAAATGATAGAGTGATTATTCAGCATAATAATAACGTAAAGGTGAATGAAGGGTGAATAGAATGAACAAAAAATTAATTGTTTTAAGCCTGCTGATGAGTTTTTCCGGTTTGAGTTACGCATTGGCCGTGGACGAGTGGAATTACAAGGAAGTGACCGGTGACTTGAAGCCAAGCCCGGGCTGTAAAGATAAAGAAGTGGCTATTAAAAAGGTTGAAAAGAAGCCGGATTCATTTAAAGGCTATAGCCGCTTTAAGAAATACGCCAATTTGCTTTGTGAAGACCTGGGTTATGGCTGGACGATGGATAAGGTTATTGATGAAGGTAAAATTGAATGTGATGAATGCGGTGGCGATTATACCGGCAAATACCGTTGTCAGGCGGTCAATGTTAGGGTCGAATGTAAACAAGTCGCACGTTGATATCGGAAACGCTGGATGACCGTTTGTTTAAGCCGGGCACTATTCAAATATTGCCCGGCTTATTTTTGGTCTTCAATCAAATAGAGCTGCGTTCCAGAGAGCTTGTCATGCCAGGCTTGTTTTTCAAGGTCAATTAAAATCCATAAAAAACCCAATCCCAGGCAGGCCCAGGAAAGTAGTGCACTGAAAAAACGGAGACTGGCCTGTCGCCAATGGACAGGCTGATGCGATTCAGTTAATACTACCATTTTCCAGCTTTTCAGCCCCAAGGTCTGACCGCCATGTGTCCAGAACCAGGTATAAAAGAGAAAACTGACCAGAAGCAGCCAGGCGTGATAAAGGTATTGGTCGGCAGTAAAGGCGTTGCCGCCATTAAAAGGGAGCGCGATTGCTGTTGCTAAAAAAAGAATGGCCAGTAATAAAACAGCGTCATAAAACATAGCCGCCAAGCGGCGAAAAAAACCCGGCTTAAGTCGTGATTTGGGTGAAACCGGGCCGGGTTTTTTAGCCGTGAATCTCACTTAATCTTTTTTAAATGGCGCCAGTTTTTGTCCCAGATACATGCTTATTGCAACCAGGCCGCCTTGCATGATCAAGGCGAAGATGAAAGGGGGCTTGTGTAATAGCAATATAGCGAGATCGACCACAAAAAGACTGGCTAATAGTGGATGGTCGATGAAACCATCGATGATTTTTTTTAACATATATTATCCCCGGCTAATCTGAATGAATGATATCGCCCTGAGTTTGCCGCATGACTGCGGGATCAGGGGGGTTTTAGCGCGCAGCCTCAAATATTGTAAAATAACAGACCCGCGCTTGAGTAAACTCAAATGATTTTACTATATAAAAAAGGGAAATGTAAAAGAAAGCGTGGCTGGGCAAGGTATAATAGAATAGTCTAATCTAATTGAGAATGACACAAGTACAGTGGGCGAGAATAAAAAAAAGGAACATACTATTTTAAAATTTTTCAAACAATTCATCTCTTCTGCAAATGAGACGGATAGTCGACAGCATGCGCCACAGATTTATGCGCGGTCAGAACATAATGTTTCTCGGGCGCAGATCAGTGACAATGCGCTGAAAGTATTATATCGGCTGAAGAAAGCCGGTTTTGATGCCTATCTGGTTGGTGGTTGTGTCAGGGATTTGCTATTAGGGCGTGAACCTAAAGACTTCGATGTTGTGACCAATGCACGGCCGGAGCAGGTTAAGGCGACATTTAGAAATTGTCGTTTGATTGGCCGCCGGTTCCGCCTGGCGCATGTTTATTTTGGTCGTGAGATTATCGAAGTCGCCACCTTCAGGGGTGATGAAAGTGAACAGGATGACCTGCTACGTGTGCATGAAGATGGTCGCTTGTTGCGGGATAACGTATTTGGCACGATTGAAGAGGATGTCTGGCGACGTGATTTTACGGTCAATGCCTTGTATTACAATATTCGCGACTTTTCTATCGTTGATTATACCGGCGGCATGCAGGATCATGCCGAGACCGTCCTGAAATTGATTGGCGACCCGGATGTTCGCTATCGTGAAGATCCCGTCAGGATGTTACGTGCCATTCGGTTTGCCGCTAAACTCGGTTTTAAAATCTCACCTGAAACTGAAAAACCCATTCATAGACTGGCTTATTTATTGGAGGCCATTCCGGCCGCGCGTTTGTTTGATGAGGTATTGAAATTATTTTTATCGGGCTATGGCGTGCAGACCTTTGAAATGTTGCGTCATTATGGCGTGTTCAAAATTTTGTTTCCGGCGACAGAGCAGAGCCTGACAAAGCAAGAGAGTGAATTTCCACGTTTGTTTGTCGCTAAAGCATTGGAAAACTCGGATGATCGGATTGCCAGCGGCAAGTCGGTGACGCCGTATTTTTTATTGTCGGCATTCTTGTGGGAACCTTTACAGGATCGGCTGAAAGAAAAGTTAGCGCAGGGGGAGAGTGAAATCAACGCCTGGCAGCAGGCCGTGAATGAGGTCTTGAGCGAACAGGTTAAAATTATCGCTATACCGAAAAGATTTACTCAATCCATGCGTGATGTCTGGTTTTTACAGTCGCGCTTTAATCGACGCACGGGCAGCCGGCCTTATCGCTTATTGGCACATCCGCGCTTCAGGGCAGCCTATGACTTTTTAGTGTTACGCGCCGAAACGGGCGGCGCAGAGCAGGATTTGGTCGACTGGTGGACGACATTTCAATTTGCCGATGAAGTCGAGCAGCGACGAATGACGCAGCCGGCCAAAAAAACCGGAAAAGGACGCCGCAGAAGGCGCAACCATTTCCGTACGGATAACAAGAAAAAGACTGAGCAATGAAGACAGCCGCTGAAATAGAGGCGTATATCGGTCTGGGGAGCAATCTTGAGCAACCTGAGGCACAGATAACGTCAGCCCGAAAAGAAATTGCGGCATTGCCGCAGGTCGCTGAAGGTGCATTTTCTTCCCTTTATCGCAGTGCGCCGATGGGGCCGCAAGACCAGCCTGATTATATCAATGCCGTGATGAAAATCAGCACAGACTTGTCGCCAATGGCGCTGTTACAGGCTTTGCAGCGCATAGAAAACAGGCATGGGCGGGTGCGGGCCCGGCGCTGGGGTGAAAGGACACTGGATCTGGATATTTTATGCTATGGCGACCAACAGATCGAGCAGCCTGATTTGATTATTCCGCATGTCGGCATTGCCGAGCGTGCATTTGTGCTCTATCCCTTGGCAGAAATTGCCGGGCCTGATCTAGTGATTCCGGGGCAGGGCACATTGTCGCAATTACTGACTGCCTGTCCGTTAAATGGACTTTCCAGGTTGCCCGCATGAATCCCTATAAGACGAATTCTGAACGCCAACTGTTGACGGTTAATCATTTAGCTGAAATGAAGCGGCAAGGGGAAAAAATCGCCTGTTTGACGGCGTATGATGCAAGTTTTAGTGCGCTGTTGGATGAAGCCGGGATTGACATTATTTTAGTGGGCGACTCATTAGGCATGGTGATTCAGGGCAATAGCAGTACCGTTCCAGTAACGCTGGATGACATGGTCTATCATAGCCGTTGTGTCACGCGCAGGCGTCGCCGTGCTTTTGTCATCAGTGACATGCCTTTTATGAGCTACAGCACGGTGGAGCAGGCGTTACAGAGTGCGGCGCGTTTAATGCAGCAAGGTGGCGCGCAGATGGTGAAACTGGAAGGCGCGCATGTGGATATCATCCGTTGCCTGGTGGCTCAGGGCATACCGGTTTGTGGGCATTTAGGTTTGTTGCCGCAATCGATTAACCAATTAGGGCGTTATAAGGTTCAGGGAACGGTACCTGACCGGGCCGAACAAATGATTCAGGATGCGCTGGCTATTGAAAAGGCGGGGGCGAGTTTATTGGTTCTGGAATGTGTTCCGGCGACATTGGCGCAAACCATCAGCCGACAGCTTGAAATTCCCGTCATTGGCATCGGTGCAGGCCCGGCTTGTGATGGTCAGGTGCTCGTGCTGTACGATATTTTAAATATTGATTCAGGACGTAAGCCTAAATTTTTTAAGGATTTTATGACCGGCTCTGAAAGTGTTTTAGCGGCAGTTAAAACATATCGACAGGCGGTTAAAAAGCAAACCTATCCTGCGCCAGAGCATTGCTATTGATGAAAATTGTTCGAACGATTTCTGAGTTAAGACAGGTTTTGACAAGCTGGCGTCAGGCGGGCGATCGCATAAGCCTGGTGCCGACTATGGGCAATTTGCATGCCGGTCATCTGCAACTGGTCACAACCGCGCAGCAGCAGGCCGAGCGTGTTGTGGTCAGTATTTTTGTCAATCCCACTCAATTCGGGCAAGGGGAAGATTTTGCAAGCTATCCGCGGACTGAGGCCGAGGATATTGCAAAGCTTGAGAAAAGTGGTGTCGCGCTGGCTTTTATACCTTCAGTGACGGAGATGTATCCAGGCGAACAACAGGTCAATCTTCACGTGGCAGGGCTTGCAGAGCGTTGGTGTGGCGCCAGTCGCCCTGGGCATTTTGATGGCGTGGCGACCATTGTGGCGAAGCTTTTTAACTTGATTCAGCCCGATACTGCGGTTTTTGGTGAAAAGGATTATCAACAGTTGGCGGTTATCCGGCAGATGGTTCGGGATTTGAATATCCCGGTTTCGATCGTCGGGGCACCGATTGTCAGAGAGCCGGACGGACTGGCGATGAGTTCACGCAATAGCTATCTGACGCCGGTGCAGCGTGCGGTTGCGCCGCGTTTATATCAAGCCTTGTGTCATCTGCGGGATGCCATACAAAGACAGGGAGCGGATACGGAATCCCTTATTCAGACCCAAAAAACGCAATTGCAACAGGCTGGCTTCAAGCTGGATTATCTGGCGTTATGTCATGCGGAGACATTGGAGCCGGCGCTACCTGAAGATCAAGATTTGGTTATTTTGGTGGCGGCCTGGCTAGGGAAGCCCAGGCTCATTGATAATGTACGCTGCTCGCGGTTTTCCGAAAACCATACAAAAACAGGTCGTCGATGTTAAAAAAAATAGCTGGAACAGGATTACTGCTATGCTGTATTTTTTTTGCGGGGCCGCTGTTTGCCGCATCGCAAATAGCCGATATTGTTGCCCAGCTTGAACAAAACAGAATGCAGCTTGATCAGGAAAAAGATGAGGCGCGTATTGATCAGACATTAGAGCGACAATCAGAATTACTGGCGACTTTAATGAAGCAGGTCAAACAATCTGCTCATTTGGTTTTGCCGAAAGGGATTAGCGAAAAACGTCGTAATTTTCTTAAATCCAGGATTGCGGTCAATCAAAAACTCGGCAATAAACTGGCTGTGTTGCGCGATAAGGCTGAACTGGAAGCGGCGAATACACGGCAGGCCATCGGTCAATATCTACGCTATGTAAACAATGCGGCAACGAGTTATGCCGACATAGCCGAGCTGGTTTCCTATTCACAAAAATTATTGGAAAAAAGCCGGGCAAAGAATAAAACATTAAAGTTACCTGAACATTTGCAGCAGCCTGACAGTAAAGTCGCCGCCGAGGTGCTGTCAAAACTGGCTGAATTTGAAGCGGTCAACGGCGTTTATCAAGATATTCTGGATTACGTCATCAGTAATCCACGGCAGATTGTGACGACCCACTGGTTTCAGAATTTATCCTTGTTTTCTGTGATCAGTTATATCAATCAATTTGATTGGGCTAAGCTGGTCAATCGGAAGTTAGCAGCATTGAATATCGATGCGGGTGGTGTCGGGGTTTCTATCGCCATTATCTTGTTGGTTTATTTTTCTTACCCGGTTGTCTTTAAATGTACCAGTTGGTGTATTGAAAAATATATCATTGATGAAGGCGCAGAAAACCAGACCTTGATTTATCACGAAGTCCGCAAGCCTGCCCGCGCGTTGTTAGTGTTTTTTGGGATTGATCTGGCGACTAATGCATTTTTTTATCGCACCGACTTCAGACCGGTTATCGAAAAAATCACCTTTGTCATTTATTGTCTGCTTATCGTTTGGCTGTTATTCAAAATTCTCGACAGCATCATTCTGGTGCATATCAGTCGTATCCGTCGAACCAATAAGGCTCTCCGCAAAGAGTTGTTCAATCTGGGGATTCAGATCATAAAAGGTCTGATTCTGGTCACCGTACTCGCTATCTGTTTGAGTTATTTTGGTATCAATGTCACGGCTATTGTTTCAACCTTGGGGCTGGGTGGTCTGGCTTTTGCATTGGCGGCAAAAGATACGCTATCCAACTTCTTTGGGGGTATTACCATCTTGTTAGACAATATCTACAGCATGGGCGATTGGGTTAAGATTGGCGAGGTGGAAGGCACTGTCGTAGAGATCGGGCTGCGCAGTACTACGATCAGGACGTTTGATAATGCGTTGATCACGATTCCAAATGCGCAGGTCTCTGTTTCCAGTGTCAAAAACTGGAATCGGCGGGCCGTCGGGCGACGCATTAAAATGTATATCGGCGTCACCTATGAAAGCGATATGAATGATATTCGCCAGGCTTTGGAGGATATCCGAAATCTGTTGCGGGAACACCCCGGAATCGCCAACCCGAAGCAAAAAAATATCGTCGAACGTCGGCATTTTAAACTTTCTTCACAGGAAGATTCACAAGGCATAAAAACGACACAACTGGTATTTTTAGACCGATTTAACGACTTTTCCATCGATATTTTGATTTATTGTTTTTCCCGTTCGGTCAACTGGGCGGAATGGCTGGCGGTGAAAGAAGATATTTTGTTCAAACTGGATGAAATTTTAAAGAAAAACAACCTGGAGTTTGCCTACCCGACACAAGTCTGGATTCAGAAAAGCCCGGATGCCGAAAAATTGGCGATTATCGATACGGAAATGGTCAAAAATTGAGGCTTGGCGCCCAATTTATTTTATTCCCATGCCTAATTCGGGTAAAATAAGCTGTTCCCAAGACTAAAGTTTCAAGAGAATGCAGATATCTATGCTCAAAGCAAAACTCCATCGGGCGACGGTAACCCATGCCGAATTAGGCTATGAAGGGTCTTGTGCGATAGATGGCGATATTCTGGATTTTGCCGGTATCAGGGAATATGAGCAAATTCAGATATACAATATCAACAATGGTGAGCGTTTTACCACCTATGCTATTCGGGCTGAAGCGGGTTCCGGTATTTTTTCCGTCAATGGTGCCGCAGCGCGAAAGGCCTGTCCGGGTGATTTGCTCATTATCTGTACCTTTGCGCAAATAGATGAGCGCGAACTGGATGCGTTTAAGCCAACTTTGGTGTATTTTGACGAAAAAAACAATATAACGCGCTCCAGTCATACCGTTCCCGTTCAGGCCGCTTGACCTAAGCGGCATCAAGTCGTCACGGTTTCGCTCATATTGATTTCGTTTCGGGCTTCATCAGCCAGGATAATGCTCTGTTCCATGTCGATAAATACTTTTTGAAAACCAATCCGTTTGTCGGCGTTGATAATCAGTGGCGCCTTAATCGAGCCTTTGACCGTCGGTTTGCTATTCGTGCTGTTTTCTTCATCGGTATGCAGCAAAATCAGCAGTAGAATGTCTGAGTTCTCGTCAAACTGCAGGTGCGCGGCTTCTTTTTCACTTAATGAGAAATTGTAGTTGATGTTGAACGTATCAGGCGTCGTAACGGCGAAGGTTAAATCGGCATCATCAATCGACTGCAGCCAGAATAATGCCTTGTTATCCTCTTGATGAAACAGCTTGAAGCGTTTTTGATCTTCAAAGCCGGGCAGTCCATCGGGGAACTGAATGATTGAATCGGGGTCGATTTGTTGTTTGCCGAGCAGGCTGGACTGAATTTCCATCATGATGCATGTCTGGAGTCTGGAGTTAAAAAGATAATGTATCCATTTAAGGTATAACATAAATTTATTTTTTTACAAGCCAGAAACTGTGCATTGCAACCGGTCGCTCTTGTGTGTATTCTGCCATTTATGCAAATAAACATGATTGCCGTTGGCAACAAAATGCCCGCCTGGGTCGAACAAGGTTATCAGGAATACGCGAAACGCTTACCCCATGAATATCGTTTGATATTGAAAGAGATCAATCCAGGCAAACGGGGCAAAAACAGCGATACGGCGCGGATTGTTCGGGATGAAGGTCAGCGTATGTTGCAGGCTGTGCCTCAGGGTGCCTATGTGGTGACATTAGACATTCCTGGAAAACCCTGGAGTACCGAGCAATTGGCGAAGGCCATGCAGCGCTGGCAGCAAAATAGTCAGCAGCTTGTATTGATGATTGGTGGCCCGGAAGGCTTGTCCGATCAGGTTCGAGAGCAGGCGCGGGAATCCTGGAGTCTGTCACCTTTGACGTTTCCTCACCCCCTGGTGCGTGTGATTGTGGCAGAACAGATTTACCGCGCCTGGAGCATTCTTAAATCACATCCCTATCATCGTTGATGACAGAGCAAATCATATTAGCCTCAGGTTCTCCCAGGCGGCGGGAATTATTGAACCAGATCGGCGTCACATACCGTGTGCATGCGGTCGATATTGATGAAACAGCTTTGCCAGATGAGCCGCCGGATGTTTATGGTCAACGTATTGCCGCTGAAAAGTCAGCCTGCTGTGTAAAACAATTCAAGTCCACGCTTCCGGTGTTAGCGGCTGATACCAGCGTGGTGCTGAATGGGGCGATCATGGGCAAACCGAAAGATGCGGCAGATGCTGAAGCAATGTTGATGGCATTGTCGGGGCGGACGCATCAGGTTTATACAGCGGTGTCATTACGGAATCGATGTCAACATTACGAAGTGTTAAGTGTGACCGATGTGTGTTTTAAGCCCCTGACAAAGGCTGAAGTCCGCGCCTATTGGCACAGCGGAGAGCCGGTTGACAAGGCTGGCGCCTATGCAATTCAGGGGCTAGGGAGTGTATTTATTCAGTCGCTATCAGGAAGCTACAGTGGCGTGATGGGGCTGCCATTATTTGAAACCGCCGCGCTTTTACAGCAACAGGGAATCAAAATTATCCAATGAGTGAAGAAATTTTAATCAATGTGACGCCCCCGGAAACGCGTGTGGCTGTGGTTGAAAACGGTGTGTTGCAAGAGCTGATCATCGAACGGATGCTGCAAAAAGGACTGGTTGGTAATATCTATAAAGGCACTGTTTGCCGGGTTTTACCCGGTATGCAGGCTGCTTTTGTCGATATTGGCCTGGCTAAGGCGGCTTTTCTTCATTTATCCGATTTCAGCACCAAGGAACTGGAAGCCCGGGGTTCGGATAACATTGAGCATTATCTGCGAGAAGGACAGACAATTTTGGTGCAGGTTACCAAAGACCCGTTAGGCAGCAAGGGCGCCCGGCTGACCACCGAGATTTCCATTCCATCGCGCTATCAGGTTTATATGCCTTATGCGAAAACCTGTGGGGTATCGCAACGTATAGAATGTGAAACGGAGCGGGCGCGACTCAGAGCCTGTATCGAGGCCTATCAACAAAAAAATGACAGCGGCGGCTTTATTGCCCGAACCGCCGCTGAATGTGTGGAAGAGACGGTTTTGATCTCTGACATGACATTCTTGCTCAAATTGTGGGAAGCGATACAGGAAAAAGCGCACAAGGCATCGGGTAAAACCCTGATTCATGAAGACTTGCCGCTCAGTATCCGCACCTTGCGCGATTTGTATAAGGAAGGCCTTGAAAAGGTGCGCGTCGATTCGAGAGAAACCTATCATAAACTGATTGAATTTTCTGAAGTGTTTGTGCCAGAAGTTGTGCCGGTGATTGAGCATTATTCGGGTGAACGGCCATTGTTTGATATTTACAATATCGAAGATGAGATCGCCAAGGCACTGGAGCGCCGCGTGCAACTGAAATCAGGAGGGCATCTGGTGTTCGATCAAACCGAAGCGATGACCACGATCGATGTCAATACCGGCGGTTATGTCGGCGGTCGTAATCTGGAAGAAACGATTTATAAGACCAACCTGGAAGCGGCGCAGACCATCAGCCGACAACTTAGATTGCGCAATCTGGGTGGAATTATTATTATCGATTTTATCGATATGAAAAGCGAGGAGCATAAAAAACAGGTGCTGGATGCGTTGCAGCGCCATCTTGATAAAGATCATGCCAAAACCAAAATTACGGAAGTTTCGGTTCTGGGCCTGGTCGAGATGACACGCAAACGTACCCGGGAAAGCCTGGAACATATCTTATGCGAAACCTGTCCGGCCTGTTCCGGGCGGGGCGTATTGAAAACAGCGGAAACCATTTGTCTGGAGATTTTTCGCGAGATTATTCGTGAAGTCCGACAGTACAAGGTCAAGAAAATTCTGGTTCTGGCTTCAAATGAAGTGGTCGAAATGTTGTTAGATGAAGAAGCGGACATGTTGGCTGAACTGGAGGTGTTTTTGGGGATTTCGATAAAATTTCGCGCCGAAACGGAATATAACCAGGAACAATACGATGTTGTTCTGCTTTAGCCGTTGTTCATTGTCGATTTAAATTATTCTGACGACCTGTTTGCGTTGTGATTCATCATATCACCCGGGCGACCCGGCATTTGATTTTCTGGTCATTACTGATACTGGCTGTGGGCTCTATTGGCATACGTCTGGGGTTATTGGCCGTTGAGCGCTATAAAGTCGAATTGGAGCAAAAAATTGCCGAAATTGGTGGCGTAAAGGTCAAAATAGGTTCACTCCGAGGCGGTGTACAAGGCATTAATCCCGAGATTATTTTACGCAATATTTCGGTATTGTCCGAGGATGAAAGTGGCCAGCCTGCGCTGCGACTTAAGCAGATCAGAGTCGGGATTAATGTTTTCCAATTCATGCAAAGTCGGGATTTATTGGCGTCAACCTGGATTACCCTGGTAGGTACCCGAGTGACTGTCATGCGCGATGAACAAGGGGATATTTCGATTAAAGGGCTGGCTGTCATTGATGAAGCGATTCCGGTCTGGATGCTCAGCTTTCGGCACTATGAAATTCTCGACACGCAGGTTATTTGGCAAGATCAGCATCAACCGCCGCAATTTTTCAAGGATGTTGATTTTTTGTTAAAAAGCGATGGCAGCCGACGCGACTACGATATTCACGCCATGGCTTTATTACCCCCCCCTTATCGCGGATCTTTACGCCTGTCTGCGCGTGTGCACGGCGATCTTTTTGCGGCTAATGTGCCGATCGGCGATGTTTATATCGAAGGCAAAAACGTTGCTTTACCCAAGGCTTTGTCACAATCGATCATAGCGGATGCTGCACTGACCAGCGAGGCAGCTGATTTTAAAATCTGGCTGCGCTGGCAAAATAGGCAGATACATAGCTTGGCAGGACAATGGACAGGCGGTGAACTTAAATTGAAACAGGGACAGGCCGAACAGGATTTTGACAAGGTATCGGCGCTGTTTTCCTGGCAGCGACAACCGCATGGTGGACGGCTGGATGTTGTGGATTTGCAGTTGCAAAAGGCCGATAAAATCATTCCAGCCATGCGTTTTAGTGTCGTCTGCCGGGAGAAGTTTGTCGCGGGTGTCATCAGTACGCTGGATTTGGCTTCACTCCAGTTTTTTACACCGTTTATGCCGGCAGATTGGCACAGAGCTTATCCGCTGACGACATGGCGAGCGACAGGTTTATTGCAAAATACAACCTTTTATGTCGATGACACCAATAATCTTTATGCCTTATCCGGTCAATTTGAGCACTTGAGTTTGAATTCGTCACCAGACCAGTTTTCGTTTTCAGGGCTTTCTGGCACAATTCGGGGCAATAACGACGAAGGTGTGCTTAACCTGGATAGCATGGTGAGTCGAGCCACTTTTCCGAGCATATTCAGAGATAGCTTGCCATTCGAGCAAATTCAGGGCGGGTTATCCTGGAAGCAGAGTGATGCGAGCTGGTTTCTACACAGTCAGCAATTACGCCTGAAAACGAAGGAACTGGAGGCGGTGACGGCCTTGAGTCTGCGCGTGCCTAAAAAAGCGCAACACGCCATCGAAATGGATATGCAGCTTGGCTTTGACAGTTATCGACGAATACAAAATATCAGTCGCTACCTGCCAACCGGCATCATGAATAAGGAACTGGTGCAGTGGTTGGATAATGCTGCCATTTCCGGTGTGATCAACAATGGACGGATGCGCTTGCAAGGGGCTTTGGATCAGTTTCCATTTCAACACGGACAGGGTAAGTTTGAAGTCTTGTTTGATCTGAATGATGGTGCATTGCAATATTCTCCCGATTGGCCGCGTTTGAACCAGCTGGATGCACGCGTACATTTTCTGGCTGATGCATTACAAATCGATATCGATCACGCGCATTCAAAGAAACTGAATAGCCACGCCATACAGATTGTGTTGCCCGATCTGGAAAAGGGTGAACGCGTGCAAGTCAAGGCCAGGGTGGATGGAAAAGTGGATGATTTTCTGCATTATTTACAACAAACGCCTTTGCATCGCACAATCGATAATATCATTGGCACATTACAGGTTGACGGCAAGACCCAGGTGGCGTTTGATTTGGACATACCCTTGCTTGAAACGGCAAAGAACGTCCATGTGACAGGCCATTTTCCGCTTCATCATGCTACCTTGTGGCTTAAACCGCTGGCGATACCCATTAAAAACATTCACGGCACCCTGACGTTTACCGAACAGGGCTTGTTCAGTGATCAGGTAAAAGGCACGTTGGCGCAGTTACCCTTGCAAGCCAATATTTCTTCTGATGCAAAGGCGGTAAGGATTCGTAGTCGGGGAAAAATGAAGACAGATGTCCTGTATCAATTATTCCCCGCCCTGAAAAACAAGGACATCTTGGGCGTGTTTGATTATAAAACGATTGTAACCGTGCCAGATCAGGCCACTTCGCCGATAAACATTGATGTTTATAGCAATCTGCAAGGGGTTGCGTTACCTTTACCTGCGCAATTGGGCAAAACGCGGCAGGCTGAAAAAAAGCTGACACTTAATATCAAGCTGAAAAAAAATCAGAACAAAAAGATTTATCTGAATTATGCCGATTTACTCAAAGCCGCGTTAGTCCTGGAAGGCGAAGCCTCTCGCTTAAAAATGGCACATGTTTTGATTGGCAGAGGCAAACCACGTTTTTTGGCAGAATCGGGAATATATGCCGATATGCGCCTGCAGCAGCTGCATGTTGAACAATGGTTGGCTGCGTTGACGGCAGTGTTAAAAAGTAAAAATAACACGACGGATGTGCGCCGTATCAATCTGGCGATTGATCAGCTGTGGTGGAAAAAACAGCAGTTGGGGCCGCTTAAATTGCAATTAAATCCCGGTAAACAGTTTTGGCAAGGAGAACTCGATTGTCAGATTGCACGCGGCGAATTACTGATTTCTGCTCGGCAAGGCATTGATAAAATCACTTTACAACTGGATGAGCTGAATTTGGATGCGTTGTTGTCGTCTTCTTCTGACGGGACTGGCGCGACTGATGCCGATCCCGGGTCAATACCCTTGTTTGATATTTACGCCAAAAAACTGATTTTGAATGGGCGTGACCAGGGTATCTTGCTGATTGAAACGGCACGTCAAGATGAGGCGATTGTCTTTAAGAAAGTCAACTTGGTGGGAAAGTATGGCGTAGTGGATATGACCGGGCATTGGCATAATACACCCATAGGGCCTAAAACCGAATTGACAGGTAAATTACATAGTCAGGATTTCTCACTGTTTTTGGATCGATTGGGGGTTGCCAATGACTTACGTGATACTTCCGCCAGCTTTGATTTCTCATTGGATTGGGTGGGGGCTCCCTATCAGGTCGAGCCTTCAAAACTTGAAGGCGATGTGGAATTTAAATTGCACGGCGGGCGTATTGACAGCATCGAGCCTGGCGTAGGACGTTTGCTTGGGCTCATCGCCATTCAACAATGGGTGAAGCGCTTCAGTCTGGATTTTACCGACATTTATCAAAAAGGACTGGCTTATAACCAAATCAGCGGTCGTTTTGAGCTGACTGACGGGATAGCTCGAACGCAGAACTTGTTGATCGATGCGATTGCGGCGCGCATCAAAGTTGCAGGGTTGCTCAATCTTGCACAAAAGACGATTAATGCCCATGTTTGGGTTGTGCCTAAAAGTTCTGCTGCCGTCCCTATTGCTGGTACAATTATCAGCGGTATTGCCTCAGCCTTAACACGGGCTATCGACGAGGATTATAAAGAAGGGTATTTCTTCGGTTCTGAATATAAAGTCATGGGAAAATGGTCGGATGCCAAAGTGACGCCGTTATATCAAAATGATGGGGTTATCCGAAAACTCTGGCAAAATCTGACCGTTTCACCCCAATAAACTGCTAAACAAGAGATAAAAAATGACAATATGTGCCGCCATACAAATGGCATCGAGCCCCAATGTGAGCGCCAATTTATTGAGTGCCGGGAAATTGATTACCGAAGCGGCCGATGCTGGGGCAAAGCTCATCGTTCTACCCGAAAATTTTGCCATTATGGGCGAGCATGAGCTGGATAAAGTCAAGGTCAGGGAAGTCGAGGGCGAAGGGCCGATTCAGGAATTTTTGTCCAATACCGCCAAAAAACATGGCATCTGGCTGGTGGGCGGAACGATTCCTTTGGTTGCCAATGCCGAGGCTAAAGTCCGCGCGGCGTGTCTGGTCTATAACGATCAGGGTGAGCAAGTGGCTCGTTATGACAAGATTCATTTATTTGATGTCAATGTCCCTGGGACGGATGAAATTTATAAGGAATCGGACTCTATTGAAGCTGGTAATCATATCGGCATGGTGAACACGCCCTATGGCAAACTGGGTATTGCCGTATGTTATGATTTGCGTTTTCCCGAATTTTTCAGAACAGCGGCGATTGAGGGCGCGGAGATTCTGGCCGTTCCTGCCGCCTTTACGGCCGAAACAGGTGCGGCGCACTGGGAAGTATTATTGCGCGCCAGGGCGATTGAAAATCAATGTTATGTGATTGCTTCCAACCAAGGCGGATTTCATGTCAATGGCCGGAAAACGTTTGGTCACAGTATGATCGTTGACCCATGGGGAACTATTCTGGCTTGTTATAAAACCGGTGCTGGTTTTGTGCGTGCCGATATTGACCTGGAAAAGCTCGAAAAAATGCGACAGTCCTTTCCGGTTTTACAGCATCGACGCTATTTTATTGCCAATGAATAAAGTACTGATCTGTTTTATGATCGCCGGCGTAACCGGGGGATGTACGGCAGAGTCGCCTTATCGTGATACTTCCGAACTGGAAATCCCGCCGGTTATGGATGTACAGGACATGCCTGTTTCCAGGTCATCGTCTGTTGTCGAGAAAAAACCGGAACAGAAATCCTTTGTTTCGCTTGATGATAGCCAGTCACCGCCGGTCATCATGATCGAAAAATTATTGGATAGAAGCTGGGAACTGGTGGGGCAAGCCTTAAATGATAAACAAATTAAAATCATCGACAAAAACCGTGAAGACTGGGTGTATCGAGTCAAGTACGATGCCACCGAAGATAGCGGCGAATATTTTGGCAATGTTCATTTTCTTGGCTTTGAAGATGAATATGGCGAAGCGGAATATGAAGTTAAGTTAAGCTGGAACGGCACAGAAACAGAAGTCCATGTTCGCTTGCTCAAACAGGCCGAAACGGATGATGAGGATGAAGAGCTGGCAGATGGCTCGAAAAAACTGGTGCAAACGATTTATCAGGCGGTCAAGGCGATCGTCAATCCGGAGGAAAAGGAACAATGAGTGTATTGGAGCAGGTTTCTCAATCTTTGTTGCACCCCCAAGGGTTGCAACATCAGGATATTGAACAGGTGATGAATCACTTGCTTAGTGTGCCAGCGGATCTGGCGGATATTTATTTCCAGAGTACGCATTTTGAATCCTGGCAGCTGGAAGACGGCATTATTAAGCAGGGCAGTCACAGCATCGAAACGGGCGCGGGCATACGGGTTGTGGCCGGCGAAAAAACCGGTTTCGCCTATAGTGACCGGTTGGAATTGCCGATTTTGCTGGAAGCGGCGGCGAATGTTAAGGCTATTATTCGTCAGGGACAAAGCCGACAAATCAAAGTGCTGGCTAAAAACGACAGTACCAGCCTGTATGCGCCGGTCAATCCATTAGCGTCGATGGCGGATGATGAAAAAGTCGCCTTTTTGAAAACTATCGAACAGGAAACACGTCAGCTCGACCCGCGTATAGAAGAAGTCATGATCAGTCTGGTGGGTGTCTATGAAAACATCTTGATTGCCAGCCAGGATGGTTCGTTGAAGGCCGATATCCGGCCTCTGGTGCGATTTAATGTGACCGTGATTATGGCGCAGGATGGACGCCGCGAATCAGGAAGCATGGGCGGTGGTGGTCGTAGTGATTACAGCTATTTTATGCAGCAGGATCAGGCGATGGCCTTTGCCCGGGAGGCGGTGCGCCAGGCGCAGGTCAGCCTTGAAGCCGTTGAGGCGCCGGCAGGTACGATGACTGTCGTGCTTGGCCCCGGTTGGCCCGGTATCCTGTTGCATGAGGCTATCGGTCATGGTCTGGAAGGCGATTTCAACCGGAAAGGGACATCGGCCTTCAGCGGCCGGATCGGTGAGAAGGTTGCCTCGGATTTGTGCACCGTGGTCGATGACGGCACACTGGCGGGTCGGCGGGGGTCATTAAACATCGATGATGAAGGCGTCGCCTCTGAAAATACCGTGTTGATTGAAAAAGGTATTTTAAAAGGCTATATGCAAGATAAACTGAATGCGCGACTGATGGGGGTGGCATCGACCGGTAATGGGCGCCGCGAATCCTATGCGCATTTGCCGCTGCCACGGATGACGAATACCTATATGTTGCCGGGGCCGCATCAGCCTGATGACATCATTGCTTCAGTCAAAAACGGTCTGTATGCACGTAATTTTGGCGGCGGACAGGTCGATATTACCTCAGGTAAGTTTGTGTTTTCCGCCAGCGAAGCCTATTTGATTGAGAACGGCAGGATTACCCGGCCTGTGAAAGGCGCAACCTTGATCGGTAATGGCCCGGATGTGTTAACCCGGGTGTCTATGGTAGGCTCTGATCTTGAACTGGATTCCGGGGTTGGCACATGTGGCAAAGAGGGGCAGAGCGTTCCGGTCGGAGTTGGCCAGCCGACGCTGAAAATTGATAGTTTAACCGTAGGCGGGACACAGCTTGCCTGAGCATCACTCTATAAAGTCAAATAAAACCGTGCAAACACAAGAACAGATCGAAACGTTAAAAAATAGTGTTCAGGACTTGCTGAACGAAGCCAAAAAGCAAGGCGCAACGGCTGCGGAAGCAGGCTTGAGCGTCGATGATGGATTATCGGTGTCCGCACGCTTGGGCGAGGTCGAAACGGTTGAATATCATTGCGATCAGGGCTTGGGCGTCACCGTTTATTTTGGCCAGCGTAAAGGCAGTGCCAGCAGTAATGATTTATCGCCCGAATCTTTGCGCGAAACGGTCAGCGCGGCCTGCAGTATTGCCCGTCATACCAGCGAAGACCCGTATGCGGGATTACCGGAAGCCGGGTTATTGGCAAAAGAATTTCCTGATCTGGAATTGAATCACCCTTGGGGATTGAGTGCCGAACAGGCGATCGAATACGCCATGCAATGCGAAAATGCAGCACGCGAATTTGACCCTGCGATCAGTAATTCAGATGGTGCCAACCTAAACAGCCATCAAAGCATTCGGGTATTTGGTAATTCCTTGGGTTTTTTGCATGGCTATCCGAGTACTCGCCATTCCCTAAGTTGTTCGGTACTGGCTGGGCAAGGTGAAAAGATGCAACGCGATTATTGGTACACGCTATCGCGCAACGCCGATGATCTGGAATCACCCGTACAGGTTGGTCAGAAAGCTGCCGAGCGTACGGTTAAACGCCTGGGCGCTCGCCCGCTTGGTTCACGTCAATGTCCGGTACTGTTCTCAGCAGAAGTGGCGAGCAGTTTGTTCGGTTCATTGGTTGGCGCGCTGAGCGGCGGTAACCTGTATCGTAAAAGCACGTTTTTACTCGATAGCCTGGACCAGCAAATATTACCGGAATTTGTCCGCATTCATGAACAACCCCTGTTGCCGGCGGCGTTAGGCAGCGCCAGCTATGATGCCGAAGGTGTTGCGACCCGTGCGCATGATCTGGTTACAGAGGGTATCGTCAGATCCTATGTGCTCAGCAGTTATTCGGCACGCAAATTGGGGCTTAAAACCACGGGCAATGCGGGTGGTGTGCATAATTTAATCATTGAGCCGGGAGATTTGGGGTATGCCGGCTTGTTGCGGGAAATGGGAACCGGATTACTGGTCACGGAATTGATGGGACAAGGCGTGAATATGGTAACCGGCGATTATTCCCGTGGTGCCTCTGGCTTCTGGGTGGAAAACGGCGAGATTTTGTTCCCGGTCGAAGAAATTACCATCGCCGGTAATTTAAAAGAGATCTTTAAGCACATTGTTGCCATCGCTAATGATGTCGATTATCGCAGCAATATTCGGACGGGGTCAGTGCTGATCGCGCAAATGGCTATCGCAGGTGAAGCATGAATATCACAGCATTACGCTCAATCTATCAATTAAAAATTTCTCTGGATGGTGCCAGGCCTCCCATCTGGCGTCGAGTACTGGTGCCCAATTCCTATACGCTGGCGGATTTACACGATGTGATTCAGATCAGCATGGGCTGGTACGATTGCCATATGCATCAATTTATTATCAATGGTGAATTTTATGGTGTTCCGGAGCCGGATTTTGATTTTGATGTAAAACCGGAGCAGAGCGTCCGCCTGAGCTCTGTGTTGAAACATGAAAAAGACAAGATTCAATATGAGTATGATTTTGGCGATGGTTGGCGTCATACCATTACACTGGAAAAAATTCTCCCCTTTGATCCTAAACAGCAGTTGCCTTACTGTGTTACTGGCCGCAAGGCATGTCCACCTGAAGATGTTGGCGGTATCTGGGGGTATGCGGAGTTTCGGGAGGCCTGGAATGACCCTCAACATCCCGAGCATGAGGGTCTCTGTGAGTGGATGGGTAATGATGACTTTGATCCAGATGACTTTGATCGCAATGAAGTCAATGACATGCTGGCGCAATGGGCAAGCCCGGAGGGCGGGAATGATTAAGATTTGCGGTTAGCGTGGTCGGTGCACTGTGCGAGCAGTGCCATAAGTTTAGACAGGCCCATTTTTCTGAGTAACTGAATATTGTTTTCTGGAATGGACGCTGGGTCATGTGGGTACTGTTGTAGCGCTTTTTCGATGCTGGCCTCGCGGATGAGATGCAGCATGGGATAGGGCGAGCGGTTGGTATAATTAGCCGGGTCAGTGTCATCGCTGCCTTCAAAGCAATACAGGGGATGAAAACTGGCTAATTGATAGATGCCCTCAAAGCCTTGTTGATACAGGAGCTGTTCGGCCAGACTTAAAAAATCAAGAAAATCATCAAACGCTGCATAGGCATCGGGGTAAATCAGCAGCGAGGTTTCCGTTTCCGGATGTTGATCCAGATAACCGCATTCAGTAATCAGATTGAATAAATGATCGTCCAGGTTTTGGCCTGCCAGGCATTGATAACGAATGCGGTCATTTTGAAATTCGCGTTTGGCGAACGGGCAGATGTTGAGTGGAATGATAAACGATTCAATCCATTGGCGGGTTGCGCGAATCATTGCCTTTTGAGACATCTGTTTAAATCGGGCAACACGCTGAAGCGGTGTTGCCCTTTGGTATTTGTCAAAACGATGCTGTGGGTAATACTGGATTAAGTGTGGCTGACACCTTCGGCGATGCGTTTTTCACGCGCTTCCTTGGCATGTTCCAGTTTGGAAAATACACGCAAAATATCGGTGGCCGACAGGATGCCGACCAATTTTTCGTTATCCAACACAGGCAAGGCGCCGATTTTGTGATCGGCCATAATGCCGGCCGCTTCCGATGCCGGCGTGTCCGGGGTGACGGTAATGACACCACGGCGCATGATATTCATGACTTTTTTGGGCGCCACATGCAGTTCATGGCTTTTCGGGCCGCCTTCAATCGCATTCGAGTTGCTTTTAGGGCCCAGGGCTTTGTACAGGTCTCGATCTGAAACAATGCCGACAAGTTTACCTTTTTCGACAACCGGTAAGTGGCGAACTTTTTCATAATGAACCAGGAAAAAGACCCGGTCGATCATGTCATGGGACTCGACAGTAAAAACCTTGGCGGTCATTAATTCTTCAACACGCATTGATAACTCCCTGCAGATTTAAATCGATAAAGCATAAAGAAAATAAGGTAAACAGACAAGAGTTAAAGCAACATAATGCTAATTACGCTAAAATAAGCGGTTTATTTCAGGTGCAGATGATCGTTACGGCGTGGTAGGCGCATGCGGTGATTGACACCTTCTGGCAAACACAATAATGGAGTTTTTATGCGTATTATCCTGTTAGGGAGTCCGGGTTCCGGTAAGGGGACACAGGCTCAGTTTATTTCTAAAAAATATGGCATTCCACAAATTTCAACGGGCGATATGTTACGCGCGGCGGTTCGCGAAGGGACGCCTTTAGGTCAGGAAGCTAAAAAAATCATGGATGAAGGCGGATTGGTGTCTGATGACATTATTTTAGGGCTGATCAAGGAGCGGATTGCGCAGGATGATTGTAAAAACGGATTTTTGCTGGATGGTTTTCCGCGCACGATTGCCCAGGCGGAAGGTTTGAAAAAAATGGGTGTGGATATTGATTATGTGATTGAAATCAATGTCGATGATGAAGAAATTATCAAGCGCATGGCGGGGCGTCGGGTTCATCCAGGGTCGGGTCGAACCTATCATGTGGAATACAACCCGCCGAAACAGCCCGGGGTGGATGATGTGACTGGAGAGCCTTTGATTCAACGTGATGATGACAAGGAAGAGACCGTGCGTAAGCGGCTTAAGGTGTATCATGAGCAGACACAGCCTTTGGTCGATTACTACGCGAATCCCGAAAACCCGGCAAAATTTGTATCGATACCTGGCGTCGGTGCAGTTGAAGATATCACGGCTAAAATTTTTGCCGTGCTGGATCAAGCAAAATAAAGCGGATAATCAAAATGGCAGGTAAAACCTTATATGATAAATTATGGGACGATCATGTTGTCAGTCGTGAAGATGATGGCTCCGCTTTGATTTATATTGACCGGCAGCTGGTGCATGAAGTGACCTCACCCCAGGCTTTTGAAGGCCTTCGGCTGGCTGGCCGAAAACCCTGGCGTACCGAGCGTAATCTGGCGGTGGCCGATCATAATGTTCCGACCACTGATCGCGATAAAGGAATTGCCGACCCGGTATCGCGGTTGCAAGTGGAAACGCTGGATAAAAATTGTCGCGAATTTGGCATTACCGAATTTGACATGGCTGACCTCAGACAGGGTATTGTGCATGTGGTCGGCCCTGAGCAAGGCGCGACCTTGCCCGGCATGACGGTTGTTTGTGGCGATTCACATACCTCGACGCATGGCGCGTCTGCGGCATTGGCTTTTGGCATTGGTACCTCTGAAGTCGAGCATGCGCTGGCGACACAATGCCTGATGCAGAAAAAATCCAAAAATATGTTGATTCGTGTCGATGGCAATGTGGCACCGGGTGTGACGGCCAAAGATATTGTGCTGGCGATTATCGGCAAAATTGGCACGGCTGGCGGTACCGGTTATGCAATTGAATTTGCCGGTGAGGCGATCAGGCAGTTGTCGATGGAAGGGCGTATGACCGTGTGTAATATGGCGATTGAAGCCGGAGCTCGAACCGGTTTGATTGCCGTCGATGAGGCGACCATTGATTATTACCAGCACCGGCCTTTCGCACCGAAAGGTGAACTTTGGGATAAGGCCGTGGACGCCTGGCAGCAACTGCATTCGGATGCCGACGCACAATTTGATAAGGTGGTGGTTCTGGATGCGGCCGGGATTAAACCGCAGGTAACGTGGGGAACCTCGCCCGAAATGGTGGTGGCTGTCGATCAATCTGTTCCAGATCCTGCTGATGAAACGGATAGTGTCAATCAACAAAGCATGCAGCGCGCGTTGGAATACATGGCCTTAACGCCGGGCCAGAACATCACCGATATTCACCTGGATAAGGTTTTTATCGGTTCCTGTACCAATTCCCGGATCGAGGATTTACGTCAGGCGGCCGAGGTGGCCAGCGGTAAAAAAGTAGCGGCTAATATTAAACAAGCGCTGGTGGTGCCAGGCTCTGGTCTGGTCAAAAAACAAGCCGAGGAAGAAGGGCTGGATAAAATTTTTATTGAGGCCGGTTTTGAATGGCGTGACCCGGGCTGCTCAATGTGTCTGGCGATGAATGCCGACCGTCTGGAAGCCGGCGAACGCTGTGCCTCGACATCCAATCGTAATTTTGAAGGTCGGCAAGGTTATGGCGGTCGGACGCATCTGGTGAGTCCGGCGATGGCGGCTGCCGCGGCGGTTAACGGCCATTTTGTTGATATTCGCAAACAGCAAGGAGCACAGCTATGAAGGCGTTCACGCAATTGAAGGCGATCGTGGCCCCGCTGGATCGGGCCAATGTTGATACCGATGCGATTATTCCCAAGCAGTTTTTAAAATCGATTCGTCGCGCAGGCTTCGGTCCTTATTTATTTGACGAGTGGCGTTATCTGGACCGAGGTGAGCCGGAGATGGATTGCAGTACGCGACCATTAAACCCGGATTTTGTCTTAAACAAACCGCAGTATAAAGATGCGCAGATATTGCTGACACGGGAAAATTTTGGCTGTGGATCTTCACGGGAACATGCGCCGTGGGCGCTGGAGGACTATGGTTTTCGCGCCATTATCGCGCCAAGTTTTGCCGATATTTTTTATAATAACTGTTTCAAAAATGGGCTGTTACCGATTGTGCTGGATGCCGATGTGGTCGATAGTTTGTTTAATGAAATGGAGCCGGGCTATCAACTGGCGATTGATCTCGAGGCACAAACGGTTACTACGCCAACAGGGCGGACGATTCATTTTGATATCGATGAAAATCGCAAATTCCGCTTGTTGAACGGGCTTGATGATATTGCGCTGACACTGCAGCAAGCCGATAAGATTCGCGCCTATGAGGCGGAGCGAGCCAAACGGGCGCCGTGGTTATTTCAATAAAACGCGACGGTTAGGCGCCATAAGCGTAAACAATTTGACGAAAGGTTAACGATGACGAAAAAAATTGCAATTTTACCCGGCGACGGGATTGGCCCCGAGATTGTTGCCGAAGCAGAGCGGGTGCTGACGTTTTTAAATACGGACATGAATCTAGGCCTGGAATTTGAGCATGGCTTGATTGGTGGCGTCGCTTATGATGAATATGGGACGCCATTGCCACAGGTGACGCAGGACTTGTGCCAAGCGGCCGATGCGGTGTTACTCGGCGCTGTTGGCGGCCCAAAGTGGGAGCCGTTGGCGCATGCGGTACGTCCTGAACGTGGATTGCTGGGTATTCGCGCTGCCTTGAAATTGTTTTCCAATCTGCGGCCGGCAATTTTATATCCGCAACTGGCTGATGCGTCGAGCTTGAAAGCCGACATTGTCTCAGGTCTGGATATTATGATTGTGCGGGAATTGACCGGCGGTATTTATTTTGGTCAGCCGCGTGGCGTCAGAACATTGGAAAATGGCGAAAAACAAGGCTATAACACGCTGGTCTATTCAGAATCTGAAATTCGCCGTATTGCCCATTCAGCCTTTCAGATTGCGCAAAAACGCAATAAACGCTTATGCTCGGTGGATAAGGCCAATGTGCTGGAATGCACCGAATTATGGCGCGACGTGATGACTGAGGTGGCGGCACAATACCCGGATGTGGCATTGAGCCATATGTATGTCGATAATGCGTCAATGCAATTGGTCAGAGCGCCCAAGCAGTTTGATGTGATGGTGACGACGAATTTGTTCGGCGATATTTTGTCGGATACCGCGGCCATGCTGACAGGATCCATCGGTATGCTGCCTTCGGCTTCGTTAGATGAAGCCGGCAAGGGTATGTATGAGCCGATTCACGGCTCGGCGCCGGATATTGCAGGCCAGGGGATAGCCAATCCGTTGGCGACGATTTTATCGGTTGCCATGATGTTACGTTATACCTTTGCTGAGGCGACAGCGGCCGATCGTATCGAAGCTGCAGTGAATACGGCCCTCGATGCCGGCGTTAGAACGGCGGATATTTTTGCCGAGGGGAACAAGAAGGTAAGCACATCGGAAATGGGTGATGCGGTTATCAATGCGTTAAAGGAGGGCGTCTGATATGTCGAAAACCTATGATGTCGCCGTTGTCGGCGCAACAGGGGCGGTCGGTGAAGCGATGCTGTCGATTCTGGAACAGCGTAATTTTCCGGTCGGTCATGTTTATGCGTTAGCCAGCAGTCGTTCAGAGGGGAAACGGATTCCTTTTAAGGGCGGTTCGGTTGTGGTTGAAGATTTGGCGGAATTTGATTTTTCCAAGGCACAAATCGGTTTGTTTTCGGCCGGTGCCAGTATTTCGGCAGACTATGCACCCAAAGCGGCAGAGGCGGGGTGTATCGTGGTCGATAATACGTCACAATTTCGTTATGTCGATGATATTCCGCTGGTGGTGCCGGAAGTCAATCCCGAAAAGGTCGCAGACTACAAAAATCGCGGCATTATCGCGAATCCGAATTGTTCGACCATTCAGATGCTGGTAGCCTTGAAACCGATTTATGATGCGGTGGGCATAGAAAGAATCAATGTGTGTACATATCAGGCTGTTTCCGGATCAGGTAAGCCGGGCATTGAGGAGGTTGTTAAACAAACGGCCGCCTTGCTGAATGGAAAGCCGATTCAACCTGAAGTCTATCCCAAGCAGATTGCATTTAATGCGTTACCGCAAATTGATGTCTTTCTTGACAATGGATATACCAAGGAAGAAATGAAGATGGTTTGGGAAACACGCAAGATTTTTGGCGATGATTCGATTCAGGTTAACCCGACTGCCGTGCGGGTACCGGTATTTTATGGCCATTCTGAAGCGGTACATATTGAAACCGGCGAAAAAATTGCGGTGGAAACGGTGCGTGAGCTGCTTCAAAAGGCACCAGGCGTTACTGTTGTTGATAGCCGTGAAGATGGCGGCTATCCAACGGCTGTGACCGAGTCTTCGGGGCATGATGATGTATTTGTCGGCAGGATTCGTGAAGATATTTCACATCCCAAGGGATTGGATTTATGGGTGGTTGGCGATAACGTTAGAAAAGGTGCCGCATTAAATAGCGTTCAAATTGCCGAAGAACTGGTAAAAAAATATATCTAGTCTAAGCTTATTCCAAATACTCTTTTTGGAAAACATTGTGACGGGATTATTCGGTAGGAGAACAACGTGCGCAATTTGAACAAAACCTTAGCCATTGTCTCTCTTCTAGCACCGATGAGTGCGTATCCTCTGGGGATTGGAGACATTAAATTGCATTCAGCCTTGAATCAAAAGCTGAATGCGGAAATTCCGCTGATTGTTTCTAAAGACGAAAATCCCGCCAATATCAGGGTCAGTTTGGCGGCGCCGGAAAAGTTTGATGACGCTGGGGTGCCGTGGAATTATTTTCTGACTAAAATAAAATTCAAAACAAAAGTCCGGCGTAACGGTTCGGTGGTTATTGAAATGACCTCCAATGAACCGTTACGTGAGCCGTTTTTGGATTTTCTGCTTGAAGTGACCTGGGATAAAGGTAATTTATACCGGGAGTTCACCGTTTTAGTCGATCCACCAAGCAGTTATACCCAGCCGGTCATTCCTGTCGCACAAACGGCGGTTTCTTCGGCATCTACTCAAACTCAAGTCCAAAAACCTGTGACTGATGCGGCCATTCGGGTTGAAAATGAACGGCAGGCAAACAATGAATACGGCCCCACTCGGCGCAGTGATACCTTATGGGATATTGCGGCAAGACTCAGGCCGCGCAAGGATATTTCTATCGAACAAATGGTTGTTGCCTTGTATGAAGTGAATCCGCAGGCTTTTTACAAGAAAAATGTGAATGCCTTGATGGCAGGGAAAAAACTGAAAATTCCCGATGTTAACAGCATTTTAAAACTATCCCGAAAACAGGCCGCTGATATTTTTCGGCAGCAATATCAAGAATGGCAGCATAAATCGACAAAACGCGCTAAAGCGCAAAAAGCGACGAGCGTGGCTGAAGTTTCAGCCAAAAAAGCGGGCAGTCAATTGGAATTGATTGCACCGGTGGAGTCGGCTGTTGAAGAGCGTGCAAACGTTGCCGCCGTGCAGGCGCCAACTGAAAAAGCAGCAGAGTCGGCAAAGGCAACGGCTGAACAGGGAAAAGGTTCGGCAACTCAGCCTGATAATCAGGCCTTATTGGCGAGGCTTGAAAAACTTGAGCAACAATTAACGGCCATGCAGAAGTTGTTGGCGGTCAAAGATGCACAATTAGCCACCTTACAACCAACCGCCCGCCAGTCAGACGTTAAAACAGCAACTAAAACTGAGGCTGCCGCTAAGCCTCAAACTGCAGCCAAACCGTTAGCAAAGCCAAAAGCTGAGACGAAAAAGCCGGCGATTAAACCAATACATAAGCAGCCACCTAAAAAGCCTTCGATGCCGCAGCCACAGGAAGCGGAAGAAAACGGTTTTTTCAGCGACTTTTATTATGTCATCGTAGGTGGTGCCAGCGTCTTGATTTTAGGTTTGTTAGCCTGGCTGTGGACCAGGAAGCGCCGGGCGGAAGAAGAAATGGATGCCGACAGCATGTTTGCTGCGTCCAGTCAGATTGTTATGCCTGACTCAGAAATAAATAGTCAGCCAGCGAGTTCAATCGTGTCTCATGAAGACGAGGCTTATGATGTCGGGACGGTCGGTGAGAGTTCCTTCTTGAGTGAGTTTACACCCAGTGATTTTGACGCTTTCGATGCCGAGCAAAGCGAAGTCGATCCCATCGCAGAAGCTGATGTCTATTTGGCCTATGGCCGCTATCAGCAAGCGGAAGAGTTGATGCGGCAGGCGATAAAAGATCATCCTGATCGTAAGGAATGCAAGCTGAAATTGTTGGAAATCTTTTATGCCAGTGAAAACAAAGCTGCATTTGCAGAGTATCTGAGTGAATTGGAGCAATCGGGTATAAAAGAAGATGATCCTGAATTTTGGGCAAAAGCGGTGGAAATGCAAAAGGAGTTGGGGCTGGAAAGCAGTGCATCGGATTTAACGGGGACAGAAAGTCAGAATAATGAAGATGCTGCGAATCAGGATAATTCACCTGCTGATTTAGACACCAATAATCTGATTGATGAAACAGAACTCGACAATATTTCTTTGGATATATTCGGCTCGTCTGACAAAGATGATACGACTACTGATAATAAGGGCTCGGCTGAAACTGATGAGAGTTCGGTGTTAGATCTGGACTCGATGGAAGACCTGGACTTTAATCTGGATAGTTTGACGAGCAAGGATGTCGAGAAAAACAAAACTGATGAAAAAGTTGAGGATGAGATTGAGTCATTGGACTTTGATATTGGCGACTTAAATCGTGTGGCTGATAATAAAGGTTCGGCTGAAACGGATGAAAGTACGGCTTTAGACCAGGATTCGATAGAGAAAATGGACTTTAATCTGGATAATGACACGTTATCTGATGAAATCGATAAAACAGCCTCGGCTAAAGATGATGATGAAGATTTGGAGACCTTCGATTTCGATACTGCTTCAGAGCCTGTAACCCAAAAGTCGGCGGCAGAAGAGAGCAAGGATGATGAGTCTTTTGATTTTGACTTTAATTTTGAAGAAAGCAGTTTGGAAGTTAAAGACGATAAACCATCTTTAGCAGATGCGGAGGTGTCTGATCTGACAGATATGGATGAGTTTGAAACCAAATTGGATCTGGCTAAGGCCTACATTGATATGGGGGATATTGATGCGGCCAGGTCGATTGCGGAAGAGGTTTTGGAGCAAGGCAATGAGCAACAAAAGAAAATAGCTCAGGACATTATTGATTCATTGTGAGTCTAGGTTATACGTTTGATAAAAAAAGGCCGGTTCAACCGGCCTTTTTATTGCGAGGCGGATTTTTTTAAAATGCACAGCCAGGTTTAACACCCAGCTTCTTGAGCAGGATAGCCATAGGACAGAATCCAGTGAAAGAGGCTTGTAGAAGGTTTGCGCCTACAAAGGCGGTTAACCAGAGCCAATTCAAGGAATGCCATACCGCAAGCCCGACACTGATTAAAATAAAACTGCCGGCAATAGCCATCACCATACGATCAATAGTCATTGTTCTCTCTCCTATTTCAGACGCACAACGCCCATAAATTTAAGCATCATTTTTTCATAAAATGGTTCGCTGATGCCTTTTTTGACTTTTCGCATGAAATATTTTTCAAAGCCAATTTTGGCTAAATGTACCCATTTTCCATGATTTGACCAGGTCGTATTTCGTGGTGGAATCTGTGGAACCGCTAGAAATGCGACGCCGGTATCACCTAAATCAGCCAGGCATAAGGCGCTCAGGCTGGGGAGTTCAGAAGGCTCATTTCCTTCCAGCTCATTCATAATGTTATGTGCGGTTGCTGTGACCATAGACTCGATCATATAGCCCGTTTTTGGCGTGCCTACAGGCACAGGCGTTTTTTCCACGGGTGGCAATGCGACACAAACACCGACGGAATAGATATTCTTAAAGGTCGGGTTGCGCTGGTGTTCATCGACAATAATAAACCCACGAGGATTTGTCAGCCCTTCTACGCCGGTATTGCGAACCGCATCGATCCCTGTAAATGCCGGCAGCATCATCGAGTGTTTGAACGGTACTTCATGCTTTTGTTTTTCATTGCCGCTGTCATCCACTTCAGTGACATACATCATGCCATCTTCAATTTTATCGACTTTGGCATTGGTTATCCATTTGATAGATTTGTCACGTAATTCGCTTTCCAGCAAGCCTTTGGTATCGCCAACACCGCCTAGGCCAAGGTGGCCAATATAAGGTTCTGAGGTGACAAATGTCATGGGAACCTTATCGCGGATTTTGCGTTTACGCAGCTCGGTTTCCAGAATCATCATGTATTCATAGGCCGGACCAAAGCAAGATGCGCCTTGCACTGCGCCGACAACGATGGGACCTGGATCTTCCATGAAAGCTTCCCAGTCTTTTGCGGCAAGTGCCGCATGGTCGACATGGCAAACCGATGAAGTATAGCCGTCAGGGCCGAGGCCGGGGACTTCATCGAAGGCTAATCGAGGGCCTGTCGCAATAATCAAATAATCATAATCTACAGCGGTGTCATCGGCTAAATGAACTTTATTATTTTCAGGATCAACTCGGGTTGCCGCTTGTTGAATGAATTGAATGCCCTTTTTCTTGAAAACGGGCGCTAATTCAATTTTAATATCTTCAGGTTTACGCCATTTGGGGGGTATCCAAGGGTTTGATGGAACAAAATGAAAGGTCGGTGAGTCGGAGATGACACTAACCTCATGGTTATTTTTTACCAGTTCTTTCATTTCATACGCCATTGGTACGCCGCCAATGCCTGCGCCTAAGACAACAATTTTAGCCATAACACTTTCCTCTTTTTGTTTTAAGTCTGATTTCACGCCAATGTGGTTAAAGTTATACTATGATTTTGAACTAAAACACATTTGATTCAATAGAATATTAGAAAGTTCTTATCTAGTCAAGTTTGTGTCGGCTCAAACCTGTATAAATCAGGACGCTGACCATAACAAAAGTCTTGGTGTCTTGTAAGTTTTTGAATATACATAAATAATTGGAGAAAATGGGTAGGGTTCATCGCTAAAAGCTTAGTATATAAGCGATTAATATTCGTTTTGATGAGGTTTGCTGCCGCTCTCGGCAACGGCTTATAGCTGTCGTATCCATCTAGCAAAGCAAAGTAATCGTGTTTAAAATTAATGGCCAGTCGCTATCGTGACGGCTATGTGCATTTGCTCTGAAGTCTGCCAACTTTTTATGACAAACAATTTATGACAAATAAATCAATTGATTATCGTCAGCTTATTGAGCAATTAAGCGAACAAACCAACCAAAACTACGAATTGGCCCGGACTATCTTTAATCAGTTATTTGATGAAGTCCCGACCCAACTCAATCAAATTCAACTCGCGATTTTGAAGAAAGATTTTGATACGGCTGAAACCGTGACACATACATTACATGGTTCACTGAGGTTTTGTGGCTTTGTCGTTTTTCAGGAGGCGGTGAGATTGCTCGAAATTGCCCTGAAACAACAGGATATAATGTCAATTCAACGAAACTTTAGAGCGTTAAAGCAGAAACTGGATGCCTTTCTGCAAAGTCAGGATGAAATTAAAGACTATTTTGAGAGGAAGTTGTCGAAATAGAGTCTTTTGTATCTTCTCCATGCATGGCCCCAGGTTATGTCAACATGCTATATATGGAAAGGCTATTCCAATGCCAAAATAAAGTCCCACTGCTCAGCAGAGACCGGCATAATCGACAAGCGGTTGCCACGCCGAACCAGGGCCAAGTCAGACAATTCAGTTTTTTCTTTGAGTTCTTTTAAGGTGATGGTGCGTTTTAATTTACGCACAAATTTAATGTCGACCATGAACCAGCGCGGATTTTTCGGATCGCTTTTAGGGTCGAAATGGTTGTCGTCAGGGTCAAAAGCGGTAAAGTCGGGGTAGCCTTCTTTGACGACCTCCATGATGCCGACAATGCCGGGTTCTTTGCAATTTGAATGATAGAAAAAGACCAAGTCTCCCGTTTTCATCTGGTCACGCATCATGTTTCGTGCTTGATAATTGCGCACACCATCCCAGTGTTCAGTCTGATCAGGCATATTTTGCAGATCGTCAATGCCAAATTCAGAAGGTTCGGATTTCATTAACCAGTAGTTCATTGTTTATATACCACCATGTTTTAGAATGACCCTATTTTAAAGGGTTTCAATTGAAATATTAATGGAATGTGCTGTTTTTTGCTGGCCTTGTTGCATAGCTACGCGTTAAGTTTTGGAATAAAGTCATTTTGGCTTTTCAATGTGGCTTAATTTATGGTCAACGTATCGTCATAAAAAACAACTTCCCCGCTACCGATATTATGGTGGCCGCCGATAATACCAATTTCTCCCTTGTCGATCATGTTTTTTAAAATCGGGCTGTTTTCCATAATGGCATGGACAGTCCGTTTGACATTGATCGTGGCTACTTTTTCCACAAATTCTTCGTTATTTGAGTTGCGGTTTTGGGTGATTGTGTTTTCATCATTTACGGCGGGTTGTATTTTATTTAACAAAGCTGTTAGGTTTCCCATTTCGACATGATCGCATGCCCCTTTTACCGCGCCACATTTACTATGCCCTAAAACTACGATTAATTTTGAACCGGCAACCTTACAGCCAAATTCCATGCTGCCCAAAATATCCTTATTGATAATATTTCCAGCAATGCGTATGCTAAAGATATCGCCTAAGCCCTGATCAAAAATTAGTTCGGCCGATGTGCGTGAATCAATACAGCTTAAGATAACCGCAAACGGATGTTGCCCATCTGATGTTTCATTGGCCTGCCGCAACAGGTTGCGATCGATTTTCAGGTTGTTGATAAAACGCTTGTTGCCTTGTTTCAACAGATCTATGGCCATCGCCGGTGTAATTGAAGCTTGCATTTCCTGGGTTAAAGTTTTCATTTTTATGCCCTATACGTTAACGCGGTCAATAAGATTGATTGTTTCAATGGTTATATTTTTGTTTTTTGCGTTTTGTTCAAAATTTTTTATGATTTCAATTACGTCATAATCAATAGATTTGGTTTTTGAGGCATCAATAATCACTTTTGAGCCACGGGGTATATTGTTTAAAGCATTTAAAATGTTTGCTTTGTTAAAAAATGAGACTTCTTCCGCTAAGACGAGGTGATGAATGCATTGGCCATGTTCTGAACTGATGATATCTTTCATATAGTGTGAGTTTAGATAGCTGTGATATAAGGTATAAAAAATCGCAAATAGCATGCCGATTGTGATGCCTATCAACAAATCGGTCAGCAAAATGCTGATAACCGTTGCTACAAACGGAATAAATTGATCTGAACCTAAGCGGAACATTTGTTTGAATAGAGCAGGTTTGGCTAATTTATAGCCAATGACCAGTAAAATAGTTGCAAGGCTTGCCAGCGGTATCATATTCAGCCATTTAGCAATGGTTAGCACACTGATGAACAAAAATACCCCATGGAGAATGGCCGATAGTTTGCTTTTACCACCAAAGGCAATGTTGGCCGAGCTACGAACAATAACCTGGGTAATCGGTAAACCACCTATCAAGCCAGACACAATATTGCCTAAACCTTGAGCTTTTAATTCACGATTTGTCGGTGTTACTCTTTTCTCAGGGTCCAATTTGTCAGTGGCTTCTACACATAATAATGTTTCAAGACTGGCAACAATCGCGATAACCAGAGCGATTTTCCAAACCTGAATATTTCCCAGAGCCGACATATCAGGAAAGGTGAACTGATTGATAAAGTCGCCAAAACCATTAGGTACTGGAAGATTGACAACCTGGTCAGGTGCCAGGCTGAAGTTCAGGTAACCGTTCTGAAAAGCTATGTTGAGCAGAATCCCCAGCACAACAACGATGATAGGGCCTTGTAAAACCTGGAAAACTTTATGTTTCTTAGCTAAAAATGTTTCCCAAAGGATAAGAATGAAGAGCGAAATGACTGAAATCAGGACGGCGCTGCTTGAGAAGGCTTCAAATGCACTAATAAGAGAGGAAAAGCTGTTCTCACCATCAAATTGAAAGAACTCGAAATCACCTTCCACATCTTTGTCATAGCCTAAAGCATGGGGAATTTGTTTTAAAATAATCAATAGTCCAATGCCGGTCAGCATGCCTTTAATAACCGAAGAAGGGAAAAAATAGGCAATAAAACCGGCTTTGGCAAAACCCATGACAAGTTGAATCAGACCGGCTAAAACAACAGTTGTCAAAAATATGGGCCAGGAACCCAGCGATGTGATAGCAGAGGCGACAATGACGGCCAGGCCGGCAGCTGGCCCGCTGACACCAAGTGTTGATCCGCTGGCAATACCGACAACGATACCGCCGACGATGCCGGCAATGATGCCAGAGAATAAAGGGGCGCCGGAGGCCAAGGCAATACCTAGACATAAAGGCAGCGCCACAAAAAACACCACAATACTGGCGGGTAAATCAGGTTTGAGTTGTTTGAGCATAGTTTTCTCCAAAATTCGGTAGGGTGCAAAGTAATGCTGTCTGATGTTGATAGTAATGCTATCATGTGTGCATGTAAAGCATTTTTTGAGTTGAAGGATATGCTTGATATTCAGCCCAATAAAATAAAGACTTGAACAATACAGGCGAAATGATGAATGTACAGTTACAAATAAAAATGAATGAGAAGTTATTTCTTAAAAACCCGGAGCAATCCGAATTAGGTCGAAAAATAATCACCCATAGCATTGAGTTGATTCGTCAAAATGGATTTGAAAATTTCACATTTAAAAAATTGGCAAATATGATAGGTTCGACAGAGGCAAGCGTTTATCGATATTTTGAAAACAAACACAAGTTACTGATTTATCTAACGGCATGGTATTGGAGCTGGCTGACATTTCAGGTGAGTTTCCTGAGTCAGAATATTGATGATCCAGCCGTTAAACTGAAAAAGGTCATTAAACTGCTGGCGAGTACTGTCGAAGACGATATCAGAACCGAACATATTGACGAAAATATGCTGCATCAGGTTATTATTACCGAAGGCTCTAAGACCTATCTGACTCGGAATGTCTCTGAAGATAATCAACAGCAATTGTTTAAACCCTATAAAGACCTTTGCGCACTTATCGGCACGATGATTTTAGAATGTAACCCTGACTATAAATACCCAAAATCATTAGCCTCGACAATTATTGAAATGGCACATTTTCAGAATTTCTTTATGAATAACTTGCCGTCATTGACCGACTTTGGCGGCCATAAAGATGAGTCGGAAATTATTGCATTTTTGGAAGACTTGGTATTTTCCATTATCAGGCATCCTGATCTAAATCAGTCTAAACTGAAATAAATCATGATTTCAATTAAACAACTGTTTTATGCTCGGGCTGTTGAAGAAACGCTGCATTTTAAAAAAGCCGCCGAGCGCTGTCATATCAGTCAATCCGCACTGAGTACGGCCTTGAGCGAACTGGAAAAACAGCTCGGTGTGCAGATTTTTGAGCGGGATAATAAGAAAGTGCTGGTCACACCGATTGGAAAGCAGGTGTTGGAACAAGCCCGCGCTATTTTATTGCAGGTGGAAGATTTACAACATTTTGCCGAAACTCAAAAAGCGCCGCTCAGTTATCCATTAACGATTGGAATGATACCTACGGTAGCGCCGTATATTTTGCCAAGGATGTTACCGGCTGTGCATCAGCGTTATCCCAAAGCGCAACTGGATATTGAAGAAAGTCAATCGCATGTTTTGGTTGAAAAGGTCAGGCAAGGCGAGCTTGACAGTGCAATATTAGCCTTGCCTTTTCCCTGCGATGGCCTGCTGACTTTGCCTTTCTGGGCGGAAGATTTTTATTGGATTACGCAAAGAGGTAGCGAATATTCAAGCCAGCAGGAAATCAGCAGTGAAACATTGAAAAACTGTAATCTGCTATTGCTTAAAGAAGGGCATTGTCTGAAAGACCATGTGCTGAGCGCGTGTAAAAGGACCGAGCAGACTGAAAATCAACGCTTTAGTGCGACGAGTCTGGCAACATTGATAGAAATGGTTGCCAGCGGTTTGGGTACCACCCTGGTGCCGGAAATCGCTTTGGCACAACTGATTACCCAGTATCCCATGCTGGCGGCCGTGCATCTTGATGAGCCAGGCCCGCATAGACAGTTGGCATTTATTATACGGCCAAATTTTAATCGTTTTTCAAGTATCGAAGCGCTGATGGCTGTTGGTAAGGAGACATTGCCGCATGGTTCAGAATAATTGAACCTGAACTTCGGTTTTTTGAGATATATTGATCATGACTTCAGCGGTATATTGCATTTCGTCTAATCAATAAACCTGGAGGATATGACCATGTTAAAGCAGAAAGCATCAAAAATAGCGGTTGCAATTGCTATTGCCTTATCATCGCAGACGGCTTTTGCCGATAATCAACCGAAGTCGCCAAAATTCTGGTGGCCCGATCAACTTAATTTAAGTCCACTGCGTCAACATTCTGCTGAATCAAACCCATTGGGTGCTGATTTTAATTATGCCGAAGCCTTTAAAGCGCTGGATTTGGCAAAGGTAAAACAAGATATCAAAAAAGTACTGACCACTTCGCAAGACTGGTGGCCGGCCGATTATGGCAATTATGGCCCTTTCTTTATCCGTATGGCCTGGCATAGTGCCGGCGTCTACCGTATTTTTGATGGACGTGGCGGTGCAGCAGGGGGGCAGCAACGCTTCGAGCCCTTGAACAGTTGGCCGGATAATGCAAATTTGGATAAAGCGCGTCGGTTACTTTGGCCGGTTAAACAAAAATACGGCCGTAAACTATCCTGGGCAGATTTAATGGTGCTGGCTGGTAATGTCGCTCTGGAGTCAATGGGCTTTAAAACCATAGGTTTTGCCGGTGGTCGAGAAGATGACTGGGAGCCGGAAATGGTCAATTGGGGGGAAGAGAAAAAGTTTCTGTCGGATGCCAAGCGTTATCATGGCGATAGAAAATTGAAAAAACCTCTTGCCGCCGTACAAATGGGGCTGATTTATGTCAATCCTGAAGGGCCAAATGGTAAACCCGATCCACTGCTGGCGGCGCAAGATATTCGTGTTACATTCGGACGCATGGGTATGAACGATGAAGAAACCGTCGCCTTGATTGCAGGCGGGCATAGCTTTGGCAAAACCCATGGGGCGCATAAACCAGATGAGTGCATCGGGCCTCCGCCAGCTGAGGTAGGACTCGAAGATCAAGGTTTTGGTTGGAAGAATAAATGTGGCACAGGACATGGTGCCGATACCGTGACTAGCGGCCTGGAAGGGGCATGGACCATTACCCCGACGGCCTGGAGTATGAATTTTCTGCAAAATCTGTTTGGATTTGAGTGGGTTCAGACCCGCAGTCCGGCTGGCGCCATACAATGGATACCCAAAAATGCAGATCAGGCTCAATTCGTACCTGATGCCCATGATCCCTCTAAGCGTCATGCGCCGATTATGTTGACAACTGATCTGGCTTTGAAATTTGACCCGAGCTATAAAGTAATTGCCCAGCGTTTTTTGGATAATCCATCGGAGTTCGATCAAGCGTTCGCCAGAGCCTGGTTTAAATTGACGCATCGCGATATGGGCCCACGCGCACGTTATGTTGGCACAGATGTGCCCGAAGAAAGCTTTATCTGGCAGGATCCGATTCCTGAGGTAGATTATGAGGTTATTGATGAAAACGATATTGCCGCATTGAAGGCAGATATTCTGAATTCAGGACTAACCGTTCCGCAGCTGATTAAAACGGCATGGGCTGCCGCGGCAAGCTTCCGGGGTACCGATATGCGCGGCGGCGCCAATGGTGCGCGGATTCGTCTTGCACCACAGAAAGACTGGCCGGTCAATAATCCGGAAGAATTGGCGAAGGTCTTGAGCACGCTGGAGTCCATTCAAAAGACATTTAATCGGCAGGCCGCTGACGGATCAGAGGTTAGCTTTTTCGTGAGCGAAGCGAATCAAAAACGGGTATCTTTAGCTGATCTGATTATTTTAGGCGGTGCTGCAGCATTGGAAAAAGCGGCGAAAGACGGTGGTTATGACATTAGCGTACCTTTCATGCCAGGGCGTACAGATGCCAGTCAGGAACAAACCGATGTTCACTCATTCGCTGTGCTGGAGCCTAAAGCCGATGGCTTCAGAAATTTTTACAGCGAAGAAAGTGGCGCCTCACCCCTTGAAGCTCTGATCGAAAGAGCGGATTTTTTGAATCTGACGGTTCCTGAAATGACGGTTTTGGTGGGCGGTATGCGGGCTTTAAATGCCAATGCAGACGGTTCATCGCATGGCATATTGACTACGAAGCCAGGCGTGTTGACGAATGATTTTTTCGTTAATTTGCTGGATATGTCCACGCGTTGGGAAAAGTCAGCCGACAATGCGGGGATTTACCGCGGAGTTGATCGCAAAACCAATCAGCTTAAGTGGACGGCAACGCCGGTTGATCTGGTGTTCGGCTCTAATTCAGAGCTACGTGCGGTGGCTGAAGTGTATGCAGCTGACGATGCCAAACAGAAGTTTGTGAATGACTTTGTTAAAGCCTGGGGTAAGGTGATGCGGCTGGATCGGTTCGATTTAGCGGCCAAATAACACGATAGGACTAATCAGGCAGAAGTTCGGTGCGATCATCCCGTAGTTCTGCCGGTTGTTCGTTATTGCAGCAATATTGTGGCGCTGATCAGCAGGGCGCTGCAAACGATGGCTAGCACTGTGCTGCTGTGGTTGGATTCAACCTGGCGGCGCAGCTGTTCGATTTCACGGTGGCTGTCTTCCAGTTGCCGCCGCGACTGTGTGGCGCTGTCCAAAGCCTGGAAAACCAGCGTGGGCAGTTCAGGCAGATGCTCTGCAATTTCAGGGAACTGATCCATGGCTTTTTGCAGCTTGGCTTTAGGCCCCATGCGCTCTTTAAACCAGTTTTCCAGAAAAGGTTTGGCGGTTTGCCATAAGTCCAGCTCAGGATAGAGTTGTCGGCCTAAGCCTTCGATATTCAACAAGGTTTTTTGCAGCAAGACTAATTGCGGCTGTACCACCATATCAAAACGGCGAGCGGTTTGGAACAGGCGGAGTAACAACAGGCCGAATGAAATATCTTTCAAGGGTTTGTCAAAAATGGGCTCACACACGCTGCGAATGGCGGTTTCAAATTCTTCAAGCCGTGTTGAGCGTGGAACCCAGCCGGATTCGATATGCATTTGGGCGACACGTTGATAATCCCGGTTGAAAAAGGCAAGAAAATTTTCGGCTAGATAGTGTTGATCTGATGGCGATAGGGTACCGACGATACCAAAATCCACAGCCAGATATTTGGCGGGTAATTCGACAAATATATTTCCAGGGTGCATATCGGCATGGAAAAAATTGTCCCGAAATACCTGGGTGAAAAAAATCTCGACACCGCGTGCGGCCAGTAATTTAAAATCTGCGCCGCCGGCTTTGAGTTGTTCGATTTCGCCGACTGGAATCCCGTAAATACGCTCCATGACCAGTACTTTCTGGCGGGTGAGTGGCCAGTGAATTTCCGGTACATATAAGGCATCGGAATGTTCGAAATTACGGCGTATTTTACTTGCGTTGGCGGCTTCCCGAACCAGGTCAAGTTCGTCCAGAATGGTTTTTTCAAATTCTGCAACGACCTCGGTCGCGCGTAAGCGTCGGGCATCTTCCCAAAAACGCTCGGCCAGCCTGGCCAGTTCGTACATCAGGGCAATATCCGCCTGAATTCGCTTTTCGATTTCAGGTCGAACGACTTTGACGATGACCTCGTCGCCATTTTTTAAGGTCGCCGTATGAACCTGGGCGATGGAAGCCGAGGCTAACGGTTCTGCGTCGAAGTGTTTAAAAGTTTCGGCAATCGGCTGGCCGATTTGTTGTTCGATAATCTGACACGCCTGGTCGCTGGAAAAGGGAGGGACACGATCCTGTAATTTAATAAGCTCATCGGCAATGTCTTCGGGCAGCAGATCTTTACGGGTGGACAGTGCCTGGCCGAACTTGACATAGATGGGGCCTAAGTCTTCCAGAGTTTTGCGAATACGCACACCTCGGGGTTCTGGTTTTTTTTTGACCCAATAAACCGGTGACAGGAAAACCAGGTAACGAATGGGCCGGAACAAGGGCAGCTTCAGGACAATTTCATCCAGTCCGTGAATGATCATGACCCAGTTAATATGAAATAAGCGCAGCAGTGTTTTAGGGCGAATCACGGTGTTACCTAAAAAGGGTTGTAAGGATTATGTGAGGGTGTCTGTCAGGCGTTTTATTCTGGCTTCCAGGCGATCGACATCGCTACGCAGTTCGTCAACCTGCTGATAAAATATTTCTGCTTCTGCGGTAGCGGGCAAATCACGGCTTTCTTCCTGCAAAAATTCTTCCAGATTCAGACGAAAGGTTTCCAGGGTTTGCTGGCTCCAGGCTTTGCCACTGCGGAAAAGCGTGCCAAGTTTATGGGCAATCACATCACCTGTCAGTTTGGCGATTTGTTCTTCCAGGTCAATATCCAGTTTTTTGAATAATTGCTGAAACTGATGTCCGCTATGGGTATCGCCTTCGATTTTGAGTTTATCTTCAGTCTGGCGCGTGTCGGCAGCGAGCAGGGTAAGGCTTAAAGCGCTGAGACTGCCTTCGATACGGGTGTCAATGTCGCCGACATAATCTTCCAGAACCTGAATGCTGTTTTCGGTTGGACAAAAAAATACGGTCTCGGCAAACGGTTGGATAGTGATCGCGATGACTTTGCCGGATAAAGGCTGTAAAAACACCGTGGCATCTTCGTCTAGTGCCAGGTATTGATTCAATGCCGTTTCCAGAACGCCAGTCAGAACAGGTTTTATCAACATACGGGCATCAGAATTTATAACCGCGATGGATCGCGACAATGCCTTGAGTCAGATTAAAATATTCACAGCGCTCAAGGCCGGCATTTTCCATCATCTGTTTCAATTCATCCTGTTTGGGGTGCATACGGATGGATTCGGCCAGATAGCGATAACTGTCTTCGTCTTTTGCAACCACTGCACCGATTTTAGGCAGCAGTTTAAAGGAATAAAAATCATAGACCTTTTCGGTGATTTTATCGGTCGGGTGAGAGAATTCCAGCACGATGACTCGGCCTCCAGGTTTTAACACCCGGGTCATTGAGCGTAATGCGGCATCCTTATCGGTAACATTTCTCAGGCCGAAACCAATGCAGACGCAATCAAAGGTGTTATCGGCAAAAGGCAGGCATTCAGCGTTGACCTGGGCGTATTGGATATTATCGACGAGGCCCCGGTCGATCAGTCGATTGCGACCGGTACGCAACATAGCGGCATTGATGTCGGCCAGCACCACCTGACCTTTGGGGCCGACTCTTTTTTCAAATAAGGCGGTCAGGTCGCCGGTGCCGCCAGCCAGGTCAAGGACCTTGTCGCCGGCGCGGACGTTGGCAAGCTGAACGGCAATTTTTTTCCAGAGCCGATGAATGCCAAAAGACATTAAGTCGTTCATGATGTCGTATTGATCAGCAACCGAATCAAAAACGCCGCGCACCATTTTGACTTTTTCGTTTTTGGGCACTTCTTTAAAACCAAAATGGGTCGTATTTTCGTGTGTCATAATTTTTTAACTCTTCGAGGGCGCCTGGCGTTCGATGCCGTGCGCTTTAAGTTCATTCAGGTAGTGTTGCCACAGGCTGTCGTATTCATTACCGAGTTTGTAGAGCAAATCCCAGGAATAAATGCCGCTATCATGGCCATCGCTGAACTGGAAGGCTACGGCATAATTGCCAACCGGTTTGATATCGGAAATGGTGACATTTTCCTTACCGGTTTGCAGGATCTCCTGGCCCGGCGCATGGCCTTGTGTTTCCGCCGAGGGTGTAAATACACGTAAATATTCACACGGTAGATGGAAGACCGTGTCATCGTCAAATTTGACTTCGAGGATGGCGGAAGCCTGATGGAGTTTGAGCTCAACAGGAACTTTTCCGGTCGGCTCTGCAAATAGACGCATACTCATAGAATATAACGGCTCAAATCTTCGTCATCGGCAAATTCGGTTAAATGACTATCAACATAGGCGGTGTCGATGACCACGGTTTTGTCGCTTAGGTCAGGTGCCTGGAATGAGATGTCTTCAAGTAATTTTTCCAGAATGGTATGCAGCCGACGTGCGCCGATGTTTTCAGTCGTTTCATTCACTTGCCAGCCTAGTTCGGCGATGCGTTTGATGCCGTCTTCGGTGAATTTCAGGTCAACACCCTCAGTTTTCAGCAAGGCCTGATACTGCTCGGTCAATGACGCATCGGGTTCGGTCAGGATACGAACAAAATCATCGGCCGACAAGGCATCGAGTTCAACCCGAATCGGGAAACGTCCCTGTAATTCAGGAATCAGATCCGAAGGCTTGGTCAAATGGAATGCGCCGGATGCGATAAACAGGATATGGTCGGTTTTAATCATGCCATATTTGGTGCTGACCGTGCTGCCTTCAACCAGTGGCAGCAAATCGCGCTGTACGCCTTCACGAGAGACTTCACCGCCACTACCGCCTAATTCTGAACGTTTGCAGACTTTGTCGATTTCATCCAGGAATACAATGCCATTTTGTTCCACAGCTTCCACGGCGGACAGCTTGATATCGTCCTCGTTTATCAATTTAGCGGCTTCTTCTTCTTGTAAAACTTTCAGCGCATCCTTGATTTTTAATTTCGTTGTTTTAGAACGATTGGCGTTGATGTTTTGAAATAAGCCTTGCAATTGACTGGTCATTTCTTCCATCCCCGGCGGTGCCATGATTTCAACGCCTAATGGCGGTGAATTCACATCAATCTCAACTTCTTTGTCGTCCAGGTCGCCTTCGCGCAGTTTTTTGCGGAATTTCTGCCGGGTGTTGGTTTCGGTTTCAGGGCGTATGCCTTGGTCGGGTGTAGGCAGTAGAATATCGAGGATTCTTTCTTCAGCCGCCTCATAGGCCTGGTGCTGAACTTTTTCCATAGCCTCTTCGCGTGTCATTTTGACGGCGGTATCGACCAGGTCTCGGATAATCGATTCAACATCGCGGCCGACATAACCGACTTCGGTAAATTTGGTCGCTTCGATTTTGATGAAAGGGGCTTTAGCCAGTCTGGCCAAACGTCGGGCAATTTCGGTTTTACCGACGCCCGTCGGTCCGATCATCAAGATATTTTTAGGCGTGATTTCGTCGCGCAGTTCTGCCGCAATACGGCTTCTGCGCCAGCGGTTTCTAAGCGCGATGGCAACCGAGCGTTTGGCGCCGGCCTGGCCGATAATATGTTTGTCCAGTTCACTGACGATTTCTTTAGGTGTCATTTGGCTCATTATGAATTTGGCTCCGCGTCCAGTTCTTCAATGGTCAGATTGTGATTGGTATAAATACAGATGTCGGCGGCAATGGTAAGTGACTTTTCAACAATGTCGCGTGCACTGAGTTCGGTGTTTTCCAGTAAGGCACGTGCAGCCGATTGGGCGTATGCCCCACCTGAGCCGATCGCCATCAGGTCATATTCCGGTTCGATGACATCACCGGTGCCGGAAATAATCAACGATGTTTTGGCGTCGGCAATGGTCAATAAGGCTTCCAGTTTGCGTAAAGCGCGGTCGGTGCGCCAGTCTTTGGCCATTTCTACGGCAGCCCGGGTCAGGTTGCCGCGGTGTTTTTCCAACTTGCCTTCAAAATGCTCAAACAAGGTGAAGGCGTCAGCTGTCGCACCCGCGAATCCGGCAATAACACGCTCATGATACAGGCGGCGAACTTTGCGGGCATTACCTTTCATCACCGTATTGCCCAGTGTCACCTGGCCGTCACCACCGATGACGACTTTGTCGCCACGGCGTACTGATAAAATTGTTGTTCCTCTGAAACTCACAGTCTTTTTACCCATAATACTAAATGTCAATCGACTAATTCTACATGGTTTAAGTCGAATATTGCACCAGAATCCGGGGATTTCCCGGAGATATTTTCGACAGGCCGCCCAAATCAGCGACAAGTCGATGATTTGGGCAAGGCCGGTGCAACGTATGTTTTTTACTAAACGTTATAGTAACGCATTGAAAAGACAAATAAAATAATTATAGAGGTGGTTTAGTAGCATTATTCAGCGGCATTGGATCTTATGGGGTCATAATTAAATCAATCTCTTTGACCTGTTGCGACTTGATATGGAAGCCACGCATTTCCAGGACGCCTTTAGTATTCAACGAAATAATCAGATAAACCGCATCCGGGTAGTTGGCCAGTTGAATATCGTATTGTGAGGGTTCGGCGCTCGTCGTCGGATGAGAATGATAAATCGCCAGCATCTGTTCGCCTTTTTCGCGCATGGTATTCATGGCGGCAATCTGCTGTTTTGGGTCGAGTTCAAAGCGGGTCGCGCGGGATTCTGCGATGTTGTCGATGGGATAAACATGGGCGGCGGTGTCATTGTGGCCACCGACCAGTCCACAGATTTCCTGGTTGGGCGAAATCTGTGCCTGGTGAAGCAGTTGTTGGGTGAGTGTTCTTGGGATATAGAGTGTGTTCATGATGGATTCCATAAGCCAGAGGTTATTCTGGGGTTGCCGGCCAGGTCGATATGCGTTTGGATTGCGCTGAATCCGGCTTCTGAAAAGATGTGTTGTACGTCGGCTTGTTGGTCAAAACCGTGCTCGATCAATAAGTGGCCGCCGGCATTTAAATGTCGCGGTGCCTGGTGGGCAATGGCCAAAATATCGGCAAGCCCCTGTTGGGCAGCGATGAGCGCTGTTTTGGGCTCGTGTTGGACATCGCCTTGCGAAAGGTGTTGGTCGCCCGCCTTGATATACGGCGGATTACTGAGGATAAAATCAAAGGTATCTGTGGCTAACTGGCTGAACCAGTCTGACACCCTGAATTGGATGTTATGTGCGCCCAGATGGCTGGCATTGTCTTTGGCGACCTGTAAGGCTGCTTCGCTTTTGTCTGTGGCGTTCAGCGTGGCATGTGGCCGCTCAAGCCCTAAGGTGATGGCGATAATCCCCGAGCCGGTACCGAGATCCAGAATACGACAGTCGTTGTGTGGGATGAGGGGGAGGCTGACTTCAATCAAAAGCTCGGTGTCGGGGCGAGGGATTAAAACATCTTCAGTCACTTTAAAAGGTCTGGACCAGAATTCCCGCGTGCCGGTTAAATAGGCGACGGGTTTGTGCTGCAACCGTTGTGCAATCAGCTGCTGATAACGTGCGTTGATGCCGGCGTCAAGTTCTGTTTCTGGCCAGGCTTTCAGGTAACTGCGGGGTTTGTTTAGGCAGTGGCTCAATAGTACTTCGGCATCCAGCCAGGCGCTCTCAGAAACATCTTTAAGCTGATTGTAGGCCAGTTGTAGTGTCGATTGGATGCTATATTTAGCTGTCATCGCTGAGTTGGGTCAGTAATTCGGCCTGGTGTTCGTTAATCAACGGCTGAATGATATGCTCAAGGCCGCCTTGCATGATTTCATCCAGTTTATAGAGGGTCAGGTTGATGCGGTGATCGGTGACCCGGGCTTGTGGATAATTATAGGTGCGGATGCGTTCCGAGCGGTCGCCGCTGCCCACTTGTAATTTACGTGTTTCGGCTTGTTCGGCCTGTTGTTTTTCCTGCTCTGCAGCGAGCAGGCGTGATTGTAGCCATGACATGGCGCGGGCACGGTTTTTGTGTTGCGAGCGTTCATCCTGACATTCGACGACGACGCCGGTTGGAATATGCGTAATACGGATGGCAGAGTCTGTGGTGTTGACGTGTTGGCCGCCTGAGCCTGAGGCGCGGAAGGTGTCGATTCTGAGGTCGGCCGGATTGATTTCGATTTGGTCGATATTTTCGGCTTCCGGCATGATGGCGACGGTACAGGCCGAGGTATGTACCCGGCCTTGTGATTCGGTTTCCGGCACGCGTTGAACGCGGTGTGCGCCGGATTCAAATTTAAGCTGGGAATACACGTTTTGGCCGACGATGCGCAGAATGATTTCCTTGTAACCACCATGTTCACCGCGATTTTCGTTAATGGTTTCGACTTTCCAGCCCTGTTTTTCGGCATAGCGCTGGTACATTTTTGCCAGATCGCCTGAAAAAATGGCGGCTTCATCACCGCCGGTTCCGGCGCGAATTTCCAGGAAAATATTGCTGCTGTCTTTGGGGTCTTTGGGGAGCAGCAAAATTTGCAGTTGCTGTTCCAGTTCTTGTTTTTTTTGGGTCGCAAGCTGAATTTCTTCTTGAGCCATCTCACGTAAATCCGGATCGGTATCCTTGGACATTTCTTGTGCCGATTCCAGGGTTTCTTCGTTATCGCGATAACGTGTATAGCATGCAACGATAGGGTCAAGTTGAGCATATTCCTGGCTCAGGCTGCGAAATTTATTTTGGTCGCTTTGGATTTCAGGTTGCGACAGCAGGCCCGCGATTTCTTCAAAGCGATCGCTTAGGTTTTCCAGTTTTTGTTGGATTGATGGTTTCATGTAGGGTCTGATAATTTAAACAGTTCCCGGGCGGCGGCAATCAAATCCTGGCGCTCATTGGCACCGGCTTCTCGTAATTGCGTGCTGGGGGTATGGATAATTTTATTGGTCAGGTTATGCGCCAGGCGTTGTAAAACCTGTTCGGCAGGTTGGCCATTTTTGAGTTGGCGTAATGCTTTTTGCAGCGATTCATCGCGCAGCTGTTCGGCATGCTGACGGAAGTCACGGATGGTGGATTGTGCCGATTGCAGGTGCAACCAGCTTAAAAAATGCTCGACCTCGGTATCAATGATTTCTTCGGCTTGTTCGGCGGCCTGGCGACGTGATTCCATGTTGTCATTGATGGTGTTTTTTAAATCATCAACGGTGTACAGATAAACGTCAGCCAGGTGTTCCACTTCGGTTTCAATGTCTCTTGGAACGGCCAGATCAACCATGAACATGGGTTTGTGTTTGCGTTTTTTGATTGCGCTTTCCAGCATGCCTTTGCCCAGAATAGGGAGTTGACTTGCGGTTGATGAAACGACAATATCCGCTTCAGCTAAATGTGTGGGAAGTTCAGCCAATGCGATGGCGTAACCGTTAAATTGGCTGGCCAAAATATGCGCCTTGTCAAAGGTGCGGTTGGCAATGATGACGCGACCAACGCCATGTTGATAAAGATGTCTGGCCGTTAATTCGATGGTCTCGCCGGCACCAATCAATAAAGCGGTTTGCTCGCTCAAATTATCAAAGATTTGTTTGGCAAGCTGGACAGCGGCGAAGGCAACCGAAACCGGACTGGAGCCAATAGCCGTATCGGTGCGCACTTTTTTAGCCGCGGAAAATGTATGCTGGAACAAGCGACCTAAATTTTTACCCAGGGTGCCTGCTTCGTAGGCGAGTTGATACGCTGTTTTCATCTGCCCCAGAATCTGGGGTTCACCAAGCACCATTGAATCGAGCCCGCAGGCGACGCGGAACATATGGCGAATTGAATTTGATTCTTGGTAGCTATAAAGATAAGGCGTAAAATCAACCGGGTCGATATCTTTTTCGGCGGCAATCCAATCGATGAGTTTTATCGTATTAGCTTCTGACGTGTGGTAGTAAAATTCAGTTCGGTTACAGGTTGAGAGGATCGCAGCTTCGGAGATATTAGCGGCCAGTTTTAAGCTTTTTAATGCGCGTGGTAAGATTTCTGCAGAGAATGCCAGCCGTTCGCGAATTGCAACCGGAGCCGTGTTATAGTTAATCCCTGTCGCGATAAACGTCATCGAGTGTTATCTATGTTTAATGGAAAAATGTCTGTATTCTAAGGAAAAAAGAATGATTTACCAAGTAGAATCGGATAATGATGTGAACCTATGGTGTTTTCTGAGGTTCTATGAAGAAACTTTTTTGCACAAAAATCAGGTAAGCTGAAGCAATGAAAAAATGGATAAAGTTAGCAGGGTTGGTCGTCGTTACAGGGTGTTCGAGCGTGTCGAAAAAAGCGCCGGAACAAGATGTTGTTAAATCTGTGGCGCCGAAAACGGAAAAATCTGCGAAAATTGAAAAACAAACCTCAATTGATCCCGATACCTTGTATTTGTTATTGGCGGGTGAATTGGCAGGTCAGCGGAAAGCGTACAATGTGGCGCTGGATGCGTATTTGCAGGCCGCGCAACGGGCGCGTGATCCGCGTGTGGCCGAGCGTGCAACGCGGATTGCTTTGTATTTAAAAGATCCGGAAAAGATTGAGCAAGCTGTCCAGTTGTGGTTGGAGGACGATCCTGATAATTTGTCCGCTCGAAAAATAGCCTTGTTGTCTGCTATGCGCAATGCTGATAAGGCCTTTGCGATTGAGCAGTTGAATGCGTATCTGAAATTGGATCCGGCTGGCTTTGAATCCGTTTTGCTGGAAATGGCGAAAGTGATGGCGCGAAATGGTCGGGAAGATCAGATGCTGGCAATTTTAAATGAATTGGCCGCGCAACATCCCGAGCAGGCGTCAATTTTCTACGTTAAGGCGCTGTTAGCCGCAAAACGACAGCAGTATGAACAGGCAATGGTTGCTATCAATCAAGCATTGGCGATTCAGCCGGGTTGGAAAAAAGCAATCATTATGCGGGTGAAAATTAGTGTGCGAACGGGGAAATTAGATTTGGCGGAACACTATTTACAGGAAGCGATCAATCAATATTCTGACGATATTAAATTCAGGAAAATGCTGGCTCAAGTTTATATGGAAGCTAAAAAATACGATCAAGCTGTTGATGTTTATCGAGATATTCTCGATATCGATAAAGATGATACTGACAGTCAATTTGCAATTGCGTTGATCTATTTGAATGAAGAAAAACTGGACGATGCTAAAGAAATATTCCGCAAGCTGGTCCATAAAAAGGCTTGGGAAGGGCAGGCGACTTATTATCTGGGGCGGATTGCCTTAATGCAGGAACGGCCTGAAGAGGCTTTGGTCTGGTTTGATCATATTACACAAGGGCCTTATGCATTTGAAGCGCGATTGGCGGCTGTTTCGGTGTTGATGGAACAGAAGCAGTTTGAGCAGGTTGAATCGAGGTTATCGGCGTTAGCGCGTGATTTTCCAGACAAGAAAATGGCGTTAATATCGCTGAAATCAGAGCTCTATAATGCGACTGGACGACAGCGGGAAGCCTTTGATTTGTTATCAGAGGGTTTGAAACAATTCCCGGATAATAAAGATCTGCTGTATGAGCGGGCATTGATCGCGGAACAGCTTAATAAGTTGGATGTTCTGGAGCGGGATCTGCATAAAATCCTGCAAAAAAATCCGAATGATGCGGCAGCATTGAATGCACTAGGTTATACCCTGGTCGAGAAAACGGATCGCTATCAAGAGGCGGAAAAATATTTGCAGAAGGCATTATCTTTAAAGCCTGATTCTGCGGTGATTATTGATAGTTATGGTTGGTTGAAATATAAACAAGGTGATTTGCAGCAGGCATTGACGTTAATTCGTAAGGCCTATGAAAAGCAGCCGGAGACCGAGATTGCTGTGCATTTAGCAGAAATTTTGTGGAAACTGCAAGCTTATGATGAGGCGAAGGCGGTTTTTGATGAGGCTTGGAAAAAACATCCTGATGATAAATATTTGCTGGATTTTAAAAAGCGTTTTTTGAATGACTCATAATCATGTTGTATTGGCTGGGTGGACTGTTTTTGCTTTTTTTTCAAGGCTGTGCGCAGCAGAATGTCAAGCCGGTCGAAAATTACGGGTTAGTGCACCCAAAGGCGCTTTATTCGCTTGAGCATTGGGTTGCAGAGGGCAGGGTTGCCGTTCGATCACCAAAAGAGTCATTTAGTGCTTCTCTATTATGGACGCATCAACAGGATGTCGAGGATGTGTTGGAACTGACAGGGCCGTTTGGGCAGGGTCGAGTGCGTATCACGGTCAGGAAGGAAATTGTGATTGTTGACGAAGGCAATCGGCAGCAAAAATATTACCAGCCTGTTGAAAAGGTCTTTAAGTCGTTTTTTTCTGTGAATGTTCCAGTAGATTCATTGCGTTATTGGTTGCTGGGCGTGCCAAGCCCCAGGCTGTCTTATGAGTTGAATAATAAGGGTTTTCTTCAGGCAGGATGGCAAGTTGAATATAGTTTGCTGCAAAAAGCCGGATCGTTTTATTTGCCCAAAAAAATGCGTTTGAATCATCAGCAGGTAAAAATAAAAATTATTGTGGATCAATGGAACATAAAATGAATAGTGTGCGGCAATCAGGCTGGGATGAGTCGTGGCCGGCGCCAGCAAAACTGAATTTGATGCTCAGAATCATTGGAAGAAGAGAAGATGGTTATCATTTGTTGCAGACTGTTTTTCAGATGCTGGATTTGTGTGACTGGATTACGTTTCATTCTTTGAGCGAGGATGTTGTTCGGCTTGAAAAAACGATTCCCGGCGTGTCGGAGAACGAAGATTTGACGGTGCGGGCTGCACGGTTATTAAAGCAGGAAACGGGGTGTCGGCAAGGCGTTAGTATTGAGATTGACAAAAGATTGCCAATGGGTGGTGGTCTGGGCGGCGGAAGCTCTGATGCGGCAACCACGTTATTAGTGTTGAATCATTTATGGCAGCTGGAGTTGTCGATTGAAAAGCTGATGTCAATGGGTTTGGCGCTTGGGGCTGATGTGCCCGTTTTTGTGTTTGGTAAAGCGGCTTGGGCTGAGGGTGTCGGTGAAAAATTAAGTGCTTTTGACGTGCCTGAGTCCTGGTATGTTGTCATTAAGCCTGAGGATCATGTGGATACAGGTGAAATTTTTTTAAATAAAAATTTGACAAGAGATAGTAAATCCATCAGAATATGCGACTTTCTAGCGGGGGACAACAGGAATGATTGTCTCGAAGTGGTTCGCAGAAAATATCAAGCAGTTGATAAGGCGTTGAAAAGCTTGAGTGCTTTTTCAGAGGCAAGGCTGACAGGGACGGGGGCATGTGTTTTTGCCGCTTTTGATAAAAAACAAGAGGCAGAAAAAGCAGTTGCAGCTTTGCAGGGTGATTGGCAGGTATTTTTGACAAAGGGTCAGAATATTTCGCCGCTCCATCAAAAATTAAAGCATTATTAATTGTTTTAAATTCAAATATTGGGCTGTCGCCAAGCGGTAAGGCACGGGGTTTTGATCTCCGCATACCCAGGTTCGAATCCTGGCAGCCCAGCCATTTATCTCCATAAATAAATCTCTTTAGGGGTTCTTTAAATGAATAATGCCACGATGATGGTATTCTCGGGTAATGCCAACAGAGCATTGTCTGAAGGTATTGTCAGAAAGCTGAATATGCGGCTTGGAATGGCGACGGTAGGGAGATTTAGTGATGGGGAAGTTGTAGTTGAGATAGAAGAAAATGTGCGTGGCAAAGATGTTTTTGTCATTCAGCCGACGTGCTCACCTACAAATGAAAACTTAATGGAATTGCTGATTATGATTGATGCCTTGAAAAGGGCGTCAGCATTACGTATAACAGCGGTAATTCCTTATTATGGATATGCTCGACAGGATAGACGGTCCCGGTCAGCCAGGGTGCCGATTACGGCTCGAATGGTGGCTGATATGATTGATCAGGCGGGTGCTGATCGTGTATTGACGGTCGATTTGCATGCTGATCAAATACAGGGTTTTTTTTCAATACCTGTCGATAATGTTTATGCCTCGCCAATTTTGCTTGGTGATGTGTGGCGGCAAAAATACGAAAATTTGATTGTGGTTTCGCCTGATGTTGGGGGCGTGGTCAGGGCCAGGGCCTTGGCAAAGCGCTTGGGTGATGCGGATCTTGCGATTATCGATAAGCGCAGACCGAGAGCGAATGTATCCGAAATTATGCATATTATCGGCGATGTTTCGGGGCGAACCTGTATCATGATTGATGATTTGGTTGATACGGCCGGGACATTGTGTCATGCGGCAAAAGCGCTTAAAAGTCGAGGGGCTTTGAAGGTGGTTGCCTATTGTACGCATCCGGTTTTATCCGGAAATGCAGCAGCAAATGTTTCCTCGTCGGTGTTGGATGAATTGGTTGTGACCGATACTATTCCGTTGACTGATGAGTTAAAAAAAATTGATAAAATAAGGCAGTTGAGTGTAGCTGAGATGTTGGCTGAGACGATTCGTCGTATTGCAGCAAGTGAATCAGTCAGTTCACTTTATGTAGATTAAATGTGTATAAATACTTGTAAAGCAAGTCCTGGAGAGAAAGATGTCTAATGTGTTTGAGTTTGTCGCTGAGAGTCGTGACACATCCGGAAGAAGTGCTGCTAAGGTAGCTCGTCGGCAAGGAAAAGTGCCTGCCGTTATCTATGGTGGCGGCGGTGAATCAATTAACTTGATGCTCAAGCATAGTGATTTATTAAAGCATCTTGATCGTGAGGCCGTTTATTCCAGTATCTTGAATATTGAGATTGATGGGAAAAAAGAAAAGGTATTGCTGAAAGATTTGCAGCGTCATCCAGCTAAACCGATTGTGTTGCACGCTGATTTTTTGCGCGTAGATGCGACACACAAGGTGCGGATGCATGTGCCATTGCATTTTATTAATGAAGAGAAATGTAAGGGTGTCAAGATGGGCGGCGTCGTCAGCCATGTTATGGTGGATGTTGAAGTAAGTTGTCTGATTGCAGATCTTCCAGAATTTGTTGAGGTTGATTTGCTTGATTTGGATATAGGAGAGTCGCTGCATTTATCAGATTTGAAATTGCCTGAAGATGTTGAGATTCCTGAGCTGGCGCATGGCCCAGATCATGATTTGGTTGTTGTTCAGGTGATCAAGGCACGTGGCGAAGAAGTTGCGAGCGAAGAAGAGGAAGCAGAATCGCCTGCAGCTGAAGAATAGAAATGATTAAGTTGATTGTTGGTCTGGGTAATCCTGGATCGCAATATGAAAAAACCCGGCATAATGCCGGGTTTTTGGTTTTAGATAGGGTGAGCTCTAATTTATTTGGGTGTTGGCGTCTAGAATCTCGTTTTAATTCGGAAGTTTCTGAGATTAATGCGTCGGGCTGTAAAGTGTTGTTACAAAAGCCCGTTACGTTTATGAATAAAAGTGGTGATGCGGTCGCTAAGCTGGCTCGCTATTATAAGATTTCACCGGATGAAATTTTGGTTGTGCATGATGAATTAGATTTTGAGTCAGGCGTGGCGCGTTTAAAGAAAGCGGGTGGCCATGCCGGTCATAATGGGCTCAGAGATATTATTCAAAAAATTGGAAGTCGTGATTTTTATCGCCTGCGCATCGGTATAGGTCGTCCTTCGCAAGGTAAAGATGTTGCGAATTATGTGTTATCCACTGCAACAACATCGGAGCTAAAAGTTATACAAGATATTGCCGATTGTGTTGAGGCTCTGTTGCCAGAAATTGCAAGAGGCGATATGGAACGGGTAATGACAGAATTTAATAGTAGAGGCAAATAACAACAAAAATAAAAGTAGAAATTGAACTTGAGCTATGCTGCCCATTCTGGGCACACTGGATAGCTACAGACCCAAACGGGGATGTATATTTTTATAGAGATAAACCAGAAATAGTACTAGAAGCTCGATGGGGTACCGCCGGAAGACGCAGTTTAGCTTATCACACCGCCGCCCCCAACAACAGGCCAAAAAACTGGAAAGACTCACTAATTAAACTATAAGCTGTAGGAAAACACTATGACCCCTAGAATGTATCTAATCACAAAAAGCCAAAAAGTAATATTATCGTCAAATCCACCAAGAGAAGAGCACAAAGACATCACTTGGACGCTAAAGAGAATTAAGCCTAAGAAAAACAAAGTATATGTACAACTAAGTAACAAGGAAACTGCAATCACAGACTCCATGTATAAAGCTGTAATGCTATTAAAAGACCTAGAAGAAAAAGATGAATAACGAAATCGCCATATCAAAAGAAACAAAGCTGCCTTGTATGCTGTGCAAAAAAGAGGCAACAACATACTCAATCATCGCAATTGATAACTGGGTTTGCATCGTATGCCAACATTGTCGACACAGGCCCGGGCCATCAGTCCGCGAAAGGCTAAGAAAAAAACTCATAGAGAGCGCAATAGATGAATATATCAAACCTCGACAAAGCCATTGACCAATTAGAAGATACGATTATCACAGAAATTAAAGACAACTTACCCGAAACAAATCTTATCTCTTTATCATTAAAATTAGGCTATTTATCAAAAATAACTCGGCCCAACCCAAAAAACATCCATAAGCGCACAGTAACAATGGGGTATTTCGGGACTATAAAAGCCACTTTCTGCCCACCCCCCAAGGAAAACACACACACAATCCTATCTAAGGGGGGATTATATGTACACATGGCAGGTAGAATTATAAAAAAATCCGACGAAAAGGCCCCACTACAAACCCTCACAATAAGGCACTATGCAAAAGTATTCTTAGAGGATTTTCCAGAAATACGAACCCTTATTGCCTTAGAGAATAAGAGGCCTAAAAAGATAGATCGCCAATACGAAAACCCAACACATTAAACAGGAGGTTTTTATATGAACAAATCAAACCTGGAGGCTGGCCTTAAAAAAATGGGAGATCAACTCGTCACCGAAGTCCAAGCAGATCTAGGTAAGCAGAAACTTATTATGTTAGTACTACGACTAAAAATCGCAGGCTGGTCAAAGATTATTGGCTCAGAAATTAACCCCAAAAACCAGAAAAAAGATTTATTTATCGGCACTTTATGGGCCGCAATAGCCCCACCGCCCAAAGAAGGGCTATCCAAAATCTTATCTAAAAACGGTCTTTATGTACACCCTGGGATTTTTAAAATCCATGATAAAGGAACACCCTCAGAAATATTTATATCAAGCCACTGCACAAGAACAGCCTTTGAAGACCTCCCAAAAGAAGTACAAGTTCTATCAGCTTTAAGTGGACATAATATAGAACAAATAAACTATCAATATGCCGACGTTTTTGAAAAGGCGAGCCACACAACCTAAAGGTAAAAATGAGTAAATCTAACCTCAAAACAGCCCTTAACGAATTAGGAAGTCAATTCGTTTCTGAATTAAGAACAAATCTAAAAGATACGGAACCGATCTTAGTAATATTTGAACTGCTTTATTTCAACAACGTACTTAAAACGAACCCAAAAAACAAACGATTAAAACCTGGAAAACCCGGCTTCAGTGGAATTTTATGGTCATCATTTGAACCACCGATTGAGGACTCAAAAATACTTTATAAAGCCTTGCGCAAAAGTAAACTTTATACCACACCGGCTTTTTGCGCGTTACCGGGGACACCAGCACCATATAGAAAATCCGAATTACCGGCAAATCTTGTCATAAAAGAAGCAATAAAGCCAAACCACGCGAGCTTCATTTTAGAAGATTTCCCAGAAATAAACATGTTATCTATCTT
>CAJXMF010000009.1 GCA_913056195.1 uncultured Methylococcaceae bacterium | reverse complement strand
GGTGTATTGCTTTCAGTTACATACAGAGGTTATGCACTTATTATACGAATCCAGGTATCACTAAATACAGAAATATAATATTTAACGTGGTTATCAATAATAACCTGATTAATAGTTTGCCAGACTGGAAAAATTTTATCATCCTTGCGTTTATTCCATATTTCGCCTTGCCAGAATTGATCACTGTGTATTTGATTCCACATCGTCGCATAAAAATGACTGTCCTGAATCCCCGATGACAGGATTTTTGGGTTGCGACCAATGACTTCATCCCGTTGATAACCAGTTATCTTGCAAAATGCCGGATTGACATCAATTATTTTGGCATTCGCATCGGTGATGACCATGGCTTCAGAAGAGGTATTAAACAGGTGTTTGTAGATATGCGAACTGATTTCATTCGACACAGGTGTTGAGTCAGTTTGCGTTGAATGACCAAACTCTTGCGGTTCAGTCGATTGGCGAGAATTCATATTTGACCCCGAGCTATTTGAATGAAAAACTGCTTAATGGAAGCGTTGTTCAAGTACACATGAATGGCTTTACAACCACTTAGTGTCTAAAATGCACGGGGGCTGGGTGCAGGATAATCTGTTAAACCCGCTTGATTACGGGCGGATTAAAATAATCGATCGCAGATTACTGAAAGTTGAGTATAATCCAAATAATTTCTTTTTCAATGTGTACTGTATGTCTTCAACGATTTCAACTCAGTCAGCCGATATTGAATCCAAAGTTTTAGGCGCTTTATTTAAATCTGAACTGTCGGGGGTTATAAAGATTTCACCTGACGGACAAGTTCTGGATTTAAACCGGTACAGCATGCGCCTGTTGCATTGTGAGAACGATGCTTGGAAAGGTGCCAGTTTCAATGACTTTCTGGCGTCAGAAGACAAGGCTGTTTTCGATTGGCAGCACTTGTCCTCGCAGGCGTTGACAGGGAATATCACCTTAAATGGGTCGGGAGCTAAGAACAATCGGGTTCGTTATGAAATTAGACCGGTCGAAGATGCCTCTGGCGAGGTACTGTTTTATTTATGTCAGTTGCTTGATCATCAACATATTTATCGCAATACGCTGATTCGGGAAGTCCACCATCAAATCAAAAATCATTTGCAGGGCGTGATGAGTCTATTGGAAGTCAACATGATGGAGAACCCCGAAGTACACGACATTTTACTTAAAAGCCTGTTTCAGATCAATTCATTGGCAATCACCTTTGGTTTGAAAAGCCAGCATAAAGACGGCCGCATTTATCTTTGTAGTCTGGTTGAGTCTGCTGTCAACTATGCAAGCAATCTGAGCGGATTACACAATCAGGATATTGATTTAATTATTCCTACCGATAAGCCATATGCTGTAGATCGGGAGCATGCGGTGGCGGTCTCTTTAGTCGTTAACGAACTGTTATTAAATGCAATTAAACATGGCGGTGATTGCGATGAACCGATCAAGGTAACTTTAACGGTCACGCCAGAAAAAACCGCCTGTTTAACGATTGTTAATCACGCCTGTCAGTTGCCGGATGAATTTGATTTTGAGCATAATCAGGGATTAGGAACCGGTTTGGCTCTGGCTAGGGTATTATTGACTGAGCAGATGAAATTGACGTTTAGCAATATTGAGAACGATGGTGTGATGGCCCAGCTGGAGTTGCTTCCGAGCTTAAATTGGGCGGGATAGTAAAGCTTCTCGTGTAGGTATTTAATGACGCACTTTACATTTTTCTAAATTTCACATACCCTTCCAATCCTTCTACAGATCTTGAAGCCTAGCCCCTGCTTCATAGTTTTGTATTTCGTTATAAATCTAAAAATAGCAGTGAAAAAAAAGATTTTATTTGTAGACGATGATCGCCTTATTTTAGCGTCTATTGGGAAAGGATTGGAAAGCTTAGGCTATGATGTAACCATGGTTTCGAATGGCAAATCAGCTGTTGAGTTAATCGAAAAGGAGCGCTTTGATTTAGCTCTACTAGATATTCGAATGCCGGAAATAGATGGTATTGAATTAGCCAGAATGTTGATTAAACAGCTAAACTTGCCGGTTGTTTTTTTAAGTGCCTATTCGGATGAGAATATTATTGATGCAGCAATCAGCTGTGGCGCGATCAGTTTTCTGTTAAAACCATGCAGCCTTCAGCAACTCAAAATAAGTATCGAAACAGCATTGAAAGATTTTGAGACTTTGAAGAATGCCGAGGAAACTTGCCAACATTTGGAAAAAGCATTGTCGCAGAGCCGGAGTCTTTCCCTGGCGGTTGGTATTTTAATGTCTCAATTCCAATTAAATGAGCAGGCCGCATTTAAGAAGCTGCGACAACAAGCGCGTTCCGAACGTAGGAAAATTATTGATGTAGCGGATGAGATTATACGACAACTGGAAACACATTAGTTGAGCTGGAGGCTATGGTATTACACGGATTGATACCGTAGTCTCCTCACAGGTTGAATTAAAACCGATAAGTTACGCCCGCAGTCAGGTTGTGAGTGAATATATTATGACTACTTTTTGTATCAACGTACTGGCCAAGATAACCGAGATTGATAGCGAAGGCGGGTTGTACCTGGTAATGCAGGCCGGCTAATACCCGGTTTTCGGAAAAACCGCGTTTGCCAAAATGATTTTTATCCATATAAAACAGAACTTCATCGCCAAGGTAAGCACTCAGGTTTTTTACTTGTGGAATCGCATGACTGAGTTTAAAAAATTGCCGGGCGCGGTAACCGGTATTGCCAGTGGTTTGGTTGATACGCTGGTCCATGCGGGTGCGGGACAGAAATTTAAAATCACCCAGGTTTTGTTTCCAGACCAGGTCTTCATAAACCCGGCTTTCCTGAAAGGCTTGTTTATGCAGTGGATGAATCCAGTCATGCACATAGCCGATTTCAAGTGCGATATGTTTATTGAGTTGATAACCGCTTTGTACAAATAACAGATTTTCGGACAAGTGTGAACCGGATGCTGAATCATCACGGGTACGCGCCTGATTCATGATCTGCCAATGAAAGCCTTCTAATGAATGGGATAGTTTGGAATAATCCCCTTTCAGCGTAAACGATCCCCATACACCAAACATATCTTTGGTTTGAGCATAAGCTGTCGTTAGTCCACAACAACAGATAAGGATGCTGATGCGTAATAGAAATTTCATGAGTAGTTAGTACCTCGTTATAGATTGAATAGAATGCTGGATTGACCAGCAAAGCCTCTGTTTATGACAAAACATGTGCAGGATGGGTGAGGCAGCAGCGAAAGCTGTTGTTTTGGCAACGGCTTTTTGTACTGCCTCTATGTCGTCTTACCCATCCTGTTTCATGTAAGCATTAGAGTACAGCAGAATAATGCTTAATTTTGATCCGAAGGTTTTCTGCGTGCAGCATGGGGATGATCAGAATACGGTTCGTGTTCATCGAGTCCGCTGATTTCACAATGACCGCCGCTGCGTTGATAATCCTCAGAAAAATCATGCAGGAATTCCATGACGGTATGATCAACCAACTCGCTTTCGCTAAGATCAAAATAGATCGTTTTGCCTTCCGGGATTTCAGCCAATTCACTTTTTAAGCCCAGTAAATTAGAAAAAATAGCCGCGCCAGAGATATGGACTTGGTAGGTATTTTCGTCAGTTTGCTTGATATGAAATGCCATTGAAAAAAAGTTTTTAAATTTGACGCCACGTGATATATGGATCAATATTTTCAAAACAATCCCGATGGCAACACCGATGAGAAGGTCGGTGGCCAGAACACTGATAATGGTCACAATGAAGATAACGAAATTGTCTTTACCAATTTCCAGTGTCTTATAAAACTCTCGCGGAGCGGCTAAACGATAACCGGTATAAACCAGAAGTGCGGCCAATGACGCCATCGGAATTTCGTGAATCAGTCCGGGCAAGAAGGCAACGGCTAACAACATGAACGCGCCGTGGAAAAAATTAGCCCAGCCGGTTTTGGCACCATTGTTGACATTCGCTGAACTCCGCACGATTTCGGAGATCATCGGGGTGCCGCCAATCAGGCCAGCCGCCGTATTACCAATACCCACAGCGGTTATATCTTTATTTAAATCAGAGCAACGTTTGTAAGGGTCAAGCTTGTCAACGGCCGCGGCGCTGAGTAGACTTTCCAGACTGCCGACCAGGCAGATACTGACGACGGCAATCCAGAATTCGACGGTGGCAATTTTGCCAAAATCCGGAAAATAAAAACCATCCATAAAGTTTTGTGGCACGGCGACCAGATATTTTGGACCGACTGTAAAATCATGATGTGGCAGCAATTCGATATCTGGTGAAATCAAATAATGATGTTTTATGTCCAGATTATAAAATTGCCCCAGCGCCATACCGACAAGCACAACAACAATCGGTGCAGGAATCATTTTGATCCACTTATGATCCACCACGTCCCAGATAATCAGCAATATCAAGCCTAGTAAGCCAATCATGGCGACTTCCGGATTCATATTCCAGATGGACGATGGAATCTGGCCGATCGTGGCGAACAGAGAATCAGCGTCCGGTTTTACACCAAAGACGGTATGAATCTGTTTGGCCATGATAATGATGCCGATGGCAGCGAGCATGCCATGCACAACTGAGGACGGGAAAAAGGCACTCAGTTTGCCTGCTTTCATAAGTCCCATGGCGATCTGAAGCAAGCTGGCGACGACAATGGCTGCCAGTGTATAACGGTAGCCTGCCATCATATCGCCATTACCCATGGTATGAACCGCATCATAGATGACCACGATAAGGCCTGCTGCAGGCCCTGTGATCGTGACATAAGAGCCATTTATACGGGAAACCAACAGGCCGCCAATGACGGCGGAAATGATGCCGGCCATCGGTGGAACCCCTGAGGCCATGGCGATTCCTAAGCAAAGCGGAAGCGCAATCAGAAAAACCAAAAAACCGGAAAGCAGGTCGCTGCGCCAGTTTTCACGCAACCCCGCAAGGCCGGTTTTCGGAAGTGTTTTTTCGGTCATTATGTGTCTCCATTAAATCAATAATCGTAATTTCTACAAACAAGAATTATGCCAGGTTAGCAGGGTATGCTAAAAATTTGTTGAAGAATAATCAGGCTCTGATGTTACGTGGTTTGATCGTGACTTTAGTCATTCTCACGAGGCATAAGGTGACTTGAGCATCGTAGGAGCGGCTTTAGAGCTGCGGGAATAGTGGATCTTTTGTTCCCAAATTCTGTGGGAACACATGGCTTGAAAGATCCAGCTGTGCCATGACAAACCAAACGACACGAAGCAAAGCGTCTCATCCAGGCATTTCCAAACGGAGTATGGGAACGAGAAAAGGTGATTCTGCGAATCATCGTTCGGCTGTAGAAATATGATGACTTACACCTTACGATTGGTTTAAATAAACCGCTGCCATTGGTTTATTTGAACCGATTTGATTTTTTAAGACACTTTCTATCGTATGAGTTGAGTTGTAAAATGGAAAAACACATCGGTTTATATGAGGTGATCAGATGGCGTCAAATGTGGTATGATAATTGCTTTAAGTGTTTGGGTTGAGCGCGCAAACGATTGGTGATAAAAACAACCAATGAAAAGTACCGATAAAAATGATTTAACTATTTTACTGGAAATTTACCGGCAGGCGGCTTGTGATCGCAGGGTGTTTGTTCGCGTATTGTTTGCGGTTATTTTTTGCTTTTTATCTTTAATGCTGGTTTTAGGAATCGGCATGTTTATGAATACCTGGGGACGGGAAATTGCCGTTTATGGGTTGTTGCTGAGTGGATTAGTCTGGACGTTGACCGAATATTTAAGTCATTTGATATCGCAACAGCATAAACGCTTAAAAGGCTGTGAAAAATTGATGGGCATTGTGGATTATTTTATGCCGGATACTGATCCGTCTGATGAAGCAGGTATCTACCGTTTGATGCAGGTTTTTTTCGTTTTGATGACGTGCGCCTGGTTGGGGGTTCTGATTCATTCCTATTTTAACTAAAGGGTATTGAGTGAACATATGATTTTATTTTTAGCTTATCTGGCCGTTGTGTTGAGTTTGAGCTCTGCACTATTGGCATTGCTGATCCGGCAGCAGGCCGTTTTGGCAACGGGTTTTGTCAAGGCACGGGACAAGGGGGTTAGGTTGCCGCCCGCCGTCGAGAAGTTTCTTGTCGATGCGTTGTCGCCAACACGCTTTCAATCACGGTTACAGCAACTGGTTTTTCTGTGTCTGGGGCTGGCAGGCCTGTCGGCAATTCTGTCAGGTCTCAGCGTATTGGTGTCAGATAGCATAGTACGGGATCAGCTGGTTTTGGGATTGCCATGGCTGCCGTGGCATGTGCGTCTGGATAGTTTATCCGGCTTTTTTTATTTGATTATTGGCCTGGCTGTGGCTGCTGTGAGTTTGTTCGGGCCAGGCTATGTTAAAGATTATGATGAGCAGGAAGATTCATTTACCGTACTTGGCTTGTTTACCGGTATTTTTATAGCTGGCATGTTCATGGTGCTGCTGGCAGATGATGCGTTCTTTTTTATGATCGCCTGGGAATTGATGTCGGTAGCCAGTTATTTTCTGGTGTCCTTTCAGCATCAGGAAGCGGCTAATCGGCGCGCGGCCTTTCTCTATCTGATCATGGCTGAAGTCGGAGCCATTGCCATCATTTTGGGTTTTGGTGTCATTGCCGGTTTTTCTGCCGATTATAGTTTTACGTTTGATGCTTTTCGAGATACTGATTTATCGGTCACCTGGGCGTCTGTTGCTTTTATTTTAGCGTTGCTGGGATTCGGTATGAAAGCCGGTTTGGTGCCGATTCATGTGTGGCTGCCCGAAGCGCACCCGGTTGCGCCATCACATATTTCCGCCTTGATGAGTGGTGTCATGTTAAAAGTGGCATTGTATGGTTTTATTCGTTTTTGTTTTGAATTACTAGGCGATATTCAATGGGAATGGGGCGTCGTGTTGCTCGTTATCGGTGCTTTATCGTCATTGGGCGGTATTTTTTATGCCATGATGCAAAACAATTTGAAGCGCCTGCTGGCGTACAGTTCGGTTGAAAACATTGGCGTCATCTTTATGGTGCTGGGCTTGTCGATGATTTTTCTCGATCAGGGACATCCTGAAATCGCCGCATTAGGGTTTATGGCGGCATTGTTTCATGCCTTTAATCACGCCTTGTTTAAAAATCTGTTGTTTCTTGGCGCAGGCGTTATTCAGCATCAGGTACATAGCCTTAATATCGATGACATGGGTGGCTTGATTAAACGCATGCCGCATACCAGTAAATTATTTTTAGTGGCGTGTATGAGCATCGCCTCATTGCCGTTATTTAATGGTTTCGTTTCTGAATGGCTGGCCTTTCAAACCGCCTTGCGCGTCGATGTAATCGATAATGCAGTATTGCGCAGCTTGATTCCAGTGGCGGCGGCTGCATTAGCCCTGACAGCGGCATTGGCGGCAGCCTGTTTTGTCAATGTTTATGGTGTCATGTTTTTAGGTTTGCCACGCAGTCGGCATGCCGAAAAAGCCGAAGAAACTCAGGATAAGGGGATGCTGGCAGCATTGTCATTATTGGCCGGTTTGTGTTTTCTGGTTGGGGTTATTCCCGGTATGGTAATCAGTCTGCTGAATAATGTCTCGATTCAAATTATTGGCAATGCCTTGCCGAATGTGGCCGCTGTTAATTGGTTCTGGCTGGCACCGGTTTCGGCCGAGCAGGCGTCTTATGCGGCACCTCTGGTCTTGTTCGGTGTGTTATTAGTCGGTGGCGTTAGTTTTTGGTACTTGCGCCGGAATTCTGCCCTGGAATTTAAACGCACTGAAACCTGGGATTGCGGTTATGGTGGCCTGAACAATCGTATGCAATACAACTCGGTGGCTTTTATGATGCCATTCCGTCGTATTTTCGCCAATGTCTGGGAACTGGATGAAAAAATTGACAAGAAATCCAGCGATGTTCCTCAACAAGTGAGCGAAATTCGCTATCAACTTCAAGTGGATGACCATAGCTGGCGATGGATTTATAACCCGATTGAACGTCTGGTGTATGGGATAGCGCGGATAATTGGCCGGCTTCAGACCGGGAATATCCGGATTTATCTGGCATACTCCTTTGTAACCTTAATCTTTCTGCTCTGGGTGGTTAGCTGATGAATTGGATTTTTGCTTTTATACAAACGCTGTTGTTTATTGTGTTGGCGCCATTGCTGGTGGGATGGGTCAAATGGTGGAAATGTCGATTGCAAAATCGCAAGGCACCTTCGTTACTTCAGCCTTATCGGGATTTGCTGAAATTAACACATAAACAACCTGTCGTTTCACATACCGCATCATGGTTGTTTATCGCAACGCCGTATATCGTATTTTCTGCGATGATTTTAGCGGCATCGGTGGTGCCGTTAATCAGTATCGATTTGCCCACTGCAGCGAGTGCCGACGTGATTGTGTTGGTGGGTTTTTTTGCTATCGCACGTTTTTTTCAGGCCTTGGCTGGCATGGATGTCGGTACGGCATTCGGTGGCATGGGTGCCTCCCGTGAGATGACCGTTTCGACACTGGCAGAGCCTGCCATGTTAATGGCGATTTTTACGCTGACCATGGCGGCCTCCAGCACTAATCTGGCCAGTGCCATCGGTTATGTACTGGATCAGGGTATGGTGCTGCGGCCATCATTTGTGTTTGCATTGTTTGCGATGATTCTGGTGGCTATTGCCGAAACAGGTCGTATCCCGGTCGATAATCCGGCAACACATCTGGAATTGACCATGATCCATGAAGCGATGATTCTGGAATACAGTGGCCGCCACCTGGCACTGATTGAATGGGCCAGCGCCATCAAGTTAATGTTGTACGGCGTACTCATCAGCAATATCTTTTTTCCGTGGGGGATTGCCGTTGATTTTGCGCCCTCGGCTTTAGGGACGGCGCTGTTATGGTTGTTATTAAAACTGGCGGTTTTGGCTGTATTTCTGGCCATTACAGAAACGGCTCTGGCTAAAATGCGCTTGTTTCGCGTTCAGGAATTTTTAAGCTTTGCTTATTTGTTGGGGCTGTTGGGTTTGTTGAGTCATATTATTTTGGAGGCATCACGCTAATGGAACTGATTAAACTGGATTTTTATACGCAAGGCGTTTTATCGATTGCGGCGTTGATTGGACTGACCTCATTTTTAATGTTGGGGCAGGGTCGGTTGTTGCGGTTGATTTTTGTTTTCGCGCTGCAAGGTCTGTTACTGGTGTTGGCAACAGCTCTGGCCGGTTACAGCATGGAAAATTCTCACTTATATATTTCGGCTGCGATTACCTTGGTGCTTAAGGTTTTTTTGATTCCATGGATGTTGCAGAAGCAGGTTTACAAATTGAACCTGCATCGCGATGTCGAAACCTTGAAAAACAGTACGGCGGTGATGCTCGGCGGCGCGACGCTTGTTGTATTCAGCTATTATGTTTTGCACCCGGTTATTCAAAATAGCTCTGTCGTATTGGTCAACGCCCTGGCAGTCGGGTTGTCTTTGGTGTTGTTAGGCATGTTGCTGATGATTTCCCGCCATCATGCGATAGCTCATGTGGTGGGGTTTATGTCGATTGAAAATGGTTTGTTTTTTGCTGCTATTGTATCGACCCGCGGTATGCCGATGGTCGTAGAGCTGGGTATTGCTTTTGATGTGTTAGTTGCAGCTATTTTATTTGGTATTTTCTTTTTGCATATCAGTAGCAGCATCGATAGTCTGGATGTGGATCAAATGAATCGATTAAATGAGGTGGATCAATGATTGCGGCGTATTTATTGTTATTGATGCCCTTGGTTGGCGTCGTTTTTTTCGCCCTGTTCGGGCACAGGCCGCGTATTGGTCGGATCAATATCAAATTTAACGCCTTTGCTTTGTTAATGTCATTCTGGCTGGCGTTGAATGTGCATAAATCCGGAACTTTGGTGTCTGAAGGGCTTTATTTTCTAGTCGACTCCTTCAATGTCTATTTGATTGTTCTGACCGCTTTTGTTGGTTTGACAACGTCGATTTTTTCCGCGCCCTATATGCGGCATGAACAACAAAAAGGGCGTCTGACCGAAAAACGCTTACGCTTGTATTATTCGATGTATCAAGGCTTTATGTTTGCCATGTATTTGGTGCTGACTACCAATAATATGGGGATATTATGGGTGGCAATGGAAGCGGCGACACTGGCGACGGTATTGTTGGTGAGTCTGTATCGGACGCCGGAATCAATCGAAGCGGCCTGGAAATACTTTATTTTATGTGGTGTTGGTATTGCCCAGGCTATGTTTGGTACGGTTTTGCTGTATTATGCAGCGATGCAGATCAGCGATGCCGAGAATGCCTTGAACTGGACGGTACTGATTGAAAATGCCAGCCAGTTGAATCCTGAAATCATGGAAATATCATTTGTTTTCATGTTGGTCGGTTATGGCACCAAAATCGGCCTGGTGCCGCTGCATAACTGGTTACCCGATGCGCATTCGGAAGGGCCAACGCCGATGTCGGCTGTGTTGTCAGGGCTATTGTTGAATGATGCCTTGTATGCGGTCGTTCGGAATAAAATGATCGTCGATGGCACGACACAAACGAATATTGCAGGCTATTTGATGATGGGTTTTGGTTTGTTGTCGTTTCTTGTCGCGGCCATTTTTTTGCATCGGCAGCAGGATATAAAACGATTATTCAGTTATTCATCGGTCGAACATATGGGGCTGATGACGTTTGCATTTGGTATGGGTACGCCCTTTTCAACATTCGCGGCCCTATTGCATATGACGGTGCATTCATTAACTAAATCGGCTATTTTTGTCACGGTTGGTCATGCCGCCCAGATCGCAGGCACTCAGCAAATCGACAAAATCCGCGGGTTGATTAAAACGCAGCCCAGTGTGGGTTGGGGATTGCTAATTGGAACCCTGGCCATTGCCGGCTTTCCGCCTTTTGGCGTCTTTACCAGTGAGTTTTTGGTATTGCTGGCAACGATGCAAAGTTATCCTTGGTTAACCCCATTTCTGTTGCTGGGTATCGGTTTGGCCTGTGCCGGTTTATTTCGCAATATTCAGCCTATGGTTTACGGTAAACGACCGGAAGGTCAGCAGGCCGTTGAAGCTAATTTATGGCCAGTGATTATCCATTTGGTTCTGGTTTTATGGTTGGGTCTTTCTATTCCACAATCGTTATCAGACTGGTTTAATCAGACGACGATTTTAATTTCAGGGAGTGCACCATTATGAGTCAGTCATGGCGCGATATGTATTCACAGTTGCTGTCGAGTAATCAGATCAGTCACACGTCATCTTCTATTCAGGATACACCACTGTGGCAGATCGAATCCTCACAATGGCAGCGAGCCGCCGAGTTGGCTAAAGAGCTGTCCGCACGCTGGGTGGCCGGTTGGGCAGAGCAGCTCGAAGACAGTTTTAATGTTAATGCCTTGCTGGAAAAAGACGGCGATTATGTGTTGTTGAGAACAACAGTTGCTGAACAACATCTGCAATTGCCCTCACAATCGACCATTTATGCGGCCGCCAACCGTAGTGAGCGGCATACACGGGATTTGTTAGGGGTTCATTTTACAGATTGCCCTGATCACAGACCCTGGCTTAAGCATCAGGCCTGGCAGAAACATGAGTATCCACTGAGAAAGGACTTTCCATTGAGCGGTCAGCCTCAGGACATTACACCGCCCGATATGGATTATGCGTTTGTTAAAGCGCGCGGACATGGCGTGTATGAAATCCCGGTTGGCCCGGTTCATGCGGGCATTATTGAGCCTGGACATTTTCGCTTTCAAGCGGTCGGTGAAACCATTTTGAATCTGGAAGAGCACTTAGGGTATGTGCATAAAGGCATTGAAAAGCTCGCTGTCCAGCGCAGCCCTGAAAAACTGGCGCGACTGGCGGCACGGATTTCAGGCGATAGCACGGTCGCACATGCCTGGGCGGCCTGCCAGGCGATGGAGCAGGCGGCATCTGTTGACATTCCATCACGGGCGGCCTGGCTACGTGGTATCGCCTGTGAACGGGAGCGAATAGCCAATCATCTCGGCGATATTGGTGCAATTTGCAACGATGTCGGTTTTGCCTTCGCCCAAATGCAGTTTTCAAGACTTAGGGAGCAGTGGCTCAGGCCACAACTTCAAGACTTCGGTCATCGTTTAATGATGGACTATATCGTTCCGGGCGGCGTCAGTCACGATATCAATCAGGATGCCTGTGAACGGCAATTACAGGCATTGAAAACATTGCGCCAGGAGCTCGATGATATTGTGCCGGCAATCGATATGAATTCCTCATTGGAAGACCGGCTTTACACAGCGGGTTATTTATCGCCACAAACCGCGCAGGATTTTGGTGTCGTAGGCTATGTCGGTCGCGCTAGTAGTCAGGATTTCGATGTGCGTCGGGATAAGCCTTATGCGCCATATCATACCTTGCAAATTGATGCCGTTTTGGAAGAGCAGGGTGATGTGGCTTCGCGTGTCTGGGTCAGAGTGAAGGAAATTTTCGCCTCTATTAAGTTGCTTCAGCAAATGCTGAGTCAGTTGCCAGACGGTGATATCAAAGCAGACTGGAAAACACCACAGGCCAACGCTGAAGGGCTGGCGATGATCGATGGCTGGCGCGGTGAAATTATCAGCTATGTGCGCTTTGACGAGGATAATCGTATCAGTCGATTTTATGCACGGGATCCGAGCTGTGTGAATTGGCCGGCATTGGAAAAAATTGTGTTGAACAATATCGTGCCGGATTTTCCGGTTTGTAATAAATCATTGAATGGCTCGTATTCCGGCCACGATTTATAAGGAATTATCATGTTGAGATTGTTTAGTAAAACATTGAAAACCGGTGTGGTAACAGAACGAATCAAGAAACCCGCTGCCGATGAACTGGAACAACTGGGGATTGAGGTTAAACAGCAGATTGACCGCCATTTTAAAGGCAGTTTGGCGATTCGTGCGGTTGATGCCGGTTCTTGTAATGGCTGCGAATTGGAAATTCATGCGTTAAACAACCCGATATATGACATTGAACGCTTTGGCATTCATTTTGCTGCCTCACCGCGTCACGCTGATGTGTTATTAGTGACAGGGCCGGTATCGCGTCATATGCAAAGTGCTTTGTTAAGAGTCTGGCAGGCTACGCCCGAACCTAAATGGGTGATTGCCGCGGGCGATTGTGCCGTATGTGGGGGTGAATTTGGCGAGAGCTACGCATGCTGTGGCAGTGTCGATAAGGTGGTTCCGGTGGATGTGGCCATCCCAGGTTGCCCGCCGACGCCGGAAATGTTGCTTAAAGGCATATTGGGCTTGATAAACGGTGCAAAAACGCGATCACAACCGTCTGATGCCCGTCAAAAATAACGATGAATCGTTTAATTTACAGGCCAGTTGCCGTGATTGGCCTGTTACTGGGCATTCTGGTCTTAAGTGAATTAGTGGCTTTAAGCGGAATGAGCTGGAGAAATCTTCAGCGCTTCGATCGCCTTAAACAGGAGATTGTTCAAAGCCATCAGTTAGAGCAATTATTGTTTATTTTGCAAGACCAAACACCCAGTAAGCCCGCTAAACAAAAATTATTGCAGGCATTTTTACATCATCAGCCTCAAATACCGGACGAAACCCGGATATTGCTGGAGCAGCTTCAGAGTATCTTGTCGCATCAGGCCGGTCGCATTGATAAAAACACCCTTCTGCCGGTTTTACATAAAGTCTTATCGGCTCAACTCAAAGCAGAGGAAAGGCTGCTCAACAAGATTTATGCCAATAACGAACTCGAACTGAAGCTGGCCATTTTAGTGCCGACAGGCGTCGTGTTGTTGTTTTTATTAGTTGGACGGTTTTATTTCAAGCGTTTCGTGGCAGAGCCTATCAACAACCTGGAGCGCTTGTTAACCCGTCTGGCCGAAGGTAACCGGCAACCGGTGGAGCCGGGTAAAACCGATCCGGCCATAAAAGCCTTGTTCGATAGCTATAATCATCTGGTCAATCGCTTGCGCGAACTGGAGCAGGAGCATAGGCAACATACCGCCTCGCTGGAACAGGAAGTCCGTCAGGCCACCCATAGCCTGTTGGAACAAAGTCATAGTCTGGCACGCGCAGAACGTTTAGCGGCCGTTGGTGAGTTGGCGGCCAGTGCGGCACATGAATTACGTAACCCGCTAGCAGGCATACAGGTTGCGTTGGAAAATATATGTCAGGATTGTCAGGATAGGGATATGACTGAACGCTTGCAATTGGTGCATAATGAGATCAAGCGCCTGACCGGGCGTTTAAATGATTTATTGGTCTATTCCAGGCAGCAGCCCGAGCAACCCACCCACTTTATTTTATATGACTGGATTAAGGATCTCATTACCTTATTAAACTATCAGATTGATGAAAAAATCCATATCAAGCTGGAATGCGATCCAGCTGTTGAGGTGTTTTTGCCTAAAAATGAATTACGCCAGGTCTTGTTAAACTTGATTTTGAATGCAATACAATCCATTGGCGATCAGGCTGGAACGGTTATCGTTCGGGCAAGCATTGAAAACAAGCAGCTTATTATTGAAGTACTCGATACCGGTGCCGGTTTTTCTGATACATTTTTGCAACAGGGAATTCGCCCCTTTGCCAGCCATAAAAAACATGGTACGGGTCTGGGTTTGCCTATGGTATTACGGTTTGCCAGAGCACATGGCGGTGATTTGCGCGTGTCTAATACGGAACAGGGGTTGGCCTGTGTGCATCTGAGCTTAAGCGATTTGCAATGAAAAACAGTTTGTTATTGATTGAAGATGAAGTATTGCTGAGCAATGAAGTCGCCCGCTATTTTCAGAAGAAGGGCTGGGAAGTTCAGATTGCTCGCGATTTAGCGACAGCTAAATCATTGCTGGACAAGCAACATATTGATCCGCTGGTCATCTTATCCGATATGAATTTGCCGGATGGCAATGCGCTGGATTTTATGGCGCACTGTAAAGATCGATTACCGCGTTGCGAATGGCTTTTTTTAACCGGTTTTGGCAGTGTATCCGACTCGGTTCGTGCGGTGCGACTGGGTGCCTATGATTTTATTGAAAAGCCCTGCGATCTTGAACGATTGAATATGCTGGTCGAAGGTGCTGCGCGTAGTGCCCGTATTCAGCGTCGATTGGAGAACGAAACACAACGTCAAAACAGTCGCTATACCCTCAGTGCCTTGAGCGGTAAAAGTTCGGCCATGCAGCAATTGCGGGAAATGGTTCAGCAAATGACCAAAGTGCCATTTTCAAGTTTAATTATCACCGGCGAAACCGGAACCGGTAAGGGGCTGATCGCCAAGGTGCTGCATTATTCCGGGCGTCGTGCGAACATGCCGTTGATTGAAATCAATTGCGCCGCGTTACCGCATGAATTGTTGGAAGCGGAATTATTTGGCTATGAGGCGGGGGCGTTTACCGGTGCTAAAAAACGCCGTCGTGGTATGTTTGAGTTGGCGCATTCTGGAACCTTGTTTCTCGATGAAATCGGCGAAATGGATTTAGAATTGCAAGGTAAGTTGCTCAAGGCTGTGGAAGAGTTGCGTATCCGTCGGCTCGGCGGCGAACAGGAAATTGATGTCGATGTGCAAATTATCGCCGCTACGCATCAGGATTTGCGTCAGCGCGTCAAAGAAGGCCAGTTTAGAGAAGATTTATACCACCGACTGAATGTCATCAATATACAGATTCCACCTTTACGAGACAGGATGGAAGATTTGCCCGACCTGGTTCATCAGTTTGTCGCTGAAAACAATACCAAGTCAGATAAACAGGTACGACATATTCCAGATCGCGTCTGGCATAAACTGGAAAATTATGATTGGCCAGGAAATGTCAGGGAATTACGCAATATTATAGAACGTTGTGTGTTATTGGCATCGGGTGAAGAATTTCCTGAACAGTGGCTACAACTGGCGTTACCGGCCGATACGCCAGGCATTGAACCCGTCAGTGATGCGGGTATTTTATTACCGCTTGATGGCAGTTTGAGTTTACAAGACATGGAGAAATTCATCATCCAGAAGGTACTGGATAAAACCGATCATAATGTCACCGCTGCCGCTCGTATGTTGGGGACAACCCGCGAAACCTTACGTTATCGCGTACAGAAATATCATTTAACCGGGCATTGATCGGCACAGGTTCTCTGTCACGCTCGTGCACACACCCAAATCCAGACATTGCCCGCGCCTGCCTGCTTTAAAACCTTCACCAGCTCAGAGACTGTGGCACCTGTTGTCATCACATCATCGAAAATAACGATATTGGAACCTTGCGGGAATGCGCTGACGCTAAAGGCATTGCGAATGTTTTTATGCCGTTGTTTAGCGTGCAAAAGGCTTTGCGGCGGGGTGTATTTAATGCGTCGACAGAGAGTAAGGTGCAGCGGAACCCCAAGCTGACGAGCGACCGTTGTAGCAATTTCCTGTGATTGATTAAAGCCCCGCTCGCGATAGCGTTTAGGATGTAGTGGAACGGGGACGATAAAATCAGGCAAAGGATGATCGTGAGGGACGTTATCGACAAAGAGTTGGCCCAGCAAGTGCGCATTTTTGATTTGTCGATGAAATTTCAGGCCGGTAATCAACCATCGCATGCTGTGTTGATATAAAAAAGGCGCACTTACCTGTTGATAGCGCGGTGGTTTTTTCAAACATTGGCCGCATAATTGCCTATGGTCTGCCTTGGATATTAAAGGCGTTGCACAGCGGCGGCAATGGACTGTGTTTAACATCAAATCGGCATAACACGCGGTGCAGATATCTTTATGATCAAATCCGCTGTCATCGCACAGAATGCATGTCGGTGGAAACAGTCTACCCTGTATAAATTTAAACCAGTTGTTTACCATTTTATGTTATTCAAGTTGACAAGTCGTTAAAATTTGTTGAATATTGCCGCTCTTAGTTTAACCGTGTTTAACCTTTTTGCAGGAGATTGCTTGTATGTCCGCGCGCCCGTCATTCCCGAATCATGAATCCGTTATACGCCATGATTGGCAACTTGATGAAATCAAGGCTTTGTTTCATTTGCCTTTTAACGATTTGATCTTTCAGGCGCAAAGCCTGCATCGGCAGTATTTTGATCCGAACGAGATTCAAATCAGCAGTTTGCTGAGCATTAAAACAGGAGCCTGTTCTGAGGATTGTGGCTATTGTCCACAGAGCGCACGCTATGATGCGGATTTACAACCGGAAGCCTTGCTGCCGATTGAAGAAGTTTTGGAAACCGCCAAACGCGCAAAGGAGCAGGGCGCATCGCGTTTTTGCATGGGCGCCGCTTGGCGGGCGCCAAAAGACCGTGATATCGAACGGGTGGTAGAAATGGTGCAAGGCGTCAAAGCTTTGGGCATGGAAACCTGCGTGACCCTGGGTATGTTGAGCGATGAGCAAACCAAACGCCTGAAAGACGGCGGGCTGGATTATTACAATCATAATCTGGATACTTCGGAAGAGTATTATTCTGAGGTCATCACCACCCGCACCTACCAGGACCGATTAGACACGCTGGAGCGTGTGCGTGACGCGGGCATCAATGTGTGTTGTGGCGGTATCGTTGGTATGGGCGAAAGCGATGATGATCGCTCTAAACTATTGCAACAACTGGCGAATTTGCCGAAACATCCGGAGAGTGTGCCGATTAACATGCTGGTGCAAGTGGAAGGCACGCCATTGGCCGGGACTGAAAAGCTGGATCCATTGGAATTTGTCAAAACGATAGCCGTGGCACGTATCATGATGCCGGAGTCGCGGGTGCGCTTGTCGGCCGGGCGTCATGACATGAGCGACGAAATGCAGGCGCTGTGCTTTCTGGCCGGTGCTAATTCTATTTTTTATGGCGAGAAATTACTGACCACCGACAACCCGATGACCAATCAGGATTTGCAACTGTTTGAACGCCTGGGCTTACATCAGGGCGGTTCCAGTTACGCCGGCTAAGGCCTGGATTGATGATAACCGATTTTCATGCCGAACTGGCATTGCGGCAGCAACAAGGCTTGTATCGGCAGCGGCGTATTGTCGAAGCTGTCAGAGGTGTAGAACTTGTCGTTGACGGCAAACCTTGCCTGAATTTTTGCAGCAATGATTATTTAGGCCTGTCGCAACATCCCCAGCTCAAAGCGGCATTGCAACACGCGGCGAGTCAATATCCTGCCGGCAGTGGTTCGGCGCATTTGATTTGCGGGCATAGTCATGTCCATCATGCTTTGGAAGAAGAGCTGGCGGCCTTTACCGGCCGTGAAAAAGCCTTGTTGTTTTCCACCGGCTATATGGCTAATCTCGGTGTTATTTCGGCATTGTGTGAGCGTGATGACTGGGTGTTACAGGATCGCCTCAATCATGCCTCATTACTGGATGGCACGTTATTATCCAAGGCCTGTCTGCAACGCTACCGGCATCGGGATATGGCTGATTTGGCCGCTAAATTGAACAAGGCCTCCGGCGATGTGCTGCTGGTCAGCGATGGCGTGTTCAGCATGGATGGTGATTTAGCGCCCTTGCCAGAGATGGTCACGCTGGCACACAGGCGCCCTGGCGTCAAAAATACACTGCTGATGATTGATGATGCGCATGGTATGGCGGTTTTAGGGCAAAGCGGTGCGGGTGTATTGGAATTTTTGGGATTGTCACAACAGGATGTGCCGATTTTAATGGGGACATTGGGAAAAGGATTTGGCAGCTTTGGCGCCTTTGTGGCCGGTTCCGAGGCATTGATTGAGCTGCTGATCCAGAAAGCGCGCAGTTATATTTATACCACAGCCTTGCCGCCGGCGGTATGTGAAGCGACCCGTGCCAGTTTGCGGCTTGTTCAGAGCGAAACCGGTGCCGATAGACGGGCGATATTGCAGCAGAATATTGCTTATTTTAAACAATCGACCCAGCAGCTTGGTTTGTCTCTCATGCCATCTGACACGGCGATTCAACCCCTTTTGATTGGCGACAGCCAGCAGGCTATGGCCATCAGTCAGCAATTATGGGCGCGCGGCGTGTGGGTCAGCGCTATTCGACCGCCTACGGTGCCGAAAGGACAGGCGCGTTTACGCATTACCTTGTCGGCATTACACCAAAGGCACCATATCGACGCCTTGCTCGATGCACTTGATCATTGTTTGCAATGAATCATATATGATGCACATACATCTTAAAAATTTTCCTCTGAGGCTACATGATGCAGAATCCGGTCAAAATCGACCGGCGTTAGTGATGCTGCATGGCTGGTCGATGCATTCTGGCCTTTGGCAGCGTTTGGCTGAACAGTTAGCGCAACATTTTCGCGTTATTTGTCTTGACTTGCCGGGGCATGGCTTCAGTGCGTCGTGTACGCCTTATCAACTGGAAACGGTGACCGATACACTCGTGCAGGCGATTCCTGTGCAGCAGTTTGTGGTCGTCGGCTGGTCATTAGGCGCAAGCATCGCGCTGGATATGGCCTGGCGCTATCCGCAACGGGTCAGCCATGTGATCACACTGGCTGGAAATCCCTGTTTTGTCGAACAAAGCGATTGGCCCGGTGTGCAAGCCGATGTATTGGCCCGTTTCAGTGAAAACCTGAGCCACAACAGCCCTCAAACCCTGGTGCGGTTTCTAGCTTTGCAAGTCAATGGTCTGCCAGAGGGCAAGCATTTGTTGAGACAACTCAAAATCGCTGTCGAAAGCTGTCCACCGCCTGCCGTTGACGCTTTGCAAGGCGGGTTGGAAATTCTACAACGCTGTGATTTGCGGGACAAACTGGCGACGTTGCCACAGCCTGTGCTGGCCATATTGGGTGATCAAGATAAACTGATTCCACCCGCATTAGCTGAAGCGATTAAACAAAAGCGAGCTGATTGCCAGATAAGTGTGCTGGCAGGCGCCGGGCATGCGCCTTTTTTAACCCATAGCGATCGTATTCAACAGGCTATTGTTCAATTTGTCAAAGATGGCTGATAAATCCAAAATTCGCCAATCTTTTTCAGCCGCGGCCGAAAGTTATGATGCGATGGCACGATTGCAAAAACAGGTTGCGGTTGATTTGTTACATCAAGCCGAGATGCCGATTCCAACACATACGGTTTTGGATGTCGGCTGCGGCACCGGTTTTTTGACCGAAAAATTGGTGGATCATGTTGCCGTTGACAAGCTGTTTGCACTGGATATGGCCTTGCCAATGTTGCAGCGAACACGGCAAAGACCAGCGTTGGCCAGTTGCCATTGTATTTGCGGCGATGCCGAGAGACTGCCATTTGCCGATAATTCCTTCGACAGGATTTATTCCAGCCTGGCACTGCAATGGTGTTCCGATTTAAGCGCTGTCTTTAAAGGCATGGAGCAGTGTTTGAAAACAAGCGGAAAACTGGCTTTTTCGACGTTTGGTCCGGCCACTTTAAAGGAACTTAAATTAGCCTGGACGCAGGTAGATGATGCTGTGCATGTGAATGATTTTTATCCTTCTGATCAAATCGAAATGGACTTGCAATGCGCCGGATTTACATCAATTCATGTCAACAGCGGGATTTACACATTGTCATATCGGGATGTCTGGGCATTGATGCGGGAGTTGAAAGAAACTGGTGCGCACCATGTCAAAGGCCGACAATCACAGCGACTGATAACGCGCACACACATTAATCAGATGATTGCGGCTTATCCTGAACAAGCCAATGGCGACATTATCGCCAGTTATGAAATTTTTTTCGTACAGGCAGAACGATGACATCAAGCTATTTCATAACCGGAACGGATACTGGCGTCGGAAAAACCTGGGTGACGCTGGGGCTGATGGCCTGTTTTAAACAACAGGGTTTTAAAGTGGCTGGTATGAAGCCGGTTGCCGCAGGCTGCGAATGGCGACAGGGACAATGGCAGAATGAAGATGCCATACGGATTCAACACCAGGCTTCTATTGACCTGCCTTATTCGGTTGTCAATCCGTATGCCTTCAAACAACCGGTATCGCCGCACCTGGCCTGTCAAGGTGAAAACATCGAATTATCCTTAATAGCAGAGCAGTTTAACGGCATTCAACAGCAGGCCGATCGTATCCTGGTTGAAGGTGCAGGCGGCTGGTATTCGCCTTTGTCTGAAACGTTGGATAATTGTCAGTTAGCCCAATCCCTGGATATTCCCGTTATTCTTGTCGTTGCCATTCGCTTGGGCTGCATCAACCAGGCATTGCTGAGCTGGCGAGCCATTCAGGCATCCTGTGTAAAATGCGCTGGCTGGATTGCTGTTTTAAATGATCGGGATATGCGCTTTACGGAAGAAAATATCCAATACATTCAGCAGTCTATCAAAGCGTCGCCGCTTTTAGGGGTTATACCGTATATGGAAAAAATGGATGCCGAAAAAATAGCACACTATTTAAAGGGTTTTTGATGAAACATTGACCCAGGTCAAATTGTATTTTTGGCTGGCGGTGATAATGTCCACTCTATTATAACAATCAAAAACCTGGAGGAACGTTATGCCCTTAATAACGTGGACAGAAGAACAATTCGGTACTAAAGTCGGCTTTGCAGATGAAGAGCATAAAGAAATATTCCGATTGTTGAATAAGCTTTATGATGATGTGGCAGGCGGTGCCGATCGTGATACGATCGGCGCATCATTGGATGCATTGATCGCGTATGTCGTTGATCATTTTGCGCATGAAGAGCGCGAAATGGAAGCCGTAGGCTTCGCTGGCCTGGCGTCGCATAAAGCAGAGCATGATGCCTTAGTGGCCACTTGCGCTGATTTGCAAAAGAAATTTCATGCCGGCGAGGCTGATGTGACAGCAGAAGTGGGTGAAATGGTAAAAGATTGGCTCGATAAACATATCCCAACATTCGATTTTGCCTATTCATCGGCTATTGGCTGATGCCACGCGTTGCTAACGAATAAACTCAAGGCCTCATAAAAGCCATGCCTGATTCAGGCATGGCTTTTTCTGCTGAAAATCAGATGTCTGATAACATCGGGTTTATTGCTTCAATTGGTTCATAACTTTATGTTGTATTGATTTGAAGTCATAGCCGGAATGGGTTTGCATCATGCCTTTGTTAAACATCATTACGCCGATAAAAATCAGGATGACGCCTGATAACTGGAAAAAACGATGGGTGGCAGCCGCCGAAAAAAGCCGGGCGATATAACCAAAGCTGAACAGGGCGGGCAAGGTACCTAAACCAAACAATGTTAGAATTTTTGCGCCCTCCAATGGATCGCTGCTACCGGCGGCCATGACATATATGGCCTGAAGCGGCCCGCAACCGATCAAAAATCCCGTGAAAAAACCAATCAGAAATGGACTGCGTGAGCGCTTTTTTTGTTCGAAGGCAAATTGAGCCATACTCTTGGGCTGTTTGATGCGGACGTATTTAAGTACGGCAAAAATGTTCAGCATATTCATGCCAAACAAGATTAAAAAGCCACCGGCCACCAGCTTGGTGATGCCTTGCATAAAAGGGGTAATGCTGATTATCGAGCCCAGCAGCCCGAATAAGGCGCCGAACATGGCATAAGATAAGGTTTTACCGATACCATAGAGCAAATGGGATAGCCAGGATGGGCGGCCGGCTTCGGCATCCCGTGCGGTATAGCTGAGAACAAAACCGCCACACATACCGATGCAATGCAATCCGGTTATCAACCCAATCAGGAAGACCATGCCATCGCTGATGTGGCTGTTTAAATCCGGCAGGGTAAAGTGATGAGATAATTTGCGCGCAGCAATCATGATGGCGATGGTAGCGATAACGGCGATCAGGGCAAGTAATAATTTCAGCCACATCGGCCGGCCATGAGGCTGTTGCGAAGAATCGCTCATTTGTTCTTGGGAAACGACAGAATAGCCACTTTCTTCAATCGTTTTTTGTATCTCTGTCAGATCGGTTTTATCCTCATCAAAACGAATTTCAACGCTCCCGGTTGGGTAGTTCGCACTGACCTGCTCGATACCATCTAATAAATCAAGCGCATTTTCGATAATGGTTTCACAACCACCGCATTGCATTCCTTCGACATTTAATTTTACGTGCTTCATTTTTTCTCCTGGAATGTGTGAGAATGTTCATTAGTATATATGAATACAGGAATTTGTATAGGATAGACTAGCGGGAGTATTTGAACACAAACTTACGGTGTCGCCATCACATAAGCGTACGTTTGTGTACTCATCTCCAATCAAAACTGGATTTAAATCCGGCCTTCTTCTTTTATCGGAGATGAATGTGTATTATTGATCAAACCCGACACTTTTTCCAATTCCAAAGCAGCCGCAGGAAATGATGTTTACTGATCGGAAGCAGTCGGTCACTATGTGACTTCACGTTGCTGAAAAGCATCTGTCAAGAGCGATAGAATTGGAAACAGTTACATTACAAAATTGTATAGTTTTGGGAAGCTATCTGTAATGAAGTTGAGGTTATTCTATACTCTGAGTCAGGCAATTCTGTCTGACCTCTACGAGGATCAATAACATGAAAAATCAACAAGCCAAAATAGTATCAATGATATTTGCCCTGATGATGGTCGGTAGTGCCATTAACTTGACGCAAGCAAATGAAACCAAAGATAAAGAAGTCAATGAGTTGCAACTTTTTAGTCAAGCCAAAATTACTTTACAAGAGGCGATTAAGATCGCCGAACAAAAAACCGGCGGCAAAGCTATTGAAGCGGAAATAGATGATGACTCCGCGGCAGTGCAATATGAAGTCGAAATTGTTAAAGAAGGAAAAGTCCATGAAGTGATTATCGATGGTAAAACAGGTAAAGTGCTTAAAGTTTCGCTGGAAGACGACAAAGAGTAAGCTGTTTACAACGGAGATTTCCCCGGCATTTTATGCTCATGAAAATATTAGTCATCGAAGACGACACAGAGACCAGAAACTATGTCGCTAATGGTTTGAAAGAAAGAGGCCATACGCTGGATTCTGCGAAAGACGGTTACGAAGGTCTGCTTCTAGCTCAAGAGTCCCGTTACGATCTGCTCATTGTTGACCGCATGCTACCGGGACTCGACGGGCTTAGTTTGATTAAAAAATTACGTTGTTCCGGCAGCTCTGTCCCGGTGTTGTTTCTGACCACGATGTGCGGCATTGATGACCGGGTTGAAGGATTAAATGCCGGTGCTGATGATTATTTGACCAAGCCTTTTGCATTCAGTGAGTTAGATGCACGAGTAAACGCGCTATTGCGCCGGCCCAGAGCGACCGTGGAACAGAGTGTTTTACAAGCCGGCGGACTTGAAATTGACTTGCTGAAAAGACAGGTCAGGCGCGATAGGCAATTGATCGATTTGCAACCCACGGAATTTCGCTTGCTTGAATATCTGGTCCGCCATGCCGGGCAAGTCGTCACCCGCACCATGTTGCTTGAAAATGTTTGGGATTTTCATTTCGACCCGAAAACCAACATCGTGGAAACCCATATTAGCCGCTTGCGCAGCAAACTGAATATAGGCGGTCAGCCAGATTTAATTTATACCATACGCGGTGCGGGATATATGATTCATGAAACTGTCTAGCCTTGTCGACACCGCCGGCTTTAAATTATCAGCGCTGTATTTGGGGCTGTTTATATGTTCCTTCCTGGCTATCGGTTCAACGGTTTATCTATTGACCACGCATTCCCTGGAACAGCAACTCAGGAAGAATCTGGAATTAGAAGTAGACCGGCTTAAAGCGGAATATACGTCCGGTGGCTTGCCGGAATTAATCGACGAGGTTAATGAAGCAGTCGATTCACAATCGAATCAGGTCTTGGAATACGGCGTGTTGAATCAGAACGGTCAATTACTAGCCGGCAAGTTCAATCTGTTCAAACGTACAGCAGGATGGCAAACCTTCAAACTAAACCGTTCCCCCAACAGAGCAGAGCAAGTCGTTTTTTTGATTTATGTCGTCTCTTTGCCCAATCATATTTGGCTGGGTGTGGCACAGAATAGCAGTTATATTGAAGCAGCTGGCGAGGTCATTGTTCAGGCATTTTTATGGGGGTTCGGGTTAGTGATTGCGCTGGGCTTGGCAGGCGGAATTTATATTAGTAACGCTTTTTTAAAAAAAATTGACCGTATCATCAAATCCACCCAGGCCATCATTGCCGGTGATTTAAGTCATCGCTTAGTGGTTTCAAAAAACCAGGATGAATTGGACAACCTGGCGTATTTATTAAACCGCATGCTGGACAAAATCGGCACATTAATAGAAAACGTTCAACAGGTTTCCAACGATATAGCTCATGATTTACGTACACCGGTCAGTCGATTGAAATTCCGACTCGAAGCGACTCTAAGCTCAACCTTATCGGAAGAACAATACAAAGAGCAGATTGCCGGTGCCATTACCGAAGCCGATACGATTCTGGATACATTTTCAGCGCTATTGAGGATTTCCCAGATCGAATCCCAATCCAGGCGGAGCGGGTTCAAAATGTTCAACCTAAGCGATATTGTGATTGCAGTAGTCGATGCATTGAATCCTACAGCCGAGGAACAAGGAAAAATAATTAAATCTGATATTGAACACGCTTGCGCGCTATGCGGAGATAAAGAGCTTATAACGCAGCTTGTTTTTAACCTTTTGGAAAATGCTATCGTGCATACACCCGAACACAGCGAAATCACCGTTAACCTCCGCTCCCTTGATGACTGGAGTGAATTGACGATTGCCGACGACGGTCCAGGTATCAGCGAAGCGCAGCGGCAAAAGGTTTTTCAGCGTTTTTACCGGCTGGAGCAAAGCCGTACCAAGCCTGGCAATGGCCTTGGCTTGAGTATTGTGGCTGCTATTATTGACCTGCATGATGGAACAATCGTTTTATCCGATAACTGCCCAGGCCTAAAAGCCGTACTCAAATTCCGGAAAAAACCGGATCAGTTCACTTCACTATGAATTCTAAAGTAAGCAAACCTTTTATAGCGGCATGGCTCTGTTGGCTGGTTGGCTGCGCTCAATATCAGGCCAAGCCATTAACCGAACAAGCCATTCAACAACAGCTTGAAACACCCTCAAAGCGACAATTAACGCTTCAGGCTACACAGATCAAGCATCCTTTGCTAAAACCCATCGCATTTAATGTTGAGGACGGTTTGTCACCGGATGAGGCGGCTATTTTGGCGGTATTACGCAATCCGAAATTACGCACAATACGGGATCAACACCTCATTGCCGGCGCACAACTGTTGCAGGCTGGTTTATTGCCGGACCCGAAAGTTTCCTACAGTTTTTCGGCGCCTTCCGGAGGCACTGACTTGGGTATGAATAATGCCTATGGCGCAGGCCTGAGCTGGCAGGCGACAGCTTTAATTTGGCGGCAGAATAAAATCACAGCGGCAGAAAAACAGCAACAGAACGTCGACCTGCAAATCGCCTGGCAGGAATGGCAAATCGCCCAGGCGGCAAAGCTGGCCGCTTATCAATTGATCGTTTACCGTCAGCAACAGGCTTTACTCAGCAAAATGGCGCAGCGTCTGGAAGATAACCGCGCGCGCTTGCAGGAAGCCGCTGAACTGGGCTTGGCCACGGAGCTTGAGCGGGTCACCGCCGTGTCCGCCAAGAATCTGGTCGATGTTCGCTTGCTCGCGCTTAAATTGAAAATAAAACAACAACAACAACGCCTGAACCGGGCCATGGGACTTAAACCCCATGAAGCAGTTAATTTACAGCAGGATGCTGAACTCGTTACCACCATGAAAACGCCGTCCTATCATGCCTTAATACAGAATATAGGAAACCGGCGACTGGATTTAATCGCCCTGAAACGGGGTTACGAAAGTCAGGAAGAACGCCTGCATATCGCAGTGATGCAGCAATTTCCGCAAATCAGTATCGGCTTTAATTCCGCCCGGGATAACAGTAACCTTTATACCCTGGGCTTCGGCGTCTCGATGACCGTGCCGATATTCGACCGCAATCAGGGGCAGATCGCGCTTGACCGGGCGACGCGGCAACAACTGTTCGATCAATACAGCAGCCGCTTGTTTCAAGCCAGAGCCGATATTGCCGAATTGCTGGTTACCATCGCCTCGCTAAACAAACAGATTGAATCTGTTCGCCATGCCATTCCCGATTTGGCTAATCTGGTCAAAGCCTATCAGGCAGGTATCGAAAACGGCCAGGTCGACGTATTTAATTATTATGTCGCCTGGAATAATCTGACGAACAAAAAAATTGGCCTGCTGACCCTGAAATTGCAGTTAGTGCAAGCGGGGATTGCCTTGGAGGTAGCAAGTGGACTTTATCATGTGGCTACTGATTTTAATGAGAAGGAATTATGAAGTTCAATTCTAAAAATATCATCGTCCTTATTACGTTGTTGGCCCTGGTTATGGTCGGTCTACTGCTTTACTGGCAGCTAAAGCCGCACGATGCAAGCGGTTCGGACACGGCGGCCGAACCAGAGCCAGTTGCGCAGGTGAAAACGATTAAACTGCATAAAGGTGAATTCAACGAAACCTTTACCGCTTATGGCGTGGTTTTGCCGTTTCCGGACAAGTTGATGACGATCAGCGTTCCCTATATCAGCCAGATCGATAAAATGCAGGTTAATCAGGGCCAGATTGTCCGGCAAGGCGATGTGCTGCTGACATTAAAGCCGGGCGTGAGCGCTGTATTGCAACTGGAGCAGGCGCGACGAGAACTGGCAGCGGCATTGCGTGACAATGAGCTGCTGCAGGAACGCATCCGTCTGAAACTGGCAACCCGGCAAAATAGCGTCGCGACGCAATTGCGCGTCGAGCAAGCCCGAGTCATGGTCAAAAACCTGCTTGACCAGGGTATCGGTAAAGAACGGCAAATCAGGGCGGAACAAGACGGTATTATTTATCTGGTCAGTGTTCAGCAGGGACAAATCGTTGCCGCCGGCGCGCCCTTGCTGCAACTCGTTGATCAGAATCAGTGGATGGTGCGCTTAGGGATAGAACCGGAGGATTATGCGCATCTGCAGCCCGGCCAACAGGTCTTGATGAGATCGGTCAACACGCCCGCTGCGGAACCGGTTAAGGGCCATATCGAAATCATCACCCATCAAATTGATCCGAACACCCGCCTGCTCAATGTCTTCGTCAGGCCAGCCCTGAATCAGATTCTGTTGATCAATGACTTCGTCAAAGGCAGGATCGTCATTGCTTCGGCCGATACTTTCGTCGTTCCCCGGCAGGCGGTGCTGCCCGATAACGGCGCTTACAGTCTGTTCACGGTTGCAAACGGACGCGCCGTCAAACACCGCGTCGAGATCGGCCTCGAAAACGACCGGCAGGTTGAAGTGATAGCGACCGATTTAAAAGCCGAAGATGACGTGGTGGTTGTAGGCAACTACGAACTGGAACCCGGCATGGCCGTATCTGCGGTGCCTGCCGATCATAACGGCAAGGGAGCTGCGCAATGATACAATGGGCTCATTGGCACCGCCGCTCCATTTTGTTCGCGCTCGGCCTTTTCGCCATCGCCGGCTTCTTTGAAATCTACAACACGCCGGTCAGTCTGTTTCCTCAGGTGACCTTTCCCAGGGTGGTGGTCAATCTCAATGCTGGCGACATGCCGGCAGAGCGCATGGCCGTTCAGGTCACCTGGCCGGTGGAAGAGGCCGTGCGCGCGGTGCCGGGGGTTTTAAGCGTGCGCTCGGCGACCAGCCGCGGCAGCGCCGATATTGCCATCAATTTTAAGTGGGGCACTGATATGGTCTCGGCCATGCTGCAGGTGGCCTCGGCCATTAATCAAATTCGCTCGACGTTGCCGGCCGCCTTGTCGTTCGGGGTCCGACGCATGGATCCGACGGTATTCCCGGTGCTGGGTTACAGCTTGTCGTCACCAGGCCATAGTCTGGTCGAACTCCGGGACATGGCGCTCTATCAAATCAGGCCAATCCTCTCGACGATCCCCGGCGTGGCCAAAGTGGATGTACTAGGCGGCGCAATCGCGGAATATCAGGTTCTCGTCGATCCGGCGCGCATCAATGCGCTGGGTTTAGGTCTGAATGACATTGCCACCGCTCTGTCGGCCGCCAATGTAATCCAGGCGGTAGGTCGGCTGGAGCAAAACTATAAACTGTACCTGCTGCTGGCCAATACTCAACTGCAAAATTCGCAGCAGATTTCAAGAACTATTTTACGAAGCGGTCAGAATGGACTGGTCTATCTTGAAGATGTCGCGCAGGTGGTGAAAACCACCGCGCCGCAGTGGCAGAGAATTACCGCCGAGGGCCGCGATGCCGTGCTGTTTCAAATCAATCAGCAACCCGGCAGCAGCACGGTTGAAATTGCCCACAACGCACAATCCCAACTGAAACTCATCAAGCAGAAGCTCCCGGCCGATATAAAAATCGCCAAATGGTACGACCAAAGCGATCTAATTGTCGCCTCCGCTCACAGCGTCGTAGAATCCTTGCTGATCGGATTGGGGCTGGCCATTGTCACTCTGCTGGTATTTCTGCGTAACTTCAAGGTCACGGTGATCGCCGCCATTACCGTGCCCATGGCCTTGTCGGCAACGGTATTGATCATTCATTTACTGGGCATCGGCTTCAACATCATGACGCTGGGCGGCATGGCGGCCGCTGTCGCGCTGATTATCGATGACGCAATTGTCATGATCGAACATATCATCCGCCGCCTGCGGGAAACCTCGGGGACCTATCAGGAGCGTATCCAACTGGCCGCCAACGAATTCACCAAACCTCTTGCAGGTTCCTCGGCCTCGACGATCATTATTTTTGCGCCATTGGCTTTTTTATCCGGCGTCAGCGGCAGTTTTTTTAAAGCCTTGTCGATAACCATGGCTTCGGCCCTGTTTATTTCCTTTATCGTGGCCTGGCTGGCCGTGCCGTTGCTGGCCTCTCATAGCCTGACGCAAAAGGATACCGAACAGGAAGAAAACGGCCCCGTGACACGCTGGTTTCACCAGCACAATCAAGGTCTGCTGCAGGTGTTATTACCAAGGCCCTGGCTGATATTGGCAGCGCTGCTTCCACTCTTGGCCGCAGGCTTCCTTGGCTGGCAGCAGACCGGTTCGGGCTTTATGCCATCAATGGATGAAGGCGGTTTTATTCTCGATTACAGGGCCGCACCGGGCACTTCCGTATCGGAAACGGACCGCTTGCTGAGACAGGTCGAAACCATTCTGCGCAAGTTGCCGGAAGTGGCGACTTATTCTCGCCGCACCGGCAACAGTTTGGGAGGTTTCATCACCGAAGCCAATGAAGGCGACTTTTTTGTGCGCTTGAAACCCTTACCCCGACGCAGCCTGGACGAGGTGATGGATAGCGTCCGGGAACAGATTGCCCTTAAAGTCCCGGGACTCAGTGTTGAACTCGCCAAGCTGATGGAAGATTTGATCGGCGATTTAACGGCGGTCCCGCAGCCGATAGAAGTCAAGTTGTATACCAATGACGGCAAATTATTGGCACAATTGGCCGACAAGGTCGCTTCGGCATTGGAAAAAATACCGGGCGTCGTCGACCTGAACAACGGCGTCATTCCTGCCGGCGATGCCTTGAGTATTCGGGTTTTACGGGATAAAGCCGCTCTCGAAGGGCTCAACCCTGCCGCTGTTCAGCAGACCCTGAATAATTACCTGTCGGGAACCGTTACCACCCAACTGCAGGAAGGGCCCAAGATGGTCAACCTGCGGGTCTGGATACCAACCAACGAACGCGGGACGATGCGGGCGCTGGAGCAGTTGCGCATTCTGGTACCTGACGGTAATTCTGCCCCTGGCAATGCACTCAATGGATCTTCCAGCAGCGTCTCCAATAGAGCTTCTACAAGCCACTGGGTGCCGCTTAAACGGATTGTGGAAATCACTACGGAAACGGGACAGGCGCAAATCACTCGTGACAATCTAAAACGCATGGCGGCCGTTACGGCGCGCATCAGCGGCCGGGATATGGGTTCCGCCGTCGCCGATGTCGTCAAAACCCTGAATCAGCCCGGCATGCTGCCAAAAGACGTCTATTATGTTCTGGGGGGTTTATATGAACAACAACGCGTCGCCTTCCATGACTTAATCATCGTGTTTGCCGCGGCGGTGGCACTGGTTTTCATCCTGTTGCTGTATTTGTATGAGCTATTTCATGTGGCGCTGGCGATGATGCTGACGACCTTATCGGCCGTAGCGGCCGTGTTTGTCGGCTTATGGCTGACAAATACTGAATTGAACATTACCGCGATGATGGGCATGACCATGGTGATCGGCATTGTTACCGAGGTCAGCATCTTTTATTATTCGGAATATCAGAGCCTGCCTGATTCAGGAAACGTCATCCAACGCATGATTACGGCCGGTAACAACCGCATGCGCCCGATAGCCATGACCACCGTAGCGGCCATCCTGGCACTCATGCCGCTGGCAATGGGTATCGGCGCCGGTTCGGAAATGCTGCAACCCTTGGCGATTGCTATTGTGTCCGGGCTGGTTGTTCAGACACCGTTGGTACTCATCGTGCTGCCAAGTTTTTTAGTTCTTCTCAATAAGGAATCACAGCTAACATAGATGACTTGCTATCTTTTTAATCGTATTTAGCTATATTCTTTATTTTTCAGCGCTCATGGTTTGTTCGGGAAACCAATGTCGCGTACGGTTACAAAAAGCGACCACAGACAGCATGACGGGGACTTCAACCAGCACACCGACCACGGTTGCCAGTGCGGCGCCGGATTCCGGGCCATACAAGGCAATTGCTGTTGCGACGGCCAGTTCAAAGAAATTACTGGCACCGATCAGAGCGCCAGGCGCTGCAACATTAAAGGGGACTTTAAAGACTTTCATCAAGCCATAAGCTAACGAAGAATTAAAATAGACCTGAAGCAGAATCGGTATCGCAATCAGAACGACGTGTATAAATTTTCCGGTGATGTTGTCGGCCTGAAAGGCAAAGATGAAAATCAGCGTCAGTAACAAGGCGAGTACGGTGATCGGATGAAAAAAAGCGATAAAGCGTTTTTCAAACCAGACCACACCTTTCAAACGGATCAATATAACCCGACTTAAGCTGCCCAGCGTCAACGGAATAACAATAAACGCGATGACACTGTAAAACAAGACATCATAGGGCACGGTTAAGTTACTGGCGCCATTGATCAGAAATGCGACAATCGGTGCAAATAATATCAACATCAGCAAGTCGTTCAGGGATACTTGAACCAGGGTGTAGGCGGGGTCGCCATCGGTCAGATAGGACCAGACAAACACCATCGCCGTGCAGGGTGCGGCCGCCAGAATAATACATCCGGCGATATATTGATCGGCCAATTCAGCACCAATGAATGGCAACCACAGATGTTTAAAAAACAGCCAGGCAATCAGTGCCATTGAAAACGGCTTGACCAGCCAATTGACAAACAAAGTAATCAAAATTCCGCGTGGTCGTTTACGCACATTCAACACACTGGAAAAGTCAATTTTTAGCATCATCGGATAAACCATCAGCCAGATCAATACCGCGATCGGTATACTGATATGACTGTCCTGGCCAAATTCCAATTTGCGCAGCTCGTCTGTAATCTCAGGAAATTGTTTACCCAGGAAAATACCGATAGCCATGCATAATGCGACCCAGACAGACAGATAACGCTCAAATACACTCAAACGCTTAGGTTGCTCAGCTTGTACGGTGTTGTTATGTGGTGTACTCATAGTAGGATACCTATTGAATTTTTCCGATTTCATTAGCTTGATGATGGATGAGCGCACGCAGTCGTTCAGCCCCGATCGGCTCTTCCTTCAAAAGCGGGACAACAGCGTAACGGTCTGCGTGCTGGTTGGCCACGGCGCTGATTTCGCGTCGCTCGTTGGCGGCACGCTGACGCAGCAATGGTGACTGGGTCGAAGCCGCCGCCACGCTGGCGTTGATGATCCAAGCCCAGGGTTCGATGCCGGCACGACGCAGGTCAGCTTGCAGGTTGGCAGCCTCCAGTACCGGCGTCGTTTCCGCCAGCGTGACAACCAGTACCTTCGTTTGCTTCGGATCCTGTAATTGCATCATTGGCGTCGTGAAGTGCATACCGGTCTTGCCTATTTGTCGGGCCACTTCGCGGTGATAGGCACCCGTCGCATCAAGCAGGAGTAAGGTATGCCCGGTCGGGGCTGTGTCCATGATGACAAATTTCTCTCCTGCCTCGCGAATAACGCGCGAGAATGCCTGGAATACCGCAATTTCTTCGGTGCAGGGCGAACGCAGATCTTCTTCCAGCAACGCACGACCTTCGGCATCGAGTTGCGCGCCCTTGGTTTCCAGCACGTGCTGGCGATAGCGCTCGGTTTCTACCTGTGGATCAATTCGACTTACAGTCAAATTGTCGAGTGAGGAATGCAGAATATCGGTCAAGTGAGCCGCAGGATCGGATGTTGTCAAATGCACAGGCAAGCCACGATCCGCCAATGCGATGGCGATGGCGGCCGCCATCGTCGTCTTGCCGACACCTCCTTTGCCCATTAACATGACAAGGCCGTGTTCATCTGCCGCAATGCTATCGATCAGGTCTGCCAAACAGGGCGCATCAAGTTCGATCGGCGAATCCATCGCGGCGGGATTCTGTGAGGGAAGATTGGTCAGCAACTGCCGCAGCGCATCAAGACCGATGAGATTGAAGGGCTTGAGGGCGACATGGTCACACGGGAGCGCGGTCAATACCGTCGGGATGTTTTCGAGTGCTGCTTGCTCTCGTCTATGGATGGCGGCGGCCAGTGGGTCAGCATCCGCTTCTGAAGGTGGCAACAGACCATTAATGACAAGATATTGCTGTTTAAGACCAATAGCCGCCAGTTCTTCGTGGGTTCTCGCTACTTCACGCAGACTGGTGAGCTGGGGACGGGCGACCAGTACCAATCGGGTATGCTGCGGGTCGGTCAAGGCGTCGACAGCGGCTTTGTACTGCGCGCGCTGCTTTTCCAGACCGGCCAGCGGACCGAGGCACGAGGCATCGCCCTTGCCTGTCTCCAGAAAACCGCTCCATGCACCCGGCAGTTGCAACAAACGGATGGTGTGGCCGGTGGGCGCCGTATCAAAGATAATGTGCTCGTAATCCGCCGTGAATGCGGCATCAGTCAGTAACGCGGTGAACTCGTCAAAGGCGGCAATTTCGGTGGTGCATGCGCCGGACAACGATTCTTCCATGCCTTTCACCACATCATCCGGCAACACGCCGCGTACCGGGCCGACCAGACGCTCTCGATAGGCACGTGCTGCGGTCTCGGGATCAATTTCGAGAGCCGAAAGTTGTGGTACAGCCGGAATCGGTGTGATGTGATTACCAATATCCATGCCAAATACCTGTCCGACATTGGATGCCGGGTCGGTACTGACCAGAAGGACGCGCTTTCCGGCTTCGGCCAATTGCATAGCCGTGGCGCAGGCAATCGAGGTTTTGCCGACGCCGCCTTTACCGGTAAAAAACAGAAAGCGGGGCGGATGTTGCAGAAATTTCATCGTTGTTTGCTTCATAGTATTCAGCAACAGCTTGAGCCGGAGCAGCAACCGGATGTTGTTGCTTTATCGTCTTCTGCGGCTTGCTCAATGCCACACCAGTGGGCTAATTCAGATCGTTTCGGATAGCGTCCGGCAAGAGCCACTTTGCCATCAACCAGAATCAGGGGAAGCGCATCCTGACCTGATCGCTGCAAAAAACCTTTTACGGTTGCATTGTCAGCAAATACCTGTGGCTGCTGCGCCAGGTTGTAGCGCTCGATGTGTGCGCCGTTCTGCTTCGCCCAATCGACATCGGCGGCAAAGGTCACCAAAGCCTGGTCAACATCAACGCCACAAACGCCGGTGCTGCAACACAGCGACGGGTCAAATACTTCGATCTTTTTCATTTAATTCTCCATCAATTATACAAGTATCAGTTTAGAAAATGCTTCAAAAGGCACCAATCCGATCCACTTCTGCCTTCAAGCGTGTGTGGACATAAATCAGTTGCGCCACAACGGCAACGCGCCCCAATGCGCACGCCGTACCTGTCCAACATATGCTGGACAGGTTTCACCGGCGTCATTGGCGCACAGCGGGTATCAACAGTACTGGCACTGGCGCCTTGCGCACCATGTTATGGCTGACGCTGCCTAGAAACAGTTCCGAAATAAACCCGCGCCCTTGGCTGCCCATCACCAGCAACGAATGTTTATGCGGATCAATGACTTGTAACAATTCGTGGGTTGTCGAACCGTAAGGTATTTGAATATTGACTTCCTCCGCGCCTTTTTCCAGCAAACCTTGCTTGAGCCTATCCAGGCGAGTCTGATCAATCGCATTGAATTCAGCGAGTCTATCCTTCAAATATTTACCGATCCGCTCTTGTTCCTGAACATGCAACAATGTAACTTTTTTGCAGCCGCTTTCGACCAGTTTTTCGACATAAGCGAAGGCTCTTTCGGCATTGTCGGAGAAATCGGTTGGATGAATGATATGGGTCAGTATGTCTTCGCAGACTGTTTCGCATTGGCCGTTATGGGTATGCGCTTTCATCACCAATACCGGCTTTTCGGCATGCTGGATAACCTCACAGGAGACACCACCGACAAACGCATCGTCAATCAAGGATTCGGCAGAGACATGTACTGCAATCAACGAAGCATTGGTTTCGCGTGCCAGTCGGTTAATCTCGTAATAGGGAAAGCCTAGCAACACCTCGATACTGACGGTGTAGCCCATGGCTTCCAGAATTTTTTTTTGCTTTTCCAGAATGGGTTGCACCAGCTTTTTTAATTGGGTATACAAACCACCCACATCCCGGATATTCATGGCATGTGCCAGAATGATCTCTTTAGCACCCGCTGGACGTAAGCCGTTCAAGCAACACAAGGTTTTACTCGATACCTCGCTGAGACTGGAACCGACGATGATTTTAGAAAACATAGAACTCTCCCGGTTATTTAGGCGTGTTTTTTTAGGCGATTGGATAATATTTCGGCTTGCTGTTTGATTTGATCAAACTCTGCACCAGAACAATCAACCAATTGTTGATCGACGTCCACGTTGGTGTGTTTAATCACCGATTGACCAACAGTATAAGTAAAACTTATGGCTGCCTGTCTACTGAATTTTTCCGATTTCATTGAGCTTTTCTGCCAACTCTTGCTCGGACATGTCCTCAAACGGTAATGCCAGCATGTGTTTGACGCGCTGTTCGAGCGTGGCAAAGGTTTTTTCAAAGGCGGCGGTTTTTTCGTCTTCTGTCCCGATGACATGGCTTGGATCAGATACGCCCCAGTGTGCACGGACGGCCTTGCCTAAATAAGCCGGGCAAACTTCTCCGGCGGCGTTGTCACAAACGGTAATGACAATATCCATCGGAATATCTTCAAAGTCTTCCCAGGATTGGCTTTGATAACCTTCAGTCGGTAAACCGTGTCTTTTTAACGTGGCCAAGGCACCTTCATTGATTCTGCCGACTGGATGACTGCCGGCGGAATAGGCTTTTATACATCTTTTGCCATAATGATTCAGCAAAGCTTCGGTCATCACACTGCGACAGGAATTGCCGGTACATACCACTAAAACGTTATAAGTTTTTTGAGTCATTGAGAGTGCCTCTAAAGTGCAGGAAGAATTTAGCCACAACACGATGATTTTTTGCCATCCTGAGGACGACAGGCATAGGGATTTTCGCCATCAGAAGGAGCTTTAGCATCGTTAAATGTTGGAATTTCGTTGAGTGAATGAAAAGATTCCCAGGCAATGCCTTGTGGGTCGGTAATCCAGTATTTGTCAGAACGCGTATAGCAACAGGCGGCGCCTTGCTGGTCCTCAATCGGTGCTTGTGTGGCGTCGAGATGTTGCTTGATATCCTGCAATTCAGCCTCGTTTTCCGCTTGAATACCAAGATGATCGAGTCCGGTGTGTTGGCCGCGATTTGAAATGGCGAAGTTGACACGGGGGTCATCAAGCATCCATTTGGCATAATCGTTATGAACGACGGCAGGTTGGCAGCCGAACAGGGTGCTATAGAACTCGATATTCTGCTCAAGGTCTTCAACGGCGAGATGGATATGTAAGCGTTTCATGGTTTATCTATTGGGTTAATGTTATATACGAATAAACAGATGTTGTTTATAAAAATCCTTAAATATCTTGTGTCCAATATGTATTTTGTTTTTGCAGGCTATTATTTAGTCACAAAGTACCTTTTCGGGTCGATTGTCCATATGATGCAGGCGTTGCTGTGCATTTTTAAATACATCGCTTTGTTCAACGGCATTCAGCACATTTTCGAGTAATGGCTTGCTCCAGTCCGGTAGCGCCGTGCTGATTTGATAAAACACCCATTGGCCTTCCCGGCTGTCTTGCAACAAACCGTATTGCCGCATTAATGCCAGGTGGCGGGATATTTTAGGTTGCGACAAAGCCATTGCTGAAGTCAATTCGCAAACACAGAGTTTGCCTTCTTTTTGTAATAACGCGACACAATGCAGGCGCGTATCATCTGATAAACATTTAAAAAATTGTACAGGCGTCATAGGCAAAATATTAATATACGGATAATCATATATTATGAATAAAGAAAAAACAACTATAAATTAAATATCGTTTCCGTGCAGGGGATTCAGGAACCCTAAACGACAGAGTTCAACGACTAATTGAGGTTACGTAGTTTGATGCAGTGTCCTCATTATTTTAGATCGTGACTAAAGTCACTCCTACGGTGCGTGAGATATTTTGAGCGTGGTAGGAGCGGCTTTAGCCGCGATTCACAAACCCAACGACGCGAAGCAGAGCTTCTAAACCCGGTGTTCCCAAACGGAGTTTGGGAACGAGAAAAGGTGGTTTTGCGTAACACCAACGAATTAATTTATTCTGGGAGGAAGCTGCCCACCGGGCTGGGTTTTCACGGCGCAGAACTTGAATTCCGGAATCTTGGCCGCCGGATCAAGCGCTTCATTGGTGAGCAGGTTGGCGCTGGCTTCGTTATAACAGAATGCCATAAACAAACAGCCACGTTGAATACCCAAATCCACACGCGCATAGGCAGAAATTTTTCCGCGTCTTGATTCAATAGTTATCAATTCGCCCGCTTTAACCCCCATTTTTTTCAGATCTTCAGGGTGTACGGTGACAACCGGATCTGGCTCAATGGCATCGAGCGTCGATGAGTGGCGGGTCATACTGCCGGTATGCCAATGTTCCAGTTGACGGCCGGTAATAAAAACCCACGGAAATTCATCATCCGGCATTTCATCGGCATGGATAAATGATGCCGGCACCAATTTGCCTCGACCCGATGTCGTTGGAAAGCCATTGGTAAAGATAACGGGCTGGCCTGGATCGCCTTCTTTTTCCAGTGGATAGGTCAATGAGTCTTCCTGATCCAGTCGTTCCCAGGTCATTCCGGCAATACTGCTCATAGCCTGACGCATCTCATTAAATACTTCTTCAGGGCCTGAGTAATTCCAGTCGCAGCCTAAGCGTTTGGCTATTTCCTGAATAATCCACAGGTCTTGTTTAGCTTCTCCAGGTGGTGTAACGGCTTGCCGCCCCATTTGCACACGGCGGTCGGTGTTGGAAAATGTTCCTGTTTTTTCATAAAAGGCAGATGCGGGCAGAATGACATCGGCAAAGCCTGCCGTTTCAGTCAGGAAGATATCCTGCACCACCAGGTGTTCAAGTTTTGCTAACGCTTCGCGCGCATGATTCTGGTTTGGATCAGACATGGCCGGGTTTTCACCCTCAATATACATGCCAAAAACCTCGCCATTTAAAATACCGTGCAGCATTTCGACGGTTGTCAAACCGCATTCTGAATCCAGCTCTGTGTTCCAAAGCTGTTCATATTTCTTTTGATAGTCAGGGTTGTTGACGGGTTCATAATCTGGATAGACCATAGGAATCAATCCGACATCGGATGCACCCTGTACATTGTTCTGTCCACGCAGAGGATGCAAGCCGGTGCCGGGGCGACCGATCTGGCCTGTCATCAGCGCCAGCGAAATCAGGCAGCGCGCATTGTCGGTGCCATGAATATGTTGGGAAACGCCCATGCCCCATAAAATCATCGAGGCTTTGGAGGTGGCATACAAGCGCGCGACGTCTCGAATGGTGTCGGCGTCAATACCACAGATTGGGGCTACTTTTTCAGGGCTGTATTGCTTAAGATGCGCCCGCAAGGCTTCAAAATCTTCGGTATGATTTTTAATATAAGCATCATCTTGTAAATTTTCATCCAAAATGACATGCATGATGCCGTTTAACAATGCAACATCGGTATCCGGCCTGAATTGCAAAACATGTGTGGCGTATTTTGCAATTGCTGTTCTGTTTGGATCAATCAGAATGATTTTGGTGCCATTGGCTGCGGCATTTTTCATAAACGTAGCCGCAACCGGATGATTGACGGTCGGGTTGGAGCCAATGATGATGATGACTTCGGCCTTTTTAACATCTGCCACCGGATTAGATACCGCGCCGGAACCTAAACATTCCAGCAAAGCGACAACCGATGAGGCATGACACAGGCGGGTACAGTGATCGACATTGTTCGAGCCGAAACCGGTACGCACCAGTTTTTGAAATAAATAGGCTTCCTCGTTACTGCCTTTGGCTGACCCTAAACCCGCCAACGCTTTTTTGCCTTTGTTGTCGCGGATATTTTTCAGACCATTGGCAGCAAAGTCCAGGGCTTCTTCCCAGCTGGCTTCGCGAAACACGTTATCCAAATCATTTGGATCCAGCAGTTCAGTGGTTTTAGCCACGCCTTCGCGGCGTATCAATGGTTTGGTCAGACGTAATGGGTTATGGATGTAGTTGAAACCATAGCGGCCTTTGACACAGGTGCGGAAATGGTTTGTGTCGCCATCGCGGCCTTCGGTATAGAGAATTTTATTGTCTTTGACATGATAACGGATCAAACAGCCTACACCGCAATACGGGCAGGTTGAATCGATGGTTTTTTCAGGCACTTCCAGCCCAACGCCGCCCGCAGGCATCAAGGCGCCTGTCGGACAGGCCTGAACACATTCACCACAGGCGACACAACTGCTTGCGCCCATAGGGTCGCCTATATCAAAAACAATTTCGGCGTGCGCGCCGCGATTGGCATAGCCAATCACATCGTTCATTTGTTCTTCGCGACAGGCACGGAGGCAACGGGTGCATTGAATGCAGGCATCCAGGTTGACGGCGATAGCCGGATGGCTCAGATCACTTTCCGGTTGTTGTCGGGATGGAAAGCGGGGGGTACCCACTTCGAGTTTATCGGCCCAGATATCCAGCTCGGAATCACGTTTATAGGGTGATTTTCCTTGCTCTGGCATATCCGATTTGAGCAACTCCAGCACCATCTTCTGGGATTTTACGGCACGTTCACTTTGCGTCTGAATAGTCATGCCTTCGGTTGGCATGCGGCAACATGAGGGCGCCAGGGTTCTTTCACCGTCGATTTCAACGACACAGGCACGACAGTTGCCATCGGGTCGCAGTCCATCCTTGTAACATAAATGGGGAATTTCTTTGCCCAGGCGTTGGGCCGTTTTCAGGATGGTTTCGCCCGGATAGGCGGTTACCGTTTCACCGTCCAGGTTAAAGCTGACGGTCGCTTCGTTCATAAATTCAGGATTTGCAGCCATAATTATTCTCTGTTCGGTGTTATTTCAATTCATCTGGAAAATATTTGATCACGCAACGCAACGGATTCGGCGCGGCTTGTCCAAGACCACAAATAGAGGCATCTGTCATCACGCTGGAGAGTTCTTCAAGCAGGGATTGGTTCCAGTTTTTTTGTTCCATCAGTTCAGCCGCTTTTGCGGTGCCGACGCGGCAAGGGGTACACTGGCCACAGGATTCTTCTTCAAAAAACTTCATCGCATTCAGTGCCAGATCACGCGCTTTATCCTGGTCAGAAAAGATAATGACCGCCGCCGAGCCGATAAAACAGCCATGCGGATTCAGGGTATCGAAATCCAGCGGAATGTCACTCATGGATGCGGGCAGGATGCCGCCAGATGCACCGCCTGGAAAGTAGCCATAAAAGCTGTGACCCTCCAGCATACCGCCACAATATTCATCAATCAGTTCTTTCACGGTAATGCCAGCCGGTGCTAGATGTACACCTGGCTTTTTGACACGGCCGGATACTGAAAACGAGCGCAGGCCTTTTCTGCCATTGCGGCCATGTGAGGAAAACCAGTCGGGGCCTTTTTCGACAATATCACGTACCCAGTAAACCGATTCCATGTTATGTTCCAGCGTTGGGCGGCCAAATAATCCGACCTCTGCGAGAAACGGAGGACGCAAACGCGGCATGCCGCGTTTGCCTTCAATAGATTCGACCATCGCCGACTCTTCACCGCAAATATAAGCACCGGCACCACGACGTAAATGAATCGGCGGCAAGCGATATTTATCCGTCGGGGGGTTAGCGGCTAAAGCAGCCAGTTCACGTTGCAGAATTTGTCGGCAACCGACGTATTCGTCGCGTAAGTAGATATAGATTTCGTCACAACCGACGGTTAATGCGGCAATCAGCATGCCTTCCAGAAAACGGTGCGGATCACGCTCCAGGTAATGCCGATCCTTGAAGGTACCCGGTTCGCCTTCATCAATATTCACCGCCATCATACGCGGGCCTTTAAAGCCTTTGACGATACGCCATTTACGGCCAGCGGGGAAACCTGCACCGCCGAGGCCACGTAAACCTGAATCTTCCATTTTTTTGATAATGGATTCTTCGCTGATTTGGCCTTCCATCAATTTCTTCAGGGTTTGATAACCCTGATCGGCTTTGTATTGCTCAATACTGATGTAATCACTAACGGGTGCCGTTACGGCTTTGTTTTGTACGGTATCAACAACGTTGTCACAGGTGGCCTGATCGACTGGATTTTGTCCGACGACAGCGACCGGTGCATGTTGACAACGACCGACACAAGGGACGCGCTGTATCCGCACTTTGCCATCGAGGCCATCCTCAAGCGACTGAATCAGCGCTTCGGCGCCTGCCATGCTGCAACTCACAGATTCACAGACACGTACGGTAAGTTCGGGTGGGGCGGATTGACCTTCGGGAACTACATCGAAATGATGATAAAATGAGGCGACTTCATAAACTTCAGCAGGCGAAAGATTCATTTCATGTGCCAGCGCGACTAAATGCCTGGCTGAAATGTGGTGATAATGATCCTGGATTTTATGTAAATGTTCGATTAACAAATCCCGTTGCCGTGACTCATCGCCGAGTAAGTTCCTGACATCTTCCAGAGCAGATAAATCGACAGAATGGCCTTTAGGGCCACGACGTTTTTTGGTTTTTATCTGTTCGGGTGATATTTTTATGACAGCCACACGTATCTCCTCCAGTTTATAAGCTTTGCCAACGATTAGCGATTATCCACTTTAGCGGATTGTAATATATATTTCAAATCATTATTTGTTGGTTTATCATCAAATTTGATGATAAAACTAAAAACGATTTCAGAGTAAAATTAGCAGGAATTTTGCATGAATCCAACTCATTTGTTGACCTTTGCCATTGTTGCACGTTTACAAAGCATTACCAAAGCTGCGCATTATTTGAATTTAGGTCAGCCGGCGGTTTCAGGTCAATTGAAATTATTGCAGACCGCAGTGGGTGAGCCCTTGTATGAACGGCGTGGTCATAAATTGGAATTAACGCCGGCTGGACAAGGCTTGCTTGAGTATGCCGAAAAAATGCAGCAGGATTTTAAACAGGCCAAAGAATATATTCGCTGTTTGAAACAGATTAATACCGGTAATCTGCGTATTGGCGCTACGATGACCATGACCAGTTATTTTTTGCCGAAATATCTGGTGCAGATGCAAACCCGGTATAAAGGTGTTCATGTCAGCATGGAAACCGGTGATACGCGGGAAATTCTGGATAAAATGTATGACTACGATCTGGGGTTTGTCGAGGGGCCGGTGGCGACCACTGATTTGCCAATAAATTATCAGCTTGTAAAATGGAAAACCGATGAAATTGTGCTGATATTACCGGAACGGCATGTACTTGCCGAGCGGCACGCTGACATCGTCCCTTTGGACGTATTTGCCGAATACCCGATTATCTGGCGTGAGCCGGGCTCCGGTGCCCGGCAAGCGGTGGAAGATGCTTTGCGACAAGCCAGTATCAACGCGGCGGTCAGCATTGAGGTGATGGGGGTGACGGCGGTGATGGAATCTGTACGGGCCGGACTCGGTATCGGTTTTGCCTCGGCTCAGGCCTTAGCGCACAGCTTGGACGGACTGGTTGCCAGACGCTTAGGGTCTGAACGAGGTATTTTATGGGAATTGAATATCATTCGCCCCGATGCGGTGATGCAATCCCGGGTTGCCAAAGCCTTTTTGGCTTTATGTTGTGATGAGAAATAAGATGAGATTTTTGATACTGTTTTTATTATGGCCCGCCATATTGCTGGCGCAACCTGCTCTATCGGTGACGGAGGTAGCGCCGGGTATTTTTGTGCATTTTGCCAAACAGGAATTCCCCAATCCTCACAATCACGACCATATTGCCAATATAGGCTTTATAGTCGGGCAACGTTGTGTCGCCGTCATCGACACCGGCGGCAGCCCACAACAAGGCCAGGCCTTGAAAAAAGCGATTGAGTACACGACCGATAAACCGGTATGTTATGTCATCAACACACATGTTCATCCTGATCATATTTATGGTAATCGCGTATTTAAACAACCAGGCGTTAAATTTATAGGCCATTACAGACTGGCTCGCGCCATGGCAGCACGCGCGCCGTTTGATATCGATCGGGCTAAAGAACAGTGGGATGTCAATTTAAGTGCTGAAGATATTGTGCCACCCGATTTTAATATCCATAAACAGATGCGTATCGATTTAGGACAAAGACATTTGCTGTTAACCGCGCACCCTACGGCCCATACGGATAATGATTTATCCGTATGGGATGAAAAAACGAATACGGCCTGGCTGGCCGATTTGCTGTTTATCAAGCATATTCCAACTCTGGATGGAAGCTTAAAAGGCTGGCTGAGTGAAATCAGTAAACTGGAAAAACAGACGTATCAGTTTGTCGTGCCGGGCCATGGGCCGCTGGCAACCCATTGGCCGCAGGCAATACAGCCCGAAAAACGCTATTTACAAACACTGTTGACCGAAATCCGGGAACAAATCAAGCAAGGCAAGTATCTTGAAGAAGCGGTCAAAACCGTTGGCTTGTCTGAAAAACCGCATTGGCAATTATTTGATGCCTATCATCAGCGTAATGTCATGTCGGCATTTGCTGAACTGGAATGGGAAGACGAGTGACTGTTTAACATTCTAACCTGAGGAGCCATGATGAAAACACTATCCACCTTTATTATTTTACTGTTATTACCGTTTGTCAGTCTGGCGGCAGAAGATGAATCGCGCTGGCTAAATGACATCAAACCACAATATTTTGCCGACAAGCCTATCAAGGCGTCGGATTTACTCACGATTGAAGCGCCGTATCGGGCCGAAGACCCGGCGTTGGTTCCCGTAAAAATTATCAGTAAAATTCCGCAGACGCCTGAGCGGTATATCAAAAAGATGTGGGTTTTCGTCGATAAAAATCCATATCCATTTGTAGGGGAATTTACTTTTTTCCCGGAAACCGGTAAGGCTGATCTGGCCATGCGGATACGGGTAAATAGCTACAGTTATGTACGGGCCATTGCCGAGATGAATAATGGCGATATGCTGATGACAAAAAAATTCGTCAAGGCCAGTGGCGGCTGTTCGGCACCGATTGGAACCGATCTGGATGCGGCGATGAAGCGCTTAGGCAAAATGAAATTCCGTTTAAAACCTGAAACCAAAGAGGGGCTGGCCCAAGCACAGTTACTGATCAGCCATCCTAATATTACCGGTATGCAGATGGATCAGGTAACCCGTTTCGTACGCAAACCCTATTTTATGGACAAACTGACAGTAACTTACAACGGCAAGCCGGTTTTGATGGCTAAAACCGATATTGCGATCAGTCAGGATCCCAATTTCCGCTTTTATTTTATACCGCAAGGTCAAGGTGAATTAAAAGCTGAGTTCACCGATGTGCATTGTGAATCGCCGATTAGTCGTACTGTCTGCGAACCCAGTAAAAAATATGTAAAAACCCAACAGGTTAATCTATAAAACGGATCTGCGGGGACTTTTCCTGTTTTTAATGAAATCGGTGAATATCGTAACCGGGCTTATTTGTTTACCCCTGACGGTGACTACGACTCTCAGAAAAAGCTAATGGAGATGCTATGAAATTTGTACCGTGTCAATCGAAATGTACCCATGAAGGTACACATTGCGAAGGCTGTGGTCGTTCACATGAAGAAATTGCCGAAATGAAAAAACTAGTTATAGCCTGTGTTGAATTTGCTCAACGCCAATCGTATGAAAATATTGATGATTATGTCAATGCGCTAGCGCGCTCAGTACGCAAGAAATTACTGGAATCATAGCCCGGAGCTTAATCTTCAGACGAACGTATCGCTTCATCACAGAGCGGATAAATCGGGTTGATCTGATCGACCCGTTTACCGCGTTGTTCTGGGGAAAATAGACTGAAACCGGCCATTTCAACAGGCGTCAGAGGGCCTACCAGGGTTTCCAGCAGATTCAAACGTAAACCTTGTTGCACCAGGTAAATAATATAAGTTTGCCGCAGCACGGCAGCTGGTGCGTGCTGGCTAGATTCAATACCTGCATCGACAAAGGCGCAATACAGCAGCGCATCAATATCGTCTTCGCTTAAATGCGTCTTATTTTGCCAAAGTGTTTTGGTCTTGATGGTGTTTTCCAATAACTGCTGCAACCGTTTTCCCAACGGTATCGTACGCGAAGGCAGATGCAGCAGTCCCGTTTCCAGGTCAATCTGCTCAAGCTTCAATCGGCTGATTTCTGCTGGCGTCAACCCAGAAAGCAACAATAAAATAAGCTGCTGCGTATCAGGGTTGCTGAGTTGAAATAAAGACTCGAGGGTATCATCTTCTAAAGCTGAATATTCCGGTACTTTAAAGGGTAATGATGCCGTATCGTGTTTTTGTTCGACCCGGCCAGTATCGGATACCGGCTCTATTTTTTCAGAATCAGGCGGGGGATTAAACCAAACGGAGACAGGGAAATGGAAACCTTTATCGGCCTGTTTTTTGTCTTTAACTGTTAGAAAGTCAATCAGCCAAAGGCTAAAAAGAGCCAAAAACAACGCGACACCAAAGGCAATCAGGCTGCCTAAGGTATAATCTGGCCCAATCGGAACATCATTAAAACTGGCTCTTTCAATAACGTCAACCTGAGGATATTTTTCAAATTGACTGCTTTCAACTTTAGCCAGCCTGACTTGAGTATCCCGGTATAATTCTTCCAATGCCTTCAGATCTTCGGTCAACTGTTCGTATTTTGCGAACAGGGTAGTGAACTCGGCAGCCTTTTTTTGCTGTTCAGCCAGCTTTTTTTGCAAGTTTTTTGTCACTTGTTTGGCGGCTTGATATTCCTGATAGGCTTTAGTCAGCTCGCTGTTTTGTCCGACTTTTCGTTTGATCCTGATTTCTTTTTCCAGCTTTTTAATTTGCTCGGGAATAAATTTCAAGGATGGTTGCAAGTAGAGATAATCCCGGGTATAGCGTTTATCGAACTCGGCCAGTTTTTCTTTCAGCTGCTGATATCGTCGCTCGAGATCACTCAAACTGCGCTGTTCCTGCTGCGGAACGACGGTTCGGCCTTCGGCAATGGCTTGTTTTATCGCATCTAGTTTTGCCTTGGTTTTGACCTCTTCCTCTTTAGCATCGTTATAGGCTTTGTTTAAGGCATTCAGGCCAGCGAGATGCTCATTTTCCACCCGTTCACTGGAATTGATATGATATTGTTTTCGAAATAAAGCGATTGCTTGTTGTTTCGCTTTGATCTGGTTTTCTAATTGATCTAATTCGTTCCGAAGTTTATCGCGTGTCTGCTGTGAAGCATCCTCGGTATTATGCTGACGCGCTTCTAAATAAACATCAATCCAGGTATTGATAACGGTGGGTAAAAAATCAGGATGATCACCAGTTGCTGTCATGCTGAGCAGATTCGTTCCGAGAATGGGTTTGACATCAAGCATTTGGCGAATATCGGCTAAACTGATATCAGCCATAGTCGAGATTTTTTTCAAGCGTAATAAGGTTTCGCTCAGTAAGTCAAAGCCTAATAGTTTTTGTCGTTGAATGGCGACATGCTGAACATCGGCTTCCATACTTTGTTGATCAACAGCTGTCGGCGCCGAGGTCAGTAATGTCGCTTCGGCTTGATAAACAGCCGGTCGCGAAAAATTGATCACCAATCCAATCAGCAAACTGATGCTAAAGGTCAGTAAAAACACTTTTACCCTGGAAAAAGATTGGCCATCATTGTCAGGAATTGATGGAATAACAGGGTCAGAGTGCGTAATATATTCAATTTTTTGAGTTTTTTTCATGGGCTTTAAGGTAGTCCCGTTTATGATCGCGTTTGTATTTGGACTGATTTTATTTGTTAGTTTAACACCATCATCATTGAATGCTAAGCCTTTAGATATCCGTTTAAAGCCTAAGCTACAACGTATTCCGGCAGGATGTTTTCAGATGAGGATTATTGCGTCTCATAAACAAAAACATAAGCTAACAAGCGGGCAGCGTATTTGCTTTCGGCGATATTTTGAAATGGGCGTGCATGAAGTCACGATCGCTGAGTTTAAGCGTTTTGCCGCCCAGACAAACTATATTTCCGATGCCGAAATTGACTATCTGAAGCCGGGTTGCTGGTCGTATGATAAAAATAAACAACAGTGGGGATGGTGGCGATGGGCAAACTGGCGGCAACCGGTACAAGGAAAAATTGATGATCGGCAGCCGGTCAGTTGCGTCAATTATTATGATATTCAGGCCTATATCGCCTGGTTGAATGCAGAAACCGGCGAACATTATCGCCTGCCAACCGAAGCCGAATGGGAATATGCAGCGAGGGCAGGGCGAAGCAATGATTATTTTTGGGGAAATAATCCAGATTTGGCCTGTCGATATAGCAATATTTTTGATCTAAACAACGCATCATTTTTTAACACGAAGGGGGGCATTTCACACCATTGTGATGATGGTTTTGTGTATGCCGCACCGGTTAAAACGTTTTTGCCTAATCCTTATCAGTTATACGATATGACCGGTAATGTCTGGGAATGGACGTGTTCGGAATTCAAGCCGGCGTATGCCGGACAAGAGAAGCGCTGTGTCAATCAGAATGATAATCCTGAATTTATAGCCGTTCGAGGCGGGGGATGGAATGCGGGGCCTGAGCGTAGCCGTCTGGATTATCGGAATTGGCAAAGCCCCTGGGTCAGGCTGTCAACCTGGGGCTTCAGGTTAGTTAAAGCACAAAAGAAAACTACACGACACCGCACGCCTGTATCAGGCAAATAAATCGATAATGGTTTTTTGCGTTTCCTGGCCGGTTTGCAGAATTTTAGTGGCCGATTGAGCCTCAAGTTCGGCTTCTTTTAATTGGGTAACCGGTTTAAAAAGATCAGCGGATTTTGCATCTTTGCTACCGCCGACTTCATCCTTGTTGACGCTGGCCTGAGCGATAGTCTGCGCGGCATCATTTGCTTTTTGTTGCGAACTGTTAAACAGGTTAAGCGCGCTATTGGTCGGTGTAATGTTCATAACAGACTCCATAAGTCTTTGTACAATCTAAAACAATATTAGAGGCTTATACCTGTATTTTACAATATGAATTGATATAGATTGTGACATAAATCGCACAAATCAATAAATGCGATGCCGAAACAGCCATGCCGCCAGACTCAATGTCACCAAGCTGATGAGGGCCAAAGGCCAATATTGGTTGAATAGAACCTCAGCCGGTAATCCTTCCAGAAATACACCACGCACGATAACCAAAAAGTAGCGTAACGGGTTAATCAGGGTAAAATCCTGAACCAGTGGCGGCATATTGGCAATCGGAGTGGCAAAGCCTGAAAGAATAACCGCCGGAACGATGAACAAGAATGCGCCAAGCAGCCCTTGTTGCTGGGTGACGCAAATTGACGATATCATCAAGCCAACACCAATAACCGAAAAAACAAACAGGAAAACCCCTAAATATAATGCACTTAAATGGCCTATGAAGGGGATATTGAACCAGAAAACCGCCATAAAGATAATAAAACTGGCTTCAATCAGGCCGATAATCAAACCCGGAATCGCTTTGCCGAGAAGAATCTGAAAGGGCGTCATCGGCGTGACCAGCAGTTGATCAAAAGTACCTTGTTCACGTTCACGAGCGACAGACAGGGCCGTGACAAGAATGGTCACGACCAGTGTCAGCAAGCCAATAATTCCCGTAACGATAAACCATTGACTGTTAAGATCAGGATTGAACCAGGCACGAATTTGCAAGCGGGCCGCAGGTCTTGGCGTATGGTACTGCTGAGCCATTGCCAGGTTGTATTTAGCCAGAATGGTCTGCATATAACTTAACGCAATTAATGCCGTATTCGAGTCGCGGCCATCAATTATGATCTGTATATTTACTGTTTTTCCAAGCGCCAGATCGCGATCAAATTGTGGATGAATATGAATAACAGCCAGAACATCTTTGTTGTCCAGGACTTTTGCGATTTGCTGCTGATGCATCAGAGTTATTTTTCGGCTGAACGCGGGTGAGGCTTCAAAGCGTGCGATCAACTGCCTGGATTCAACACTGTTCGCTTCATCATAAACGGCAATCGGCACATGGTTTAAATCAAAGGTTGCACCATAGCCGAACACAAAAAGCTGGATAATCGGTGGACCTATCAATACAAAGCGACTTTTAGGGTCTTTGAGGATAGCCAGAAATTCCTTGATAATCAGGGCAAAAATCATGATTTACTCCAGACGCCGAGGAGACTTTTTTAAGGTCAGTATGAAAAAGAACAGCGCCATGATCAACAATGCGGCCATATTCGGCAGAACAACACCCCAGACATCGCCGCTTAAAAACAGGGTTTGTAAAATGGCGACAAAATAACGGGCCGCAATTAAGAAGGTGAACCCCTGAACGACTTCCGGCATACTGCCAATATCAAAAATAAAGCCTGATAAAATAAACGCCGGCAAGAAGGTGACGATAATGGCGATTTGGCCGGCCACAAATTGATTTTTGGCGACAATGGAAATCAATAAGCCCATGCCCAACGCGACCAGTAAAAATAAAACACCACATAGCAATAGCAACCACAGGCTGCCGCGTAGCGGTACCTCAAACAAAAATACTGCCATGGCGATGGAGAGCAACATACCGCCCATGCCTAAAATAAAATAAGGGATGAGTTTGCCCAGTAAAACTTCGATTAAATTGACCGGCGTTGCAATCATCGCTTCCAACGTACCTCGTTCCCATTCACGCGCCATCACCATCGCCGTCAATAATGCACCGATCAATGTCATGATGACGGCGATCAGACCGGGCACCAGAAAGTTTTTACTCAAAACCTGACTGTTATACCAGATACGGTGCTGAATACTGACGGGTTGAGACAAGGGAATTCCCTTGATTCTAGCCAAATGCGTGAGCCACTCAAACCAGGTACCTTGAATATAACCGGAAATCAGACGGGCGGTATTGGCATCAATACCATCGACAATAATCTGAATCGCCGGCGAATTCTGTTTAAAAACCTGGCGATTAAAATCAGATCTTAAATGAATGATGGCGTTGATTTTACGATATTGCATCGCATGTTTGGCTTCTGCCATATTGGCATACTGATGATTTTCAAAATATTTGGAATGATCGAATGCGGCCATAAAGCTTTCGCTGGTCGGTGTGGTTTTTTCTACGACCCAGCCGATGGGAACATGCTTGGCATCAAGCGAGACGCCATAACCGAACAGCAATAACAAAAAAACAGGCAGCACAAAGGCGATGGCCATGCTGCTGGGGTCCCGCCAGATTTGCAGAAATTCCTTGAACACTAATCCTTTCAGACGTATGCGACTTATTTTCATGATTGCTTTTTCTCCACCAGATGAATAAAAGCCTGCTCCATCGTGGGTTCGGGACATTCGGCCGTGATCGCCTGTTGTTTGATTTCAGCCGGTGAACCGGCCATCATCACTTCCCCTTGAACCATAATCACCAGACGGTCACAATATTCGGCTTCTTCCATAAAATGGGTGGTCACCAGGACAGTAACACCATTGGCGGCAAGCTGATTGGTCCTGGCCCAGAATTCGCGTCGTGCCAAAGGATCGACACCCGAGGTCGGTTCGTCCAGAAATAAAATTTCAGGTTCATGCATCAAGGCGCATGCCATCGCTAAACGTTGTTTATAGCCTAAAGGCAAATCACCGCTATTACTGGTGAGATCCTTTTTTAAATCAAATTGTTCGATAGCCCACTGAATACGCTGCTTGCGGTGCTGATTTTTTAATCCATAAGCGCTGCTGAAAAAATCCATATTCTGCTGCACACTAAGATTGGCATAAAGTGAAAATTTTTGTGACATATAGCCGATTTTTGCCCGCGCTTTAGCGGCGGCGGTGCGTAAATTGACGCCGGCTACACTGAGCTGCCCATTAGACACGGGTAACAAACCGCATAACATCCTGAATGTCGTGGTTTTCCCGGCGCCATTTGCGCCCAGCAAGCCGAAAATCTCTCCACGTTTAACGCTGAAATTGAGTTTTTTAACCGCCTGAAACTCGCCAAACCAACGATCGACCTGTTCGACACGAATCACATCGTTACTATGATTTTTACTGTTTTCGATTTGATTGATTTGCAAAGGAGGTTGATGCGTGACGGGGTGACGTTGGCGCAACAGACTGATGAAGGCATCTTCAAGGTTCGCCTCGGCAGGGCTGACATTCAAGTGTTCAGCGATATCGGCCGGGAAATCGGGTAATTTAGTTTGTTTGCAAACAACTCGAACAGACTCCCCTTGAATAATCGAGTCAATAATGTCCTCAGAGGCATTCACGCGGCTCTGTAATTGCCGATAGGGCATGCGGGCATGCTGCAAGCGAAAGCAATGGCCGCTTAAACGCGCTTTAAAATGCTCCGGTGTGTCCTGCGCCAGTATTTCGCCATCATCGATCAACACTACCTTGTCACAACGTTCGGCTTCATCCATGTAGGCGGTACTCAACAAGACTGTGGTGCCTTTCTGTTTCACCTGATGCTGAATAATACGCCATAATTCACGCCTGGAAACCGGATCAACCCCGACGCTGGGTTCATCGAGCAGTAATAAACGGGGTTCGCTCAACAGGGTGCAGGCGAGGCCCAGTTTCTGCTTCATGCCGCCAGATAGTTTTCCTGCCAGGCGATCGGTAAATGCTGCAAGACCGGTCATGAGCATTAAGTCATCAAAGCGATGCTGCCGGTCAGTCATGGACACTTGATGTAGATCGGCATATAGATTAAGGTTTTCGGCCACACTTAAATCTTCATACAAGCCAAAACGCTGGGGCATGTAGCCGATCAGGGCATGGATTTGATCGCTATATTGGCGTGTATCATAGCCAAAAATACGGATTTCACCCGTATTTGGCAAATACAATCCGACTGCTGACCTTAACAGGGTGGTTTTGCCGGCACCATCAGGCCCAACCAAAGCCGTAATGGAATTTTCTTCGACTGTAAGGCTGAGTTGCTTTAACGCCTCAATCGTACGCTTTCCGATACTGAAGGTTTTGCTGACATGCTGAAAATCCAGCGGCAGCGATCGGTTTTCAGTCATGATGCGACTGGGCAGTCCGAGGCTTGTTTTATGCTTTTTGTGGCGGTGGTGTCGATTTTAACCGTCACCGGCATGCCTAAGCGCAGTTCATCATGTGTGCCACCGCAGGCGAAAACGCGGACCTGATAAACCAGGCTGGTGCGAAGCTCCGGCGTTTCGACGGTTTTTGGAGTAAATTCGGCGGTGGGTGAAATAAAACCAATCCAACCGATATAAGATTTATCAGGATAACTGTCCGAGTATATCCGGGCCGGCATGCCATATTTGATTTGGCCAAGCTGTGTTTCCGGGACATAGACCCGAGCCCAAACCGGATTCGTCAAAGCCAGTGTAAAAACTGGCGTACGTAAATCGGCCATATCACCAGGCTCCAGAATTCTATCCTGGATAATGCCAGCATGTGGCGCATATAAATGCGCATCCTGGAAGTTTTTTTGATCCAGTTTCAGTTGGCTCTGATAGATTTTAAGGCGTGCTTTTGCTTCCTCGATATCCTCTTTGCGCGGGCCGATAACCGCTAAACGATATTGCTCTTTTAATGCTGCCAACTGTTTCTGGTCGGTATGCAATCGCGCATAGGCCCGGTCTACTGACTCGACTGACGTCAAATGACGTTTAACCAATGCGTTAAGCCGCTTATATTCCTTTTGGTCAAATACAACCTGCGCTTCCAGGGCTTTGACATCATCCCGGGTTTTCTTTATTTCTTCAGGTCGTGAGCCGTGCACCAGGCGAAGAATCACTTGTTGTTGCATTTCGACTTGTGCCCGGGCTTTTTCCAGCAGGTACTGAAACCTTTCCAAATCCTGCTCGGCCAATAATTGTCCCTGGGTGACCTTATCACCTTCTTCAACCCACATTTTTTGAATATGTTCAGGGTCGTGGAAGGTGAGTTCAACCTGACGAATATCAATATTTCCGTACAAGCTTATCGTATTATTTTGTGTGGATGATCGCGTCGAAATAATATAATAAATCGTTATCGCTGATACGATCAAAACACTCATAATGACAATAAGACGAGGCTTAGACATGGCTTCAGTTCCCGGTTAAAAAGTGCAAATAGTCTAATCTATTTGCATTGCGCGTGACAACATAAATAAAACCAGTCCATCAAAAATCAGGCTGATCGCAATAAAAATCCCCAGATACATCAACGAGCTTTCGGGCCAGCCGATCAGAATCAATGCGGCTAATAATGCGGACAAGACACCATTTAGCGTCATCCAAAACCAGCCGGGCTGGGGATAGCGCTCATAACTCATGGCAAAGTTAGCGAAGGCATCGGTGAAAAAATAAAATGACAGTACCAAAATAATCGCCGCAATGCCTGAACTGGGGTAAACCAGTAGTAAAAAGCCACCGACGATTAAAATAAGCGGCTTTAGCCATTCTGTGAAATTACTGCGATTGAACTGATAGGTATTGTAGGCCGATATCGCACCGCCTATCAGCATGATTGCAGCCAGGAAGCCTTCGACAAATAATGAGAATATTTGCGGAACGAAGATGCCCAAAACACCTAAAATCATCAGTAAAATTCCGGTTATTTTCAGGCGGCCGGTCATGGCTTCGGTAGGGTCTTCATGTAGAACAGTCATATTTTTCTCCTCTTGTGGAGTCAGTGTATTGATTGATAAATAACGCCGCTAACAATTGCGTCCGTCGTTGATGAAGCTGTTCTGATAATGATGATTATTGGGAATAAAATCAAGCCTCACAAGAGGATTATTGCGAGGCTTGAGAAGGGCGTGCAAAAGTTTATTGTGTTAGGATTTTAATCAATCCGCCGCTTTTGTCGCGCTTTTGCCAGTCGATTCAACCGCATCCATCACGGCTGTTTTAGCCTTGTCAACTGATTCGCTAACGGTTTTCTGTGCTTTATCCGCTGTTTCTTTGGCAGTTGCCTCAACGTTATCAACCGCTTTTTTAGCAGTTTTCGCCGCCGCATCTTCTACACTTTCGGGTTTTGCAGGCTCCTGTAACAAGACTTCAACTTTGGCTTGTTTTTTTAAATTATCGAGCAGTTGTTGAACTTTTTTACGTTGCAACATTGGTTTTAGTTGCATTTTTACCGCTTCAAAAGGCGGTGGAGTCTGTTTTCTGGATTTTTCACGTAAAATGACATGCCAACCGAATTGAGTTTTTACCGGCTCAGTCGTGTATTTCCCATCTTCCAGCGCCTTAACCGCATCGGAAAAAGGCTTGACCATCTTGTCTGCTGTAAACCAGCCTAAATCACCGCCTTGCGCGCCGGAAGGGCCGGTTGATTTTTCTTTAGCCAATTGGGCAAAATCGGCACCTTTATTCAGTTGGTCAATAATTTTATCTGCTTCCTCTTTGCTTTTTACTAGAATATGACGTGCTTTAAATTCTGTACCACCACCTTGCTGGCCAATCATCGCGTCGTATTCGGCTTTCAACTCTTCGTCGGTTACCGGATGCTTTTTCAGGTAATCCTGTAAATAAGCCTGGGTCAGTAATGAGGTTTTAATTTCATTTAACTTGGCTTGAAATTCAGGCGATTTATCGAGTCCTTCTTTTTCAGCTTGCTGAACGATAATTTGCCGACGAATCAATTCTTCGAGTAATTGCTGATCAGAAATTGACTGGCCTTGCATACGCTGGGAAATTTGCTGTTTTAAGCGATCCAGTTCCTGTTTACTGATATATTTACCATTGACGACGGCGACCGCATCTTCTTTTTTAACGGCCACTGCATTTTGCGTTGAATCTGTATTGTTTTTTTGTTCAATACAGCCTGACAGCAACAGTGAAGAGCTGACTAAAATAACGGGAATAAGCGTTTTTTTCATTTATAGTGTTCCTTTTTTATTTTCTGAAGGGGTTGTCGCATGAATACCCAAGGCGTGAATTTCATTTTTCATCAAATCGCCTAAGGCCTGATAAATGAGTTGATGGCGTTGAACCTGTGATTTACCATTGAAGGATTCGGCAATGATGGTGACATGATAGTGACCGCCGCCGCTTTGTGCGCCCGCATGTCCGGCATGGGCCGCACTGTTGTCGATAATTTCAAGGGCTTCGGGGGCTAACGCCTGATTCAGTTTTTGTTTGATCTGTTCTGCAGTCATTGTGGAAATACTTGTTTAAAGGGTTTTACGGTGATGTTTTTATAAACACCAGCCTGGCAATACGGATCATGTTCGGCCCAGTTTTTCGCGTCTATCCAGCTGGGAAAGTCAGCCACAATCAAGCTGCCGCTAAATCCGGCCTCGCCCGGATTTTCGGCATCAATAGCGGGACAGGGGCCGGCCAAAACCAGTCGTCCTTGTTCCTGTAATGTAATCAAACGTTCCAAGTGAGCGGGGCGTGTCTTAAGGCGTTTTTCCAGGCTGTTTGCCTCATCTTCGCAAATGATGGCGTATAACATTAATCTTCCTCCATTTCCGTGCCGGCATCGGGAATATATCGATAGAGAAAGACCATCTGGACGATAATAAACACCAGCATAAAACCTGGAACAATGAACGTTTTGAAGGTTACCCAATCATCGGTATCGAAAGCATGCATGACGTAGAGATTGACGCTGCCGACGGTAATAAAGAAGCCTGCCCAAATCATATTGAGACGTCGCCAGATGTAATCAGGCAGCTCGAGGTTGGCGCCCATCATCCGTTGCACCAAAGGTTGTTGGCCGATAAATTGACTGGCCAAAAACACGATCCCGAAAAGCCATTCGATAATGGTCAATTTCCATTTAATAAAATTCTCATCACGCAGGTAAATGGTTGCGCCGCCCATAACCAGAATCAAGGCCAGCGTGACCCATTGCATTTTTTCTATTTTTTTATAAAGCATCCAGCTGATTGCCACCTGGATAATGGTGGCGACGATAACGACGGCGGTCGCAACATAGATATCATAAAGTTTATAGGTGATAAAGAATAGAATGATGGGGATAAATTCAAGCAGTTGTTTCATAATTGGAATATTTTTTATTAAACGTATAAATCCAGTTGCACATTGTTTCCGGATTGAAAATGGGTGTCAAGATAGCTTTTTAGCGCACGCTGAGTATTTAAATCCAACGGCTGATTTTGTCGTGCTTTAAATTGTTCGCGTCTTTCTGCCAGCGTTCTAAGATCGACAACTTCAATCAAAAAGCCTTGCTTACGCGCATCTTTGTCCGCCTTAACCGCACTGAGTTCCCGCAGGTTTTGGGAATCTTTGGGCGGGGAGGGCGCATGTGATGAAACAACAGGCGGCCGAATCGGTAAAATTTCCATTTATCAACGACAATTGAAAACAATAATTCTTTAATTGTAGTGACTTCCGGCATGAATGTACATGGTTATATTTTTGTTGGTAAAGCTGGGTTAAAATGGTGCTTTTGGAGAAAACGATGTCTGATAATAACAAAACCATGGAATTTGAAGCGGCCGCATTTCGAAAGTTGCTTGAGCATTTACAAAAACACACCGAAGTACAAAATATCGAGCTGATGATTCTGGCTGACTTTTGCCGTAATTGCCTGGCTAAGTGGTATGTAGAAGGCGCAAAACAGCAGGGTGCTGATATTGATTATGAAGCCGCCCGGGAAATTGTTTATGGTATGCCTTATCAGGAATGGAAGGAGAAGTTTCAACAACCGGCGACCGAAGCGCAGATGAAGGCCTATCAGGAAAAACAAGCCCAGAAGAATAATCCATCATCATGACCACACAACATCCTTTTGAGGCTATGTTTTCCGGCATCATCGGCCAGGAATATGACATGCTCCGCTTGATTTGTCCTTTGGCGGCAGAAATGAGTCAGTTGGTCGGGCAGCGGGCAGGGGAGTATTGTGCGCAAAATCCTGCGGCCTCATCGGTATTGGAACTGGGCGGAGGAACCGGTATTACCACGTTAGCGCTATTGTCTGCCAATGAACGCCTGAAAATAACCTCTGTCGATAATGCCGAAACCATGCAAAGCCAGGCGCGACAAAGTTTACAGCAATGGCAGAAAGAAGGAAGACTGGCATTTGTACTGGACGATATATTACAAACGCTGGAACACACCGAAGATAACAGCGTTGATATTGTCGCCAGTGCCTATACTTTGCATAATTTTGAACACGGTTACCGGGAACAGGTGATTGCCCAGGTTCATCGTGTATTAAAGCCGGACGGGTTGTTTGTGAATGGCGACCGTTACGGTCTGGATGATGTCAATGTCCACACCCATCTAATTCAACAGGAAGTACAGGGCTATTTTTCGGTGCTGACCGACATGAAACGACTGGATCTCCTGGAACATTGGATAGTTCATTTATTCAGTGATGAATCGGAAAACCATGTCATGCGTGAATCGGTCGCCCTGGCACAATTACAAACGCACGGCTTCAAGTCGATTCAGCTGGATCATCGCAATCAGGTTAATGCCCGCGTGACGGCATTCAAATCACTTTGAGACGGGCGTCTTGGCAATTAAAAACTGATTGATCGCATTAATATCGGCTTCAGACAGGCTACCGGCGGCGTTTTTCAAGCGAATCATGTTGACCAGATAGTCGTATCGGCTGCGCGCATAATCCCGTTTGACACGATAAAGATTACGTTGCTCGGTCAATACATCAACCATCGTTCGCGTACCGACTTCAAATCCCGCCTCGGTTGCTTCGAGTGCGCTAACGGCTGATTTAACGGCGGCTTTTAAGGCCTTGACCCGACTTATGCTGGAGGTTACGCCACGGAAGGCATTTTTCACGTCCCGAATCACCGTTCGTTTTACCTTAATTAAATTTTGCCTTGCTTTTTTAAAGTCAAATTCAGCCTGTTTGGTGCGGGAATACACCGCACCGCCTTCAAATACAGGAATATTCAATTGCAAGCCGACACTTTCGCTATCGCCACGCAAGCCAAATTTACTATTGACATCACTGCCACCATAGCTGGCGACGATATCGAGTGTTGGTAGATGACCACTGCGTTGTAATGCGATATTTTTACGGGCAAACTCGGTTTGATTTAACTGTGCAATAATATTGAAATTATTGCTTTCTGCTGTTTTAGCCCAGGCATTAATATCAGCGGGTTCGGGCAAGGCTAAAGGAACCTCTTCGGCTAAAAGATCAAGCTCTTGCTCGTAATATCCAATCAATTCGCGTAAGTTTTCTTTTTCATTGTCTAACTGATTGGCGGCATCAATCACATTAGCTCTGGATTCATCAAAAGCCGCTTGGGCTTCATTAACATCAGTAATCGGAATCAATCCAACTTCAAAGCGTTGTTGCGCTTGTTCAAGTTGCTTTGCAATGGCCTTTTTTTCCGCCTCGGCAAAAGTCAGTGTATCTTGAGCCGACAGGATATTGAAATAGGCTTCAACGACTTTAAGGATAAGCGCCTGGTTTTGTGCCTGAAACTGGGCTTCCGCCTGGGCGATTTGATTGTCCGATTGATCAAGCTGAACCCAGTGTTCCCAGTGAAAAACCGGCTGGATCAACTGAAGGTCAACGGTCTGACTCCAATAATGCTGAATTCCCGCACCCTGGAAGGTAACTTTTTTATTATCCAATCGATTTCGGGAGCTTTTAGCCACCGCTGAAATATTAGGCAACATTTTCGCGATACTCTGTGAGCGCGACTCGGCGGCGGAAAACTGGTTAATATAAGCCGCTTTGTATTCGGGTTCATTTTCTATGGCTAAATGGTAAATCTCTTGCAAGTTCTGTGCAGTGGCCGTCTGTGTGGCCGATACAAATAAAATTAAAGACAATAGTTTTTTATTAAGCACGTCTGGATTTCCGTTTGTTTGAAAGATTTATGCCGCCCCCCCCTTAAGCAAAGAAAAGCAATCAAGGGAGGTATTTAACCTATAGAGATTATAGTAACCTAAACAACTCAGCTTTTTAAATGATTTATCGAGAATGGCTCGGTATGAATAGAATACACAATTTCAAGGGCGCTTCATTAGCATTATAATAGACTGAATCATTTATTTTTTCCTGTTTTTTGTCATCTGTTGAGCGTATGAAAATTTTATCCACATCCTTACTTTTTAGTGCGCTTACTGTCCTGGTCGGATGCTCCAGTTTTGGTAAGGGCGTCACCGAAGCCGTTTTGGAGCAACAGACGGTTGATAGCCGAATCTGCGAGATCAAAGGCAAAACATTTGAAGGCTTGAAACCACACCTGGATGTCAATGACGATAATCGCGATGTCAAGGTTTTAATGGTTCATGGCGTCGGCGATCATCAGCCCGGTTATGCGTCTGAGTTTCTGGATAAACTGGTTCACGAATTGGATTTGAATGTTACCACGCAATCGAGTAAAAATATTCAAATCACAGACCCGCATTCAATTAACAAAAAACTGGGCAATCTGCGTATCAGCCGTTTTTTGAGTCATGATCTGAAACAGGAGTTATTGTTCTATGAACTGACCTGGTCGGCAATCACTGCCGATGATAAAAAAGTCCTGGATTATGATAATTCTGGTGAGTTTTCATTCAAACGCGCTGAAGTCAACGACCTGTTAAAAAAATTCACCAATGATACCGCGCCAGATCCGATTATTTATCTGGGGCAGAAACGAGACGATATTCTGCGCGCCTTTGCCCAATCTTTTTGCTGGATGATCAATGGTGATTGGGCTTCATTACCAGACGATGTTGAGCAGGAATGTAAGCTTTTGAATATCGAATCACTCCATCAAGATGATTTTGCTTTTGTGTCTCATAGCCTTGGCAGCCGTATCGTAATCGATGGTTTGCAACGTATTGCGACCGTATTGGCTCAAGGTTCCAGCCATCCAAATCAAATACGCCTTGCTGAAGCCTTAAAACAAAAAACCATTCCGATTTATATGATGTCCAATCAGTTGCCGATGCTGCAATTAGGGCGCAAGCTTCCGGAAATTCACAATCAAAGACAGGCTTATTGCTCGCCCGAAGGTAAAAAATATCAGTACAGAATGTTAAAACAAACCTCAATTATTGCATTCAGCGATCCGAATGACTTGTTGAGTTACACCATTCCAGTGGATTTTGTTCAGCGTTATCTGGATTCTCGTCTCTGCATCGAAGTCACCAACATCCAAATCAATGTCGCGCCAATCTATGATGTTTTTGGCTTAGGGTCACTGGCCAATCCGGTTGAAGCGCATATTGGTTATGACAGTGATGACAGGGTAGTTGGCTTGATAGCCAAAGGCATCAGTGACGAAAAAGACAAAATTGCAAAAGCGGTGGCAGAGCGTTGTCACTGGATTAAAACGATTGAGTGAAATTGAACGCGAATCCCATTTACGCTAAATATAAACCATATCAGAAAACACTGGCGGTCAACATTATTTTAGTGCTACTGGTATGGATAGCCTGGTGGCTATACACCCAGCCTGATTCGAAGGGTGTTTTGCTGCAAAACTGGACGATTACGCTAACCATGACACTTGGTTCATTCATTGCCGGTGCAACCAGCGAGGGAGGGGGCGCAATTGCTTTTCCTGTGTTTACCAAAGCGTTGCATATTGATCCTCAAAATACCAAGGTGTTTGCCCTTGCCATCCAAAGCATTGGCATGACAGCGGCCAGCCTGACAATTATCATGCTTCGTATTCGTGTAGCCTGGCGCTTTATCTTCTGGGCTATCCTCGGCGGATTACCCGGTTTATGTGTTGGAACGCTTTTGATTGCGCAACTACTTCCTGCTGCATTGGTGAAAATGCTGTTTACCGCCATGATTGTCAGTTTTGCGCTCGCATTGTTTTTGTTCAATACCCAAAAGCGATGCTACAGCCTTTATTTGCCAAAACTTTATGGCGCAGAAAAAGGCATCATCTTAATAACGGGCTTTATCGGTGGCACTATGACCGGGCTGGTAGGCAGCGGTATTGATATTATCTGTTTTTCGGTCATGGTGTTATTTTTCAGACTTGCCGCGAAAGTATCGACCCCGACATCAGTGATATTGATGGCAATAACAGCCATTGCGGGATTTATGTTGCATTATTTTGTGACTGATGGCTTCAATACCATCGTAAAAATGTATTGGCTGGCGGCTATACCCGTTGTTGTTATTGGTGCACCTTTAGGTGTCTTTTTTTGCAGCCGCATGCGCAATGAACACATTGTTTTCTTTTTATTGTGTCTAATCGCAATTGAGTTGCTCAGTTCGCTGCTTTTAATTCCTTTGACTGTGAATATAACGATTGCCAGTCTATCTGTGTTTTTACTGTTTTCATTGGCTTATTATCAAATGTCACGTAGTCAGAAATATGAAGTTTAGGAATCCCAGGGTAACTACTGACATAATTTAACATAATATACATTATGCGAAGCATTATTTAAGCAATCATCTTTCATCTTTTTGTAACTACTCAGCGTAAATTCTTCTGTGGGCATAGGCTGTTGATTTATCA
>CAJXMF010000008.1 GCA_913056195.1 uncultured Methylococcaceae bacterium | reverse complement strand
GGGGCAGCTGCTCTGCGGGCAGGGCGCGCAGGTCGGCGGGGGCGTTGATAGTGTCTAATAACGGGGTGTTTTGAAATTTTGTCATATTAATACAAGGGTTCCTGGTAGAACATTAGTATGATGCCAATTTGAAACAAGGCAAAAACAGACACGAATCCGGCCCATTCTTTAACCGGAGAATCCAGCTTGAGTTCCAGCCAACGACCGCAGGCTAAAATAAGCGAAAATAACCCCATCAGGGTATGGCCGACTTGAATCAGAAAAGCGGTTTTGGGTTGAAAACCAACATGCGAGTGCGCAAGCAGCATCAATCCGCCAAAGGCCGCCAGCGCAGGAAAAACATAAGGCAGTTTACTGTTCGGGTCTGTTGTCAGGCGTGCCTTGACTTCCATGACACCGAGCATAAAGACTAACAGGGTGGCGATACGATGTTGCAAGACTTCGCCATTATTAAATGTACTTTCCCAAAAACCAATCGGGCCGAGTGGCCAGGTTTCAGCGTCACTGCGGAAAAATAGAAAAATGCCTAATAAAATGAAACCAACCGGCCAGTATTTGGCCCAGGCGTATTTTTTGTTGTAAGACAGCATGGCGAAAAGACTCATGACCGTCAAAAAAATACCCGAAATATTATGATTATAATCCGACCAGGCCGTGGCGGCTTCTGAAGGCACCTGGCCAACGATGGCAACGCGGCCTGCCTCACCTGCCAGCAAGGCTTCATGACTGGGTGATTGTAAGCGTGGGATTCGCGGTGCAAAGGTGTGCAGGACTTCCTGCCAGCTTGCTGTCAGTGTTGGAATATCAACCGCAGGTGGCTGCGATGCCAGGCTTGCGGCCGTAAACAGCAGGGTAATCAAGACTAATGACTCGGTTTCAATGTAATAAGGCACCCGGCGTTCCAGGTTATGGTTGTTACCCTTTAAAAAATAGGCATGTACATTGCGATGATTGACATAGGCAAAGCCTAGCGCAATGATTAACATGAATATTTTTACCAGCAATAAATTGCCATAGCCGGTGCCAATAAACCCATTCCAGCTATCGATGTAATTGAGTGCAATGGGAATACCGGTGGCTAAAATCGCTAAAACCGAGACCATGCCCATCGGTGAAAATCGCCACAGCAGGGCAGGCCACAGTTCTGCATTGATTTTATTTTTTTGTTTTAAGCGCCATAAGGCCAGAATTTGGAAAATACTACCCACCCAGGCCGCCGCCGCAACCTGATGTAATGCGGCCAGTGTCATCAGCAGTAAGCGGTTCTCAAGACGGCTGGCGCCATGTACCAGCCAGGCACTGGCAATGATAACGGGTAAGGCGAGCAGGACGGCGTTGGTCCAGCAATAATGCGAGCGGGTATTGTAGAGTAATGTTTTATGGGCATAATGACCCAGGATGACAGCAAATAAAGCTCGAACGATACCGGCTTGAAATTGAACGGTTTCGGCAAATGCTGGAAATGGCCAGCGATCCAGGGTTGCTGTCATCAGCCAGATTTTCAAGATGATTTTAAAAATCTGGGTAATAGCGACAGCATAGGCGCCCATTTTAATCAGTTTGACCGATGTGGTTAACAAGGCGTCGTTATATAACGGATGATGTTGCCAGGGCTTTAAGACAAAAAATCCCCACAGTAAGCCACCAATCGCCATGCAATAAAAGGATAAATCGACACCGCCAATCAAGGCGTCCAGAAAATCAGCTATACCTTGCATAAACGATTACTCGCTAGCAGTTTCGGATAAAACATGGAAGCGAACAAGGTCTTCGCTTATATGGCCGTCGGCTGCGAAAATACTCAATTTCAATGCATATTCGCCGGGAGCTAATGCCGGTATATCGATAACAATTTGACCGGGTTTTTGCCCCAGTGAAGCGTTGACAAGCTGCATTTTATCGCCTCGACTGACCAGAAAAATCTGGGATAAATCCAGTTCAACCCGAGAGTTGAAGGTTAATTTAACCTGGGTCGGCTGATTTGCGCTGATTTCAGTCACATCAAGCGATGAATGCGTTACCACGGCATGCGATAAAGCCTGGCTTGAAAAAATAACCAAACAGAATGTAATCATTAAATGAATTTTTTTCATAGTCTTATCCGTTACTTTTTATTTTTTAAGGCATGGCTGGCCAGCGTTTTACCTAAATCCCAAATAGAACCTGGAATCTGGTGGGTATCGGCAATGGTTTTATCGAAGGCATCAATAATCCAGTTTTTATCCTTTTCAGTCAGGTTTAAAGGCGGCAATAATTTCACGACATTCATACCGTGCCCTGCGACCTGGGTGAGGATGTGATGTTCTTTAAACAGTGGAATAGTGACCATCTGGCAAAACAGGCCTTTGTTAGCGGCCTCAAGCATGGCCCAGGCCGCTTTCAGTTTCAGGCTTTTGGGGGCCTGAAATTCAATGGCAATCATCATGCCTTTACCGTGTGCTTGTTTCAGAAACTCGTATTTATCGGCCATTGCATTGATAGTCGTGATGATTTCTTCACCGATTTTAGCGCTGTTTTCAACCAGCTTTTCCTGTTCAATGACTTCTAATGTCGCTAAACCGGCCGCCATCGCCATATTGTTTTTAGAGAAGGTAGAACCATGAACGACGGCTCGATCCATACGGTTAAACACGGTATCCATGATTTTCTGGGTCATGGCGACGGCGCCTACTGGAATAAATCCGCCGGATAGCGCTTTTGCCATACAAATCATATCCGGTTCCACGCCCCAGTGTTCGATAGCCCAGAATTTACCGGTACGGCCGAGGCCAGTCTGCACTTCATCCGCGACAAACAAGGTGCCATATTTTTTACACAATTTCTGCACTTCGGGCAGGTAATTGTCATCCGGCACATTGACGCCTTTGCCTTGCACCGGCTCAACGATAAAGGCAGCAACATTTTTCTGGCTCAAGGCTTTTTCGAGCGCAGACAGATCGTTAAAAGGAACCGATTCGCAGCCAGGCAGCAGCGGGCCAAACCCTTCCCGAAAAATCTGTTCGCCATTTAATGATAAGGAGCCTAAGGTCAGGCCGTGAAAACTGTGTTCACAGAAGACAATTTTTTCACGCTTGGTGGTATAACGGGCAAATTTTATCGCCGCTTCCACCGATTCGGTACCCGAATTACAAAAGAACATTTTGTTCAGGTTATCAGGCGTCGTGGCCAGAATACGCTCTGCCAGCAGACCACTGAGTAATGACACATCCATTTGCACCAGATTCGGCAATTCCAAATCCAGTGTTTCTTTTAATGCGCTGACGACCGTCGGGTGATTACGGCCGATCGCGAACGCGCCGAAGCCGCTCAGCAAATCCAGATATTCTTGACCGTCTTCATCGTATAGATATTGGCCGAGGGCACGTTTGTAGTTACGGTCATAGCCGATGGTTCTCAAAACGCGAACCATTTGATTGTTTAAATGCTGTTCATGTAAATCAAATTTTTGATCAAAATGTTGCTCTAACAGCTTTGCGATACTCAATGACATAAAAAACCTCAATTTATAAACGTGGTTTACCGTAAAAAGCCGGTAACACAATAAGCGTACAGAGTAGAGTAAAGGTGATTCCAATAGCTAACAATATGCCCATACTGGCCGTGCCTTGATGAGAGGTAAATGCCAGACTGGAAAAGCTGCACAGTGTCGTCAGCGAGCTGAAAAAGACGCCACGGGCGGAGCTGCTTTCCAGAATATTGGCGTGGCCCGATTTTAAGCATTGCAGAATGTGAATGCCGCTATCGACGCCCATGCCCAATAGCAAGGGTAATGCGATGATGTTGGCAAAGTTGAAGCTGTTGTGCAGCAGCACATTGGTGGCACCAGTCAATAATCCCGCCAACAATAAAGGGCCCATAATGAGTAATGTATGTTTCAGATTTTTGAAAATCAGTAAAAGGAGTACGAATATTGCAATTAATGCAGCGCTGAAGGCTTCAATAAAGGCGTTGACAACAACATCGCCTGATGCCTGGTCAGCAACTGGCAGGCCGCTGGCCATAGGTGCGACGGCGGTGACATCCGCGACAAATTGCTTGAGATGGCGTGGATCATTCAAATCGTATTCCGGCAAAATTAAAACGCGGTATAAACCATTTTTGCTGAGCCAGTGTTGACTTAAGTAATCCGGTAAATCCTGAATGCTGTAAGGGTAAGCTTGCAGACTGGTTTTAAGCCGCTGCATGGTGTAAGGCAGTAAATCTAAAATATTATGTTCTAATTCATGCGCCTTTTGTTCGGCATTGTCGCCGACAATCAATGCCCGCAGGTTTTGTTGTAAGCTCAAGAGCAAATCCCGGTAGGGATTGTCGGGTTGTTCCTGTAACAGCTTGTTGATATTGCTTATGAATTTTTTGATGGCCAACAAAGGCTGGGTATTTTGTAAGGGCTGATTGAAGCGGTCCAGTTGAGAACCCAAAATCATAGCTAGATCATCAATTATCGCGAGTTTTTCATCTTGGTTTTTGGTAACCAGGTCGCTCAGGATGATTGTTTCGTGTACGCTGGGCAATTTTTTTAATTTTGCAGCCAGGGCTTTGGCTTTATTCAGGTCGGGTTCCAATGCAGACAACGCAAACGGTGAATCGTCTTTGGATTTTAATAAATCCTTAATGGTCGATACCGATTCACTTTTCGGGTCTCTCAGGTTGATTGGATTAGAGTCAAACACAAGCTGAGTCAGAACCGCGACCGATGCCAATGCGAACACTATGGAATAGACTTTTATGCGGGTTGCCTGCCGGTAAGGTAATTCAATCAGGGAAGATGGCGCCCAATGTCGTTTGAAGGGTTTGATGTTGTTGACGGGCATGATTTTAAGCAAGGCGGGTAACAACGTCAGCGAAATCACTAGGCCGATAAACATACCCACACCGGAGATGATACCTAATTCCGATACGCCAACGAAATCCGTCGGGATAAAGGCAAAAAAACCAATGGATGTCGTAAAGGCACATAAAAATATGGAGACACCTATGGTTTTAATGGTTTTAATAATGGCGGTATCATTCGGTGCGCCCTGTGCTTTCAATTCACGATAATGAAGACAGATGTGAATGGCGTAATCAACACCCAGTCCAATATATAAAACGGCAAAGGCAATGGAGATCAGGTTGAGGTGGCCGATGGCGAACGCTGCAAAGCCAGCCGTCAAAATAAGCCCTATGATCAGTGTTATAAAGGTCGCAAGCAGTAATTTGAAAGAGCGCAGACCGAGCAGTAAAGATGTACAGACCAAAATCAGCGACACAATACCTGCAATTTCAGCGCCACGCGTTACGCTTTCAAGCTCTTCATGCTCTAAAGCCGTTTCTCCCGTTATGCGTATTTTTACCGAAGGATTTTCCTGAAGGATATGCTTCACCAGTGACCGGGCATCCAGAAAAGCGGCTTCGGCGGGCATGATTTCATTGAAATTCATTTTCGGCCGAGCAATGACCAAGGTGCGATTGCTATCGGTATTCAATCGGGTCGCTGCCAATAATGTTTGCCAGGACAGCCGTTGCGGTGTACCGTTTAACTGTGCTTCCACCGTTTGATTGATCGCTTTCAGTAACGGCGCCATATCCATCGGCAACTCGTCGCTGTTTTGTTTTTCGAGTGCCTTGCTAATAATGGTGAAAAGACCATCGAGGCTATAATGTTCGGATAAATAACCAATAAAGGGCTGCGCATCTGTCAGCTTTGTGGCAAGGTCTTCAAGTTCATCGATATCCAGATACAACAGGGCCTGCTGTCTGAAAAACGGGTTGTCTGTCGGGATATAGACCGACAGAAAATGATCATCGTGTTGCAGTCTTTGGCGCAAATGATTGGCTGCAATGGAGGTTTCTTCAGGTGTTTTGGCTTCCACGACAAAAATAATGGAGGCCTTGTCTTGTGGAAAAGCATCTTCCAGGCGTTTGCGGTTGATTTGGAAGGGTAAATCCTTTGCCAGCATGTCGGTGGTATTGGTATTAACGCCCAGGTTGTTGACGGTATAGTAAAGGCTGTATCCGGCCAGCAGGGTAAAAATGACAATCAAGGTTACCGGAAAGCGCAATACCCAACGGCTCCAGTGGACAAGAAAGGACTCCAATAATGTGGCGGAAGAAGATTCAGACATGCAGCGATTTAAGTGGTTAGTGTTTTAGATTCAAAATCCACTATTTTATCAAGATGTTTTGCGATAGCGGTTAATGTTTTTTTTGCGGACGAAAAACATAGCCCGAGATGAATCAAGCCTGGAATTTCACTGGGTTTTTTTAGGATAAACAGCAGTAATTTTGAAATATCAACACGTCCTTCAGCATTCATGGCGTGATAAATTGCCTGCGGAAGATTCATGTTGGCGGTATCTGCAATGCTGCGAACCAGTAAAAATGGACAGTGATGCTGTTTGGCAATACGCGCGATAGCGGCACTTTCCATATCGACAGCAATCGCCTGAGTTTCGATATACAATCGTTGTTTGCCTTCTGCTGTGCCGATAATATGCTGACTTTCAACCAGAGGTTCTTGAAACAAAGACAAATGTTTCAAGGTTTCGCGGGTATGCGATAGCCAGTTCGAGTCGCAGGCGAGTATTTGCTGGTTTTTGTCAATCAGGTTTTCCGCTAGAATCAAATCTCCAGGGGTTAAATAATCAACCAATGCCGCAGCGCATCCCCAGCTTATCAGGCGGTTGGCGCCATTGTGCTTAATCAGTTGATAAGCGGCATGCGCGGCATTTTCAGGTCCTGCGCCTGCCAGCATCAGCACGATATTGTTATTCAGTCGAATGCTTTCACCTTGCTGAAGCGAAGCGGACGTCAGTGTGCTGATCTCTTCCGGCAGGGCAACGATGATTCCGGTTGTCACGATGCTTGAATCGTGTTGCGATAACGGGCTAAGGCCCACAACGGGAAAAATTTGTCATAGCCGTGGTATTTCAGATAGAACACTTTAGGAAAGCCAGGTGCGGTAAAGCAAGGGTCGTCCCAACGACCGTCGCTTAATTGTGTTTTCAACAAAAACTCAATGCCGGCTTTGACTTCTGGACTACGTGTTTCACCGGCGGCCATTAAAGCCAGCAGGGCCCAGGCCGTTTGAAATGCGGTACTGAAGTGATAGCGGCCTCGATATTTTTTATCGTCATGATAGCTTAAGTTATCTTCACCCCAGCCGCCATCTTCACGCTGCACGCTTTTTAGCCAGGCGACGGCTTTGCGATACATCGGGTCTGATTTGGGCAGGTCGGTTTGCTCCAGCGCCAGAAGGCCTGACCAAGTGCCGTAAATATAATTAGTACCCCAGCGGCCAAACCAGGAGCCATCGTCTTCCTGTTCGGCGCGGAGATAGTCAATCGTGCGTTGCAGGGCAGGGCGATATTCATCATGATCTTGAGCAACTTTTGCCATCAGCATGGCGCAGCGTGCGCTGACATCGGCCGTTGGTGGATCCAGTAAGGCGCCGTGATCGGCAAACGGAATTTCATTCAGATAATAACACGTATTATCCACATCAAAGGCACCATAGCCGCCATTATCCGATTGCATGTCAACGATCCAGCGGGTCGCCCGGTGGATAGACTCCTTCAGTTCGGGGTAGTCGGAATCGGCCATGGCAAAAGCGACGACGGCGGTATCATCGACATCAGGGTAATAAGGATTTTCAAACTGAAACGCCCAGCCGCCACCGGGTAAATCAGGGCGCTGGATTTGCCAGTCACCGGGCTGGTCAATCAATTGTTTGGATTTTAACCAGTCATAGGCTCGACTCAGGGCGGTCTGGTTGTTGTTTTTATTAGATTCCTGCAAAGCCAATGCGGACAAAGCTGTATCCCAAACCGGTGACAAACAAGGCTGGCAATAGGCATCGTCTTCGTTAATCACTAACAGTTTATCAATTGCTTTGCGGGCGATGACAACATTGGGATGATCATGTGGCATACCGAGAAGCAACATGGCTTCATACGCATTCACCATAGCCGGAAAGATACCGCCTAAACCATCTTCGCCATTCAGACGTTCAGTAAACCAGTTCAGCGCTTGGTCAATGGCTTTTTGGCGCATTTTTTCCGGGATAAATGGCTCGGTCAATCGGCCTAATTTATCCAGCGCCAAAAATGCTTTGTTGAGCCAGCTACGTTCCGGGAAATAGTGTTTTTCTTCGTCCGGGTGAACGACAAACAATTCCAGAATATCAACATTATGTGGGTTTTTTGCCGTAGCTTTCAGAGTGCATAAGATAAATAACGGCACCATAACCGTGCGCGACCAATAGGATACCTTGTCGATATGAAAAGGAAACCAATTAGGCAGCAGCATGATTTCAACCGGAATATAAGGCACGCCGCGCCAGGGCAGCTGCTTGAAAGTCGCCAGCGCGATACGGGTAAAGACATTGGCGCGGGCGGCACCGCCCTGGCTTAAAATATAATCGCGCAATCGAACCATATGCGGCGCATTGATATCGTCACCCGCCATTTTTAAGGCATAGTAGACTTTTACACTGCAACTGATATCGCCCGGTCCACCTGTAAACAAGGGGTAACTGCCGTCCTCGGATTGGCGGCTGCGCAAATAAACGGCAATTTTAGACTGTAAAGTTTCATCAATATCATCCAGATAATGCATCATCATGATGTATTCGGCTGGAATCGTGCAGTCCGCTTCGAGTTCAAACAGCCAATAGCCGTCTTTATCCTGTAAATTCAGCAGGTATTTCTCGGCTTTGCTGATGGCCTGTTCCAGTGCGGCGTTATTGATAGCCGGCATAGTTGATGCCGGGCTGGATGTAGATACGGGGATTGATTCGGCTTCTGTAAACATCGTTATTCCTTATTGTTTAGCCTGGTTGGCAGGTTGATAATGCCAGTCCGGCGTTTTCAGAGGTCGACTGAAAAAATTGAATAATAGTGTCAGCATCAAATTGCTGCGGACGGTTAAATTGGTTGCAAAAATAGTGGCCTTGACACTTTTTCGAGTAATTTTGACCTGACTTGAATCATTGAAATCCAGGTTTTCATGGATTTTACGTAATGTTAAAACCGCCATACCCAGCGCCCAAAGGCAAAAATTACGGATGCCCGTTTCGTGGGATGGAATCAGTTTGGTATAGGTCAGCGCATTGTCCAAATGTTGTTGGGCAATGCTGATCAGGTGTTCCAGACCTTTGCGGAAATTTTTATCATGGGTTTCGGGGGTCAATGTTGCCAGGTCAAAACCGGTTTCAGTAAAGATATCCTGCGGCAACCAGCAGACGCCACGTTTAGCGTCATCCCAGATATCTTTTAAAATATTGGTCATTTGCAAGCCTTGTCCAAAAGACACAGATAGCTTTAAGAGTTTTTCCCGGTGCTGATTGATTTCAGGGGAATAATGACAGAATAATCGGGCCAGCATTTCACCGACACAGCCGGCAACGTAATAACAATAGTCATCCAGATCGGCCAGGGTTTTCAGTCCAGCGTGCAAATCCAGTGCCTGAAACTTTGGCATGCCTTGTGCCATGGTGGTAACACAATCGGCTAAAGCGTTAATCTGTTCTCTGTCAAAGGAATGCGTGATTTCAATAACGCGTGGTGTAACCGCAATCAAGCTGTGTTCTGCTGGAATGGTTTGATTTGACAATAATGGCGCTAATTCCTGGCTGAACTTTTCGGCATGCTGTCCTGTCCGTGTGACATTGATGAATAAATCACAAAAGTACTTTTTTTGTTCGACTGACAAGGACACTTCATCCTCAATGGTATCGACAATTCGACATAATAAATAGGCGTTGGCAACTGGAGAATACAGGCCTTCGGGCAGTTGCGGTATGGTCAGGGCAAACGTTCTCGAAACGCCTTCGAGCAGTATGGACTGAAAGTCCTGCTCTGGCAGAGAAAGAAGGTTTTTCGGGTCGTTTATTGAAACGTTTGCTTCAGTCATAAAAAATGCGCGCAGTTATCAAATCAGTGAGTGTCAATGATAGTCGGTTTGTTGGGGTTTTGCAAAGAAATGTTGTTTTATAGCAAAATATTTTTATGTGTTTTCCTTAAAAAATTCACGGGAATCATGATTTATCTTAAATAATCCTTAAAAACAATTGCTTAAGTGATTTTCAAGAATACATTAAAGTTGTTGTATTTTTGTTAATTTTATAATTTTTTTCAAAATAAAACGACTGAAAAATAGTATTTATGGGCTTTTTTACTGGAGTCTGATGCGGAAAAGTAGTATTCTTTGTACATTATTTTGAATTGTATTAGATTGGTGGGATTTTTTATATTCTAATACAAAGAGTTAGAGCATCAAGGTTATTGGGTGTATTGTTGTTTTGTAACAACGCTTAAATCTTGAGTGTTTGATAATGTATTTATTTTGGGAGATAGGTAAGTGGGCGTTCCTTTACGACAACAAATTGCAGTAGGTAAGTATTTATTAACGCAGAAATTGAAGGGGAAGAAAAAATACCCGTTGGTTTTGATGCTTGAACCTTTGTTTCGATGTAATTTGGCGTGTGCCGGTTGCGGTAAGATTGAGTATCCGGATGATATTCTCAATAAGCGCTTGTCAGTAAAAGAATGTCTTGATGCCGTGGATGAATGTGATGCCCCTATGGTTTCCATCCCCGGTGGTGAGCCGTTAATCCATAAAGAAATGCCGGAAATCGTTAAAGGCATTATCGAGCGTAAAAAATTTGTTTACCTTTGCACCAATGCGCTGCTGCTGAAGAAAAGAATAAACGATTATACGCCATCACCTTATCTGACATTCTCTGTCCATTTAGATGGCAACAAAGATCGTCATGATACCTCTGTGTGTCAAGAGGGGGTTTTTGATATTGCAGTTGATGCGATTAAATTAGCCTTAAGTAAAGGTTTTCGTGTGACAGTCAACTGCACTTTGTTTCAGGGTGAAACACCTGCAGAAGTGGCTGATTTTTTGGATTATGCCACGGAGTTAGGCGTAGAAGGTATCACCATTGCGCCGGGCTTCAGTTATGAACATGCACCACAACAAGACGTCTTTATTTCCGGACGGGAAACCAAGGAGCTGTTTCGAGGCATATTTGGTTTAGGTAAAAAACGCAAACGTGACTGGCGCTTGAATCATTCCTCATTATATCTGGACTATCTGGCGGGTAATCAGGCTTATGATTGTACGCCCTGGGGCAACCCGACCCGTAATGTATTCGGATGGCAAAAACCGTGTTACCTCTTGAGCGATGAAGGCTATACCGATAGTTTTCAAGCCTTGCTTGAAGAAACTCCGTGGGAAAAATACGGCACCGCGAAGAACCCAAAGTGTGCGAATTGTATGGCGCATTGTGGCTATGAAGCCACGGCTGTGGAAGATACATTACAACATCCATTAAAAGCATTGTGGGCGACAATCCGTGGTCCTAAAACGGCGGGAGATATGGTGCCGGAAAAAGTTCCCGCTGAAACGGCTGGCAAAAACCTGAAAGATATTCCGATAAAAGTGGAATTATAAATGGCATGTTAGACACTATGAGCGGCTATTTATCTGTTTTAGCCGGGCTTGTTTGGCTCATCACCTTGCTTTTGCCATGGCAACCCTGGCGTAATCGGGAGGTGTTGGAAGCGGAAACCGATTTTTCGGATGTTGATTTACATGATGTTACGGTGCTGATCCCAGCGCGTGATGAGGCGGAAGTGATTGCCGGAACATTGCAATCATTGAAACAGCAAGGGCGTGGTTTGCAGGTTGTTTTAGTCGATGATGATTCCAGCGATGAGACGGTAAATATCGCTCGTGCCAGTGGGCTTGAAAACCTGACCATCATTGAATCGAAAAGCTTGCCGCCGGGCTGGACAGGTAAATTATGGGCGCAGGAACAAGGCTTGAAAGCCGTCAATACGCCATTGTTGCTCTTGCTGGATGCCGATATTGCCTTAAAGCCCGGTATGTTAAAAGCGCTTAAACAAAAACAACAGAAAGAGGGGTTGCAATTTGTTTCTTTGATGGCAGTGTTGCGGTTTCAATCATTTTGGGAAAAATTATTGATGCCGGCGTTTATTTATTTTTTCAAAATGATTTATCCGTTTGCGCTGGCGAACAGTCCAAAATCCAGAATGGCGGCCGCAGCCGGAGGTTGTATTTTTCTTGAAACAGCCGTACTGAAAGATATTGGCGGAATGGCGGTTATTAAAGATGCGGTGATCGATGATTGTACGCTGGCGAAAACAATCAAGTCTAAAGGTTATAAAATCTGGATCGGATTAACACACGGTGTCATCAGCCAAAGACCGTATGTTGGCTTGAGTGAGATTTGGCAAATGGTCGCCCGCACAGCCTATACGCAACTTTATTATTCACGGCTTTTGTTGATGCTGTGTACACTAATCATGCTGTTGATGTATTGGTGGCCTTTGATGGCTGTTTTCTGGATAGAAACGCCCGGAGAACTTTTTATAAACGGTTTGTCTCTATCTATTATGATAACCCTTTATTTACCCACATTGTTTTTTTATCGATTAAATCCACTTTGGGCTTTAACAATGCCTGTTGTGGCCGCATTATATTTGATGATGACATGGACTTCGGCTATTCGCTACTGGCGCGGAGAAAGATCTCGCTGGAAAGGGCGTCGTTATTTGACAGAGTAGAATTGACAGATGAGTTTAATAAATATGCTTACTATACAAAACAGTTTTCGCTTATTCGTTGTATTGCTTGGCTTTGCTTTCGGGTATAACGTTCAAGCGACGGAAAATACCTTGACAGAAACAGAGGCTCAACCCGAGTCGGCGCGCCAAGTTGTCGAGCTATTTCAAAAGACATTACTTGATGTTATGCAGCATGGTTCTGAAATAGGTTTTGAAGGTCGCTATAAAAAACTGGCGCCGGCAGTTAAGAAAAGCCATGCATTGATCAAGATTGCCCGTATTGTGGTTGGGCGGGAATGGAAAAAATTAACCGAAGAACAGCAAAAAAAACTGGTCGATACATTTACTCGCTTGAGTATTTCAGCATATGCCTATAACTTTAAAGAGTATTCGGGTGAGAAATTTGAGTTTGTTTCAGAGGAAGAAACGGCACGAGGCGGGAAAATTATCTATAATATATTAGTGATTCCTGATGGTAATGATGTTAAATTTGATTATATGTTGAAAAAAATCAATGGTGATTGGAAAATCATCAATATTATTGCTGATGGCGTCAGCGATTTGGCGGTCAGGCGATCAGAATATACCAGTTTGCTAAAAAATCAGGGATTTGATGAATTAATTGCAAAAATGAATGAAAAAATAGAAAATTACGCGAAACAATAAACAGGTTTTTTATGATGTATTATTCCAATTTACATATTCAATTTAAAAAAGGTTGTGTATTAACATTTATTTTGGGCAGCCTGTTATTGGCTGGCTGCGCATCAACCGATGTTGCAAAATCGGAGACTAGTGCAACCAAAGTCGTATCCGAACAGCAAAATCCGGTTGATCCTTATGAGCACATCAATCGTAAAATTTATGGTTTTAATAATAAGCTGGACAAATATGTCGCAAAGCCGATCTCTGATGCTTATTTATGGGTGACACCGCAATTTGTTCAGACAGGCATTGCCAATTTTTTTAACAACCTAAATGATATCAGTGTCGTCTTGAACAACACCTTGCAAGGCAAGTTTGAGCAAGGTGCAGAAGATACAGGGCGGTTTTTGCTGAATTCTACCGTGGGACTGGCCGGTATTTTTGATGTCGCCAAGGAAGTCGGCTTGAAAAAACATCAGGAAGACTTTGCGCAAACGCTGGCTGTTTGGGGGGTACCTGACGGACCTTATCTGGTTCTACCTGTGTTAGGTCCTGCAACGACACGCGGCGTACCGGGAGCCGTTATGGATACCGCTACAAATCCGGTAAGTTATGTGGGCTATCCTGTACAGTTATTATCTATGTTGAACAGTCGGGCAAATGCTGAAGGCTCATTAAAATTCATTGATGAAGCGGCACTTGATCCTTATGTTTTTACGCGGGAAGCTTATTTACAACATCGAAAATATTTGGTTAAAGATGGTGAAATCGAAGTCAACCATGATGTTGCGGAATTAGAAGATGCTTTTTATGAAGATGAAGACGAAAGTTTCGATGCGGCAGAAAAAACAGATAAAGGTGTTGCCGATACAGCAAACTCCGCAGAACAAGAAGATTTAGCCGAAACAGGGGGTTATACGCTAAAATTAAGTGGCGAAAAAAACAGCTTTAACCAGACGTCTGAGTCTTTTGAAAATGCCTTGAAATCGTTTCAGGAAGCAAGTCATTCCTATCAGGAAGCTTCTAAAAAATTAGATCAGATAAGGCATTAAAAACTGAACGGACTCTGTGAGATTAAACAGAGTCCGTTTTCAAGAAAAATCGTGTTGTCCTTAGGCTTAAAAGCACAAGGATTACACGATTTTTTTATGCTCTAAATAGCAATGAATAAAATGAACCATCGGCATATTGAGTCTAGATGTGAAGAGTATAAAAACAACGGTCAAAAGCTTATGAATGGTTGGCAAAGCCGGGTTAATTAGAATACTATGTTCAACTCTTTAGTGTGCTTTATAAGGGGTTCTGTTTTCAATGAATGCTGTAATTCAGGCGCAGGCTCGGCGCTATGATGATTTTCTGCACTATCTCATCAGCCATGAAAAGTTAAGTAAACACGAACTTAGGCGCCTGGAGCATTTGCAGCAAAATACTGACGAGGCCATTCCTCAATTAATGGTCAAACTGGGGTTATGTTCTGAAGTCGATGTAACTGATGCTTTATGTTCGGTAACCGGGCTGGAAAAAATAACCAGCGAGCAGTATCCATTGGACAATCCTTTATCAGACCGTATTCCAAAGCGTTTTTTGTTGCAATATCATGTGGTTGTTTTATCGGATGGCGAGCAAGGCGTCACCATTGCTACGATGAATCCACTGGATGATTTTGTTTTAGATGCAATTGCATTGGCGCTTGGAAAACAGTTATTTTTAAAGATTGGGCTACAGTCCGATATCGATAAGGCGATTGCTTTACAATTTGGCGAACAAAGATCAGAAATGGATCAATTGCTGGCAGAGGAGGAAAACGACGATGTCGACAGTGAAGACCTTGAGCATTTGAAAGATCTTGCCAGTGAAGCCCCCGTCGTTAGAATGGTGAATCTGGTTTTACAAAAAGCGATAGAATTGCGTGCATCCGACATCCATATTGAACCGTTCGAGCAGTCTTTAAAAGTTCGGCTCCGGATTGATGGTGTATTACAAAATATCGATGATTTTCCAGTCTCTTCAGCTGCAGCCGTTTTGTCGCGCATCAAAATTATGGCCAAGCTTGATATTGCCGAACGCCGCTTGCCACAAGATGGGCGGATCAAGCTGAAAATGCTGGGCAAGGAACTGGATTTGCGGGTGTCAACCATTCCTACTTTGTATGGCGAAAGTGTGGTGTTGCGTTTATTGGATAAGGAAAATATTGTGTTGGATTTTTCCGCACTCGGGTTTTCCGGCCAACATTCGGCGCAATTTTTCTCAGCTTTGGCCCAACCGCATGGCATCATTCTGATTACCGGGCCAACCGGCAGTGGTAAATCGACCACGCTTTATACCGCCTTAAAACAGTTGAATACCGCCGAGCGAAAGATTATCACGGTTGAAGATCCCATCGAATATCAGCTTGAAGGCATCAATCAGATCCAGGTTAAACCTCAAATCGGACTTGATTTCGCCTCGGCTTTACGATCAATTGTCAGACAAGACCCGGATGTCATCATGATTGGCGAAATGCGTGATCTGGAAACGGCACGTATTGCCGTGCAATCGGCGCTGACCGGACATCTGGTATTATCGACACTGCATACCAACGATGCTGCGGGCGGGGTAACGCGATTGCTGGATATGGGGCTGGAAGAGTATCTGATCAGCTCAACCGTTAATGGAATTTTGGCCCAGCGCCTGGTCAGAGCACTCTGCGAACATTGCAAACAGCCTTATCCGGCACCAGACAAATTAATTCAAGAATTACAACGAAAAGGATTGATTGATCAACAAGAACCTGTGCTATATAAGGCAACAGGTTGCCCGCATTGCGGAAATATTGGCTACCGGGGGCGGCAAGCAATTATTGAATTCTTACCGATGTCGGCGACGATAAAACAACAGGTCATGCAACATGAACAGGCCAGAATCATTCAGCAACAAGCTATCAAGGATGGCATGCGTACCTTGTATGAAGACGGCTTGATGAAAGTTGTGCAAGGTGTGACGACACTGGAAGAAGTTCTGCGGGTAACATCGGAAAAATAATGCCGTTGTATTCATATAAGGCCGTCAATACGCAAGGCGAGATTGAACAAGGCCAAAGCCATGCGAGCAATCAGCAAGCCATGCTGGAGCAATTACAGCAAAAAGGCTGGATTCCGCTCGAAATTTACAAACAGGGTGAAAAAAAATTCTTAGGGATTAGAATTTCCGACTCTGCGATTAAACTGTCTGACAAGGATATTCTGATTTTTACCGATGAATTATCGACGCTGCTGTCATCGGGATTACCATTGGATCGGTCATTACGGATTTTAATGGACTTGACCCGGGACAATAAACTGTTGCACCGGATCATTGGCCAGGTTTTACACGAGGTGAAAGGTGGCGCTTCCCTGGCCGATGCACTGGAACAACAGCCCGGTTTATTCGGTCGATTTTATCTGAATATGATCCGGGCCGGCGAAACGGGAGGCGACCTGGCCGAAGTTCTAAAGCGCCTGGCGGTGTACCTGGAACAACATCAGGCGTTAAAAAACAGTGTGGCAACCGCGCTGATTTATCCAGCAATTTTGTTAATCATGTCGTTGTCATCTTTGTTTGTTATGCTGACGTTTGTTGTGCCGCAGTTTAGTGAAATGTTCGAATCAGCCGGAAAAGCATTGCCCTTGCCGACACAGATTGTTGTTGCATTGGCTGATTTTTTACAGCGATGGTGGGGTGTGCTACTGTTTATTCTGTTCGCTGTTGGCGTTTATTTTAGACAGCAATGGACCGATCCTGAGCAAAAAAAAATCTGGGATGTTCGTCTTTTAAAGCTGCCATTATTGGGTGAAATCCTGGTGCAAAAGGAAATGGCTAATTTATCGCGCACCCTGGGAACCTTGTTAGGCAATGGGGTCTCCATGCTAAAGGCATTGTCGATAGTCCGGGAAACCGTTTCGAACAGCGCTGTCGCCGACACTTTGGATGCGGCGTTATTAAAGCTGAAACACGGTAAAAGTCTGTCGGCGGCATTGGCGGAAAGCGCGTTTTTCCCTCAACTTGCAGTGCAGATGATTCGTATGGGGGAAGAAAGCGGTCGACTGGACGAAATGCTGCTGCGGCTGGCGGATAATTACGACAAACATCTTAGAACTGCGATTGAACGGATGCTGGCTTTGTTAGAGCCTGCGTTGATTATAATTTTAGGCTTAATGATTGCCGGTATTATCGTGTCTATCTTACTGGCAATCCTGAGTGTAAATGATTTGGCTATTTGAGAGGCATGAATGAAAGATTGGCGAAATAAACAACAGGCAGGCTTTACCTTACTGGAGTTATTAGTGGTATTAGGCATTATTGCCCTGTTAGCCGGTATCGTCGGGCCGCAAGTGATGAAGCACATGGGCGCGTCTAAAAGCAAAACCGCACGGGTACAGGTTGAAGATTTGTCAGCCGCCCTGGATATGTACAAGCTGGATAATGGCCGTTATCCAACGACCGAGCAAGGTTTAGTCGCTTTGGTGACTAAACCTGCCGACAGCAAATCCTGGAATGGCCCCTATTTACGCAAAGCAAAAATCCCCAAAGATCCGTGGCAACAAGATTATCATTATGCATCGCCCGGTGAGCACGGAAAATTTGATCTTTATACCTTGGGTGCTGATAACAAATCCGGCGGCGAAGGTGAAGATCAGGATATCAATAGCTGGGAATGAAAGCTGTCGGCAGTATAAAAGGATTTACCTTGCTGGAGCTGATGATTGTTTTGTTTATCCTTGTGTTAGCCGTCGGCGCCATCAGCATCAATATTGCCAACGGTAATCCAGCATCACAAATCAAGGCGGCTGCCAGAGATATGGCGTCGGCGTTGCGCTATGCGCGAGGACAAGCCTTGATAAGTCGCAAGCCGGTTTGGGTCAGCATCAACCTGGCTGAAAACAGTTACCGGATCAGTGATCGGGAAAAAAAATTTAAATTGCCTGAATCAATGCACTTAACCTTAACGTTGGCCGAGAATACTGTTCAAAATGAGGAAGGGCGCGTGGTGTTTTATCCAGACAGTTCCTCCAGTGGTGGTCGCATCGAACTGGAACAAGACGGTTTTCATCAGCGCATCGATATCAACTGGCTCAATGGCAATGTCAGCATCGCCGATGAATAAAAACAAAGGCTTTTCGTTGCTGGAAATACTCGTTGCCTTCAATATCATGGCGATGGCCTTGAGTGTGTGTCTGGCTATATTTTCGCAAGGCGTCAATAATGCCGGCGTGTCCGAAAATTACACCCTGGCGACACAGTTGGCTGAGTCAATATTGGCCTCAACCGGCATAGAAACAGCGCTTGAACCTGGGCAAACCGATGGTGTCGTTCTGGACCGCTTCCATTGGCACGTCACGATTGAAGAAGCATTTGCCGACAGCGAATCCAGTCTGCTTTTGTATGCCGTACATGTCAGCGTCAGCTGGGGTGACGAAGGCCGTCAACTGTTATTGACCGAACTTAAAACCCGCCCTCAGGATAATGTTTTGTAAACAACATGGCTTTACCCTGCTTGAAGTGTTGTTGGCCATGTCGCTGCTCAGCATCATGATGGTGTTGTTATTTGCCAGTTTAAGAACCAGTGCGCGAAGTTGGAATCTGGGCGAACAGAAGATTGCCCAGGTCAATGAAAAGGTGGTGACCTATGGTTTTTTAAAACGCTATTTAAGCAATGCGAGGCCACTTTGGAGACATAATGATGGGCAACGTGTTTTTATGTTTCAAGGGCAGAATCAGTCGGTGAAATTTGTCTCCAATATGCCATTAAGTTCTGCCTATAAAGGCTTGCAACAGTTTGAACTGTTTCTGGATAACCATAATGACAGTCAGCGCCTGATGGTTGCGGTGAAGCCTTTTTCGTTTCAGGAAAACAGCGAAACCGAAGCGCAGCCGCAAATTTTAGTGGCACAGATAGCATCGTTAAAACTGCAATATTATGATGTCGACGCAGAGGACTGGGCGGAGCAATGGCAGGATAAAGAGACTTTGCCTGCGCTGGTCAAAGTTAGCATTGAACTGACTGATCATAGTCCCTGGCCGCCGATGATTTTTGCCTTGCAGCGTGCTGGCGTGCAGAATGAGCAGAATATGCCGAAGTTGGGGTTATGAAAAAATCCTGTTCCGGTGTCGCTTTGGTTATCGTTATTTGGGTGCTTTCCTTGTTGACCCTGATGGCGGGAAGTTTTGCCCTGACCATGCGACGGGAAACCGCCGTGACGATTTCGATGTATGATCATGCGCTGATTCAGACGTTGGCGCAAAGTGGCGTCAGTATGGCGCAAAAAATGTTGTTACTCACGGATAAAAGTAAACAATGGCATGATGATGGCAGTCTTTATCAATTTAGCTTACAAAATGCTGTCATTCGGGTAAAAATTTTGTCTGAAGCCGGGAAATTCAGTTTGAATAAAGTGGATTCCGTGACGCTGGGGCAGATTATGGCACAGACTGAACTGGATCAAACTGCTCAACAAGCGTTGGTTAGTGCTATTCTGGATTGGCGTGATGCCGATGACCTGGTGCGTATCAATGGCGCGGAAAAAAATGAATACAAGGCGGCTGGATTGCCCTATGGCCCTGCCAATCAGCCATTTCGGTCCATGCAGGAATTACAACAGGTTGTCGGTATGACGCCGAAGGTTTACCGGCAACTAAAAAAGCTGTTCAGTCTGTATAATATACAAAGCAAGGTCAATCTGGCCGTAGCAGATAAAGCGGTATTGACCATTGTGACGGGGCTGGATGCTAAAACCATCGATGATTATCTCAGGCAACGAGCTGAAAATCACAGACAAGGATTGCCGCTTCCGCCATTAGCCGGTAATTCAGTCAACAATAGCGCCCGTTCTGGCTCGTTAGCATCGAATACCTTTCAGGTTATTGTGCAGGTGAAAACTGATCAAGGTCTGGAAGGTGGCATCAGTGTTATCATGCAAAAAAATCAATCGCCGGAAGAACCGTTTCAACTACTGGATTGGGAAGAGCTTTATGATTATCCTGGATTTTTCAGCGACAACATGGACAGTTTGGTCATAAATCATGAATCTGAATAAAGAAATTCAGTTTGACCTGAAAGCTTTTTTCCGTTGGTGGGGGCAGGGGTTGTTGGCCTGGATTCCCGAAAACATCAAATCCAGGCTGTTTGAACAGGCTGAAGAAATTGTTTTACAGCCCGAACCGGAAAAGCTGGTAATTTATCGCTTTAAAGCCGGTAAAAAACAACGATTAGCGCAGCTTGACCTGAATCAACTCGCTCAGCACTATGCCGAATTAAAGCAGAAATTTCCAGAATTGGGTAAATCTCGTTTTATTTTGTCATTGAATAGCGGGCAAGCGTTGGAAAAAGAGCTGATATTGCCGGCTGCCGTGAAGCATAACCTGAGGCAGGTCATGCAATTTGAACTGGATAAATATACGCCGTTTAACGCAGAACAGGTGTATTTTATCGCGCAGGTTTTACGGCAAGAAACACCGGAAAATATCACCGTATTGCTGGCCTTAACGCCACGCTCAAACTTCGATACCCTCTATTCGCAAATTATTGCGGCAGACATTCCGATTGATTGGGTCGAATGTGACTATCGTCCAGATACGGGCTATCGTTATAATTTGTTACCCTTGGACAAACAACGGACAAAAAACCGCTTTATGCGTGGTTTAATCGGTGGACTGGGCGTTTTGATCGGACTGCTGGCACTGGGATTAGTTATCGTGCCCGTTTTAGTTGGAGAAGGGCAGGTCGAAGCACTTCGCCAACAATTGAAACCGTTACAAAAGCAAATTCAGAAGGTACAACGGCAACAACAGGAAATTGATGGCTTATTGGCGGAAACGCAGGAGCTTGTCGCGTTAAAACAATCCATTCCTACATTGAATGAGATTTTATTTCATTTGACGCATCTGTTACCGGATAACACCTGGCTAACCCATTTCAAATTGCAGGATGATTCAATCCAGATTCAAGGACAGTCAGGAACAGCCTCCAATCTGATAGAAATCCTGGAATCATCACCTGTCTTTGAAAATGTACGTTTTATTTCACCCTTAACCCAGGACAAACGAACGGGCAAAGAGCGCTTTCAGATCAGTGCTCAGCTCACAAAAAGGAACTTTACGGATGAATAGGGACAACGCAATACAACGCTGGCTGGCGCTGGGGTTATTGATTTTTATTTTGGCGGTGTTAAGTTTTGCGGTGTTCATCCCATTGCTGTCAAAAGGTCTGGCTTATCAGGAACAAAAACAGGAGTTACTCTTCCGGTGGCAAAAAATGCAGCAAATTGCCGCTAAAGAAGGCGCGATCGAGGCGCAACTTGAACAGTTGCGGCAACAATTCAAGCAACAAGGTTATTTTAGTCGTTATGAGACGGCGGCTCTGGCCTCTGCTGATCTACAAAAATTCGTTAAATCATTGATTGCCGATGCCGGGGGGCAGTTGAACAGCACTCAGGTTCTGCCCATGCGGGAACGAGATGGCTTAACAGAAATCGTCTTACAAGTCAGAATGAAAGGCGATATTACGGTATTACGCGATGTTTTGCATGGCATTGAAACCTCAACGCCAGTAAAGATTATTAAACAACTTGATATTCGACCTGTGCGAGGGAAGCGTAACCGCAAAACCCGTAAAATTGAACCGAGTAATCAGTTAACGATTCGTTTTCAGGTGGTCAGCTTTTTGAGGCAGCAGTCATGAAAAACAGCCTGATAAAACTGTTATCGCTGGTGTCAGTTCTGTTGCTGGGGTTGTTGATATTAGAATGGTTCTGGTTAAACCACGTTGACGAGGATAAAGCTATTGTGCAACCAGTAAGCACAGACGATCAGAGTCGGCTGCCTGAAATTGAGTTTACTCAACTGCCGTTGGATAATTATCAGGAAATTGTTATGCGGCCGCTGTTTATTGAAGGTCGAAGGCCGATAGAAGCTGACAGTAATGATAGCATTGCGGCGATCACCAATGATATTAAGCAATTTGCATTGATGGGCGTTTACACGATTGAAAATAAACCTGTCGTGCTAATAAAAGACCAAGTCAATGCTGGTCACTATCTGAAAAAAATGGCAGGCGATGAGATCGCAGGTTGGACGATTAAACAGATTCTTCCGGATCAGATGATCATTGAACGCTCAGGACAAACACAGGAAATTGAACTGAGAAAACCGAAGCCCAGAAAACAGTTATCCCGGTTGCGTACAAAAAAGCCAGTGCGCCGGCCTCTGAGAAAACCGAAACCGCAGCATAGTCTATTAAAACCTCAAACTCTATGAAAACCTTTCACTTTTATTTTGCGTTAGCCCTGTTTTTATCCGGTTGTGAATTACTCGGCCCGGAATTACACCATAAAATTCCTTTGCAAGCGATTGATGTTGAAGCAGAAAGCAGTCGCCCGGAAGATACTGATGCTTTGCAATCCTTACGTAAAGACAGTGGCAAAAGCGAACAACAGAACGTTTTGCAGGCAGAGATGTATCCAGGGAATGGGCGTTTTTTCAGCAAACCGGCCGGCGCTAGGAAACCCTCTGTCGATACTGCATCCGGTGAATTTAATTTAAATTTTGATGATGCCGACCTGGGCGAAGTGAGCAAGGTTATCCTGAGCGATATTTTGCACGAAAATTATGTGTTGAGTCCTAAAGTTGCTGGCAGCGTGACCTTGCAGACGACAAAACCCTTGATGCGCGAGGAGTTATTGCCCACCCTTGAAATGTTACTCGAAATCAATAATGCCGCATTGATTTTTCAGGATGGGGTGTACCAGATTCAGCCTAAATCAGATGCTTTGGGAAATAGCGCATTTACCGCCTATAACCGCTTCAACAAAAAATTACCGGCAGGCTATCAGGTGCGCATTATTCCCGTGCGCAATGTGGCAGCCGAATCGCTGGCCGAAATCATCAAGCCCCTGTTGCAAGATAAAACCATTCTGCATGTCGATGGTTTTCGCAATATTATTTTAGCCGCTGGAACAGCAAACGAACTGGCGCGGGTGATGGACATGGTGCACAGCTTCGATGTCGATACCCTGAAAGGACGATCCTTCGGCTTGTTTCCATTGCACAGTGTCGATGCCGATAAAATGATTCAGGAGCTGGAACAGGTTTTCAATCATCAGGAAGGCCAGCGTTTCATTCAGTTTATTCCCATCGAACGCATGAATTCCATCCTGGCAATCACGTCTAAGGCGGCTCTGTTACAGCAAATTAAACGCTGGGTTCTAAGGCTGGATCGCGCCAATGTTACTTCCGGCGGGGGGGTGAATGTTTATCGGGTACAACATGCCGAAGCGTCCAAACTGGCGGAAACGCTGAATGATATTTTTAGTCAGGTCGCTAACAACCGTAAACAGGCGGCGAGTATTGCGTCGGGTCGTAAAACGGTTCAGATTACCAATAAGACAAAACAAAAAACGGCGGCAACAGCAAGAAAGAAAGTCAATTTAAATAATATCGGTGAGGTTAAAATCATCCCGGATGCGCCGAATAATGCACTGATTGTCGTGGCCAGTGCACAGGACTATGCGGTGGTGCATCGTATAATAAAAAAACTGGATGTGATGCCGTTACAGGTTTTGATCGACGCGACTATTGTAGAAGTGACCTTAAGCGATAAATTAAAATATGGCATCAAATGGTTTTTACAACATCAAAACGCGGGAACACACGCGGCCAGTTCGGGTGGATTTGATTTGGCTAAAACGGCCTCTGATATCGCCGTGGGAGCCGCAACCGGTGGTTTTGGTTATGCCTTTGTCAGTCATTCCGGCGATATCCGCGCCGTGCTGGAAGCCAATGCCAGCGATAACAAAACCAATGTCATTTCAGCGCCCTCACTGATGGTGTTGAACAATCAGGAAGCCTCCATTCAGGTCGGTAAACAAGTCCCTATTTTATCGTCACAGTCTACCAATACCAATTCCACGAGCAGCACAGGTACTGTAGTCACCAATACGATTCAAATGCGTGATACCGGCATTACCTTAACCATTAAGCCGCGTGTAAACGCCAATGGTCTGGTGATTATGGAAATTGACCAGAAGGCTGATGATGTCATTTCAACGACCACCGGCGGCATCAATTCACCGTCATTTCAACAACGCCAGATCAAAAGCTCGGTAGCGGTTCAAAGTGGGCAAACCATCGTTTTAGGTGGTTTGATCAGTGAAAAAAACACGAATGACAAAAATGGTATTCCCTGGCTGCATAAATTACCTTTGATAGGTCCTCTGTTTGGGGCAACGACTAAAAATAAGGAACGTACCGAGCTGGTTATACTGATAACCCCGCGCGTGGTCAGAGATCGACAAAATGCGCGCTTGATTACCAACGAATTTCAGCGCAAGCTGACCGGAATTTATACTGAACCCGAAATGACAGGAGGCAAAAAATGACTCAATCTAAAACTGAAAAACTGATTGCTGACGCACGGCGTTATAAAGAAGAGCGAGAGCAAGGCTATCGCGAACGAGCGTTGAAATTGTTTCCGTGGGTTTGTGGCCGCTGCGCGCGCGAATTTAATCATAAAAACCTGTCGGAATTGACCGTACATCATAAAGACCATAATCATGACAATAATCCTTTAGATGGCAGTAACTGGGAGTTGCTGTGTTTATATTGCCATGATAACGAGCATCAGCGCTATGAACATCAAATTCGCTATGGCGGCAATGATTCTGCACAAAAATCGAATAATGAAGCAACCTTCAACCCCTTCGCTAATCTGAAGGATATGATGAAATAAGTGAATGCCCGGCAGACATGTCCTTGGGCGTTACAATCAACGCTCGAGGAACATTATCATGATCAGGAATGGGGGGTGCCGTTGTATGATGATGCACGCTTGTTTGAGTTTTTGCTGCTGGAAGGGCTGCAGGCCGGTTTAAGCTGGCGCACTATCTTGCAAAAACGTGACGCTTATCGTCGTGCCCTCGATGGCTTTGATGCTGAAAAAATTGCGCGTTATGATGACAAAAAACAGGCCGAATTACTGCGCAATCCAGCATTGATCCGTAATCGCCTGAAAACGCAGGCCATCGTCCAAAACGCCAGAGCCTATCTTGATTTACGGGAGAAGGTCGATAGCTTCAATGATTATCTGTGGCATTTTACCGACGGTGAAGTGATTCAAAACCATTGGCGAGTCCCTGAACAAGTCCCCTCTGAAACCGCTGTTTCCCGTCAATTAAGTCATGATCTGAAGCAGCATGGATTCAAGTTTACAGGGCCGGTGATTTGCTATGCGTTTATGCAGGCAACAGGGCGGGTTAATGATCATCTGCTCAGCTGTTTTCGATATTGTGCCGTGTCCATACAACTAAGATCGTACTGATTTTTTTGGGCTATACTGAGCAGATGAACTAAAAAGATTTTTTCAGCGATAAGTATGCCGTTATTATGAAGCCCGATTATCAAATTTCTCTTGTTATTCTTTCTGTCTTGATTGCCGTGTTCAGTTCGGGCGTTGCGCTTTATATGCTCGATAATTTACGGCAATTGAACAGGCGATACCGCTATGTTCGCTGTGTCGCCGCTGCTATCGCCTTTGCGACCGGTATCTGGTCGATGCATTTTATTGGCATGCTGGCCTGTAAAATGCCTATACCGGTTGCTTACGATAAGGCGATAACCGGTTATTCCTATTTAATGGCACTTGCCGGTGCTGTTCCGGCTATGATTATGATTGGCAGGCGGCGCTTGAATGCGACGTCACGATTTGTGGTTGCCGGCTTTTTGAGTATGGCTGTTGCCGGCGTGCATTATACCGTTATGGCTTCGTTACGCATGCAGCCTGCAATCGAATATGACCCCCTTTTGTTTGGCTTGTCCCTGCTTATTACATTCGCTGCGGCTTTTTGTGGCTTGTTGATCATGGAAGCCTGGGAAAGATCCAGAATTAAAAGAATCGGCTTTTTAGTGCTTGGTGGCATGGTGTTTGGTTTTGCTGTCAGCGCCATGCACTATACGGGGATGGCGGCTGCGCATTTTTCTGTTAACAGCATTTCCATGGCGGCATTGGAAGGTGGGCTGAGTGGCCATATTCTGGTCTACGCCATTATCAGCACGACATTATTGCTCCTGATGTTGGCATTGTTTGTAGGTTTACAAAGCACTTCGATTCAGATATGGAAGATATTGTTGATCATTGTGCTGGCCGAGTTCACCATCATGCTGCTGTTGCCGGTGCTGTTAGGTGAGGGCGCCGCACCTGAAACGGAAGGTTTTTGGGATATCATGCTGTTAATCTTGTTTGTATCACCGATCGCCTGGCAAATGAACGAAGTATCACAGGTGTTACAAGAAAGTCATCGACGAATAGAACAAAATATGCAAATACAGCGGGTCAACAATGCGATTCTGAAATTGCCCGTGCATGATATGGATATAACTGAATGGTTTGAACGGGTCATGCAGGAGGTTTTTTCTTTAACCTGGTTACCGCTGGAGTCGAAAGGGGTATTGTATTTAAAGGACAAAAATAAGGCGCTTCTGTATTTGGCGGCTCATTATCATGTCGATAATGTTAAAGAATATTGTCAGGAAGTTACTTATGGTCAATGTTCTGAACAGGGCGTGTTTACATTACCACTGGAAGCAGAAGATCAGGTATTTGGCGTGCTATGTCTGTATTTATTACCTGACGCTAGCTTGGCAAAAGATGAACAAGAAGCTGTACAGATCATTATCACCACTATTTCAGAACAAGTCGAGTTTAAAACGGCACTTGATGCCCTAAATTTGGCCGAAAAAGTGTTTGAATACAATCTGAATTGCTTGATGATCACCGATGTGCAACACAGAATTCTTAATGTCAACCCGATGTTTAGCAAAGTAACGGGCTATCAAATTGACGAAGTGTTGGGAAAAACGCCTCAATTTCTTCAGCCAAAAGAGCATAGTGTCGATTTTACGGCTGTTCAGAAACATCTTGAAGTTCACAATCAATGGCAAGGTGAGGTATGGAACCGGCGTAAGAATGGTGAAAAATTTGTCGAATGGTTAAGCATTACGGTTGTTCGAGATCATCAACAGGCTATTCAATATTATGTGACCACTTTTACTGATATCACAGAGCAAAAACAAACCGAGGAACGCATTCATGCGCTGGCATTTTATGATGAGCTGACCGGACTGCCGAACCGTACATTATTTTATGACCGAATAAAACAAGTCTTGAAAACTGCCAACAGACATCAAACCAAGACGGCTTTGTTATTCATTGATCTGGATCGATTTAAAGAAGTCAATGATACGCTTGGGCATCAAGCCGGCGATGAATTGCTTAAAACGGTGGCCAAACGTATCAGCTCGTGTTTAAGACAAACGGACACCTTGGCGCGCCTGGGTGGCGATGAGTTTGTCGTCATTTTGACAGATTTAAAAACAGATACGCTATTATCGCCTGAGAATGTGTGCCAAAAAATCGCTAAAGATGTTCTGTGTAAATTATCGTTGGCACATGATTTTGATGGCCAGGTTTTTTATGGGGGAGCCAGTATCGGGATTGTGCTTTTCCCAGATCATGGTCAAAATTTCGGTGAATTGATTCAGCGGGCCGATACTGCGATGTATCAGGCTAAAAATGCCGGTCGTAATCAATACTGTTTCTTTAGTAAAGAAATGAGTGAGCGGCTAACAAACCGCGTTGACATGATTCACGAATTGAAAATGGCTTCAAGCCAGAATCAATTCAGCCTGGTTTATCAACCTCAAATATCGGGAGAACAGGATATTACCAGTGCTGAAGCGCTAATACGCTGGCATAATCCCAAATTGGGGCAGGTTTCGCCGCTTGAGTTTATTGGTCTGGCCGAAGAAATCGGCTTGATCTATCATATTGGACTATGGGTTGCCGAACAGGTTTGCAAACAAATCAAGCGATGGGACCAGGAAAAACAGGTTATTCTGAACTATGTGGCGTTAAATGTCTCCATTCATCAAATCATTAAAGAAGAATTTGTTGATGATATTATCAGTGTTTGCAAAATAACGGGCGTGCCACCTCATCGTTTGGAACTGGAAATCACAGAAGGTGGGCTGGCACAGTATCCGCAGCACATTGAAGCGGCCCTGTCCCGTTTACGGGAAGCGGGGTTCAGGCTGGCGATTGATGATTTTGGCACCGATTATTCTTCATTAAGTCGTTTAAAATCCTTTAATGTCGATTTGTTGAAAATTGATCGTTCATTTGTGATGAATATGACCGATGACTCTGATGATGCAGCGATTGTTAAAGCCATTGTCGATCTCGCCAATGCTTTAGGGCTTGCAACCCTGGCTGAAGGGGTTGAAACGCTGGAGCAATATCAAATGCTCAATCAAATCGGTTGCCATGCCTGTCAAGGCTATTATTTTGGTAAACCGATGCCGGCCGATGTGTTCACTGAGTTTTATTGCAAACATGAGGCGAAAAAAACACAGGTGGACGTGGATTTTTCCATCTGATTGCTGGCTGACCGGTTCAGGGACAGTTAAGCCAAATCTGTCTATATTCCATACTCTTCCCGTTATCGCTTTTTTATAAACTCCGGCAATCAAAACGGATTCATTATAAAATAGCGCATTGCCTTATATAACGTTTTAACCTGGCATGGCTAAAAAAACAAAACCCAGAAAGCAAACCCCACGAAAAAAAACACGTACGAAAAAAACCGTTAAACTGACATGGTGGAAAAAAACACTGTTATTGACAACGGCTGTATTTTGTTTTGTTTTTTTCAGTTATGTCGGCTATTTGGACTATACCGTCAGACATCAGTTTGCCGGCAAACGTTGGGCATTGCCTGCCTATGTTTATGCGAATCCAATTGAATTTTTTACAGGTTTTCCATTAAAGCGCCAGCAATTTGAAGACTTGCTGTCGCAGCTGAATTACCGCCGTGATTATCATTTATCGACGCCTGGCAGCTATTATCGGAAGGGCGATAGTTTTTATCTGAAAACCCGCCGTTTTCAATTTTGGGATGTGCTGGAGGACAGTAAAAAAATCAAGGTTACGTTTCAAGCAGATAGCGTTAAAAATATTATCGATCTCAAAACGCGTGGAACGCTGGCGATTGTGCGGCTGGATCCGGTACAGATCGGCAGCTTTTATCCAACCCGAAAAGAAGACCGTATTCTGATCAAACTGGAAAATACCCCTGATTATTTAATCCAGGGTCTGTTGTCCACAGAAGACCGCAATTTTTATCAGCACCATGGCGTGTCGATCAAGTCTATTGCACGTGCGATGTGGGCCAATATCCGAGCAGGAGCTTTTGTCCAGGGCGGCAGCACAATAACACAGCAATTGGTTAAAAACTTTTATCTGACCCCGGAAAGAAGTTTGTGGCGAAAGCTCAATGAAGCCCTGATGGCATTGATTCTTGAATACCGATTTGAAAAAGACGATATTCTCGAAGCCTATTTAAATGAAATTTACTTAGGGCAGGATGGTGCCAGTTCGGTGCATGGTTTTGGTCTGGCCAGCGAATTTTATTTTGGGCGGCCGTTACAAACCTTGTCATTGGATCAAATTGCAACCCTGGTTGCGTTGGTCAGAGGGCCATCCTATTACGATCCGCGACGTTATCCCGAACGTGCGATCAAACGTCGTAATCTGGTGTTGAGCGAAATGCATCGACAGGGCTATATCACCAAAAAACAAATGCTGGCGGCACAGTCTAAAAAACTGAATGTGGTATCCAGGGTTCATCGCCCCTCGAATCGTTATCCGGCATTTATCGACCTGGTCAAACGACAGCTCCGGCAAGAGTATAAAGAAAGTGATTTGACCTCTGAAGGCTTGAGAATTTTTACCACGCTGGATGTGCAAACGCAGGATATTTTGCAAAAGACAGTCAGCACCAAACTGAAGCAGCTTGAAAAACGTCCCCGGGTCAAAAAACTGGAATCGGCGGCTATCGTAACCCGGCGGGAAAATGGTGAAATCGTCGCGCTGGTGGGGAGCCGTCATGCCTCGTCTGCAGGGTTTAATCGTGCGCTCGACGCGTTGCGGCCGATTGGCTCACTGATGAAACCGGCAATTTATCTGACAGCGCTGGAATATCCAGATCGCTATACCGTCATCACGCCTGTCAGCGATACGGCGATTACCGTGAAGGGGCCAAAAGGTAAAAACTGGACACCTAAAAATTATGACAATAGTGAACATGGTGATGTGCCTTTGCATACGGCACTGAGCCATTCCTATAATCTGGCCACCGTTCATGTTGGCATGGATATCGGCGTTGCCCGGATTGCCAAAACCCTGCGTCATTTGGGCGTTAAACGTGAAGTTAAACTGTATCCCTCATTATTGCTGGGAGCAACGCCATTGACGCCACTGGAAGTGACGCAAATGTATCAGACCTTTGCGGGTGATGGCTTTGCAACACCATTGCGTTCGATTCGGGCGGTGATTTCACAAGATGGCGAACGCTTGCAAAGTTATCCGTTTAGTATTCGGCAGACGGTGGACCCTGCGGCCATGTATCTGACCAATACGATTCTGCAGGAGGTCGTCAGAGAAGGGACAGCACGTTCCGCCTATTTATATTTACCTGAAACACTGGGTCTGGCGGGAAAAACCGGTACTACCAATGGCTTGCGGGACAGTTGGTTTGCAGGCTTTAGTGGCGATTATCTTTCTGTCGTCTGGGTGGGCCGTGACGATAACAAGCCATCCGGCCTGACCGGTGCCAGTGGTGCACTGCAAGTCTGGATTCGGCTGATGCGACAAATTACCTCGCAGGCGGTGAATTTAATCCCGCCGGATAATGTCGTCTGGGTGTGGATTGATCCGAAAACGGGATTGCTGGCCGATGAAAGCTGTGAAGGCGCTCAAAAATTTCCGTTTATAAAAGGCTCAGAGCCCACAGAAAACGCTGATTGTGTTGAAACCGAGCTGGATCGGGCCAAACATTGGCTGAATGATTTTTTACAGGATACCTTTCAATGAAAATGATGATTAAATTAGTGGTCGTGATGTTTTTTTTAAGCCTCTCGGTAAGTTATGCCGAACAAAAACCTGTTCAACAGCTTAAAAAATTCCTACACAATACTCGCACCTTAGAGGCTGATTTCAAACAGGTGAGTATGGACGAGTATGGCAATCCGGCGCAGCTTAGTTCCGGCGTGTTTTATCTGCAACGTCCGGGCAAGTTTCGCTGGAATTACAGGCAGCCCTTTGTTCAGGAAATTGTCGCTAACGGCGATAAGGTCTGGTTTTATGATGCTGACCTGGCGCAGGTGACCATAAAATCATTGGATGATTCCTTAGGTTCGACGCCCGCTTTATTACTTAGCGGCAAGGTTAATCTGGAACAGAATTTTATACTTCAACAACAGGGTGTCGATGAAGATTTGAGCTGGATCCGGTTGACGCCGAAATCTGAACAAAGTAATTACAAAAGAATTCTGATCGGTATGCACAACGACCAGATTGCCGGCATGGAACTCAGTGACAATTTTGGCCAATTAACCCGTATTTATTTTTCAAATATTAAAATCAATCAAAAATTACCTGAAAATATCTTCGATTTTGTGATTCCTGAAGGTGCTGATGTGTTTGGGCAGTGACATCCAGTCAGTAACAAGCAATGCTGTTTTTAAAGCCTTGTATTGACAATATTAAGCAACCTTAGTACTTTAATAAGTTTGCCAACATTTAGCCTAAAGAGCCTTGAATGGAAGAATTTGATCGCATCAAACGCTTGCCTCCCTATGTATTTAATATTGTCAATGAACTAAAAGCCAAATCACGTGCCGCAGGTGAAGATATTATTGATTTCGGTATGGGTAATCCTGATCAGCCCACACCCAAACATATTGTCGACAAATTAGTCGACGCGGCGCAACGGGATGATACCCATCGTTATTCCGTATCAAAAGGGATTCCACGGTTGCGCCGCGCCATTTGTAACTGGTATCAGGAGCGTTACGATGTCAGCCTGGATCCTGAAACAGAGGCGATTGTCACGATTGGATCAAAAGAAGGTCTGGCGCATTTGGCGTTGGCGACATTAGGGCCGGGCGATGTCGTTCTGGTTCCTAATCCCGCTTATCCGATTCATCCTTATGGCGTGGTGATCGCTGGCGCTGATTTGCGACATGTGCCGCTGGTGCCTGGTGTCGATTTTTTCGAGGAATTGCAAAAAGCGATTCTCGACTCATGGCCCAAGCCAAAGATGTTGATTTTGAATTTTCCAGCCAACCCAACCACGCAATGTATCGAACTGGATTTTTTCGAAAAAGTCGTCGCCATTGCTAAAGCGCATAATATCTGGGTGGTGCATGATATTGCCTATGCCGATATTGTGTTCGATGGCTATAAAGCGCCATCCATTCTGCAAGTTGAAGGCGCTAAAGATATTGCAGTCGAATTTTTCTCATTGTCAAAAAGCTATAACATGCCCGGCTGGCGAGTAGGCTTTATGTGTGGAAATCCAACCCTGGTTGCCGCATTGACGCGGATTAAATCCTATATGGATTATGGTACCTTTACACCGATTCAGGTCGCCGCGATTACCGCCCTGGAAGGGCCGCAAGATTGCGTGGCCGAAATCTGCGCGATGTATAAAAGTCGCCGCGACGTGCTGTGCGATGGCCTCAATGCCATGGGCTGGATGGTGGAAAAACCGAAAGCAACCATGTTTGTCTGGGCGCCGATTCCAGAACCTTATAAAAGGATGGGCTCACTGGAATTCTGTAAAAAAATGATTATAGACGCCAAAGTTGCCGTGTCACCGGGGATTGGCTTTGGCCAGCATGGTGATGACCATGTCCGATTCAGTCTGATTGAAAACGAACATCGCACCCGTCAGGCTTTGCGTGGTATTCGTCATATGCTGAGGAAAGACAACGTTGTATAATACGCGGCCAAAGATTACTTGATTGTCAGGAGTTACATTTGAAACCGGTAAACATAGGCATTTTAGGGCTGGGAACCGTTGGCGGCGGTACTGTCAATGTACTGAAACGGAATGCAGAAGAAATTTCCCGCCGGGCTGGGCGAAGGATTATTGTCACCCGTGCTTCGGCCAGAACGCTGGACCGTGAGCGTATTTGCGATACCCGTGATATTGCGCTGACAACAGATCCCTTCGAAATAGTTAACGACCCTGAAATCGATGTCGTGCTGGAATTGATTGGTGGCGATACACTGGCTAAAGACCTGGTTATTCAGGCGATCGAAAACGGTAAGCATATTGTTACGGCTAATAAGGCTCTAATCGCACTGTACGGTAACGAGATTTTTAGCCGTGCCAGCGAAAAAGGCGTCATGGTTTTGTTTGAGGCCGCCGTTGCCGGCGGTATTCCTATTATCAAAGCTATCCGGGAAGGTCTTGCCGGCAATCAGATTGAATGGCTGGCGGGCATCATCAATGGCACTGGCAATTTTATTTTGACCGAAATGCGCGATAAAGGCCGTGATTTTGCTGACGTATTGGCTGAAGCGCAGGCCTTAGGCTATGCCGAAGCTGATCCGACTTTCGATGTGGAAGGCATTGATGCGGCGCATAAATTGACCATTTTGGCCTCAATTGCCTTTGGTATTCCGCTGCAATTTGAAAAGGCCTATACCGAAGGGATTACCGGCATTACCCGGGAAGATGTGGAATATGCTGAAGAACTGGGTTATCGCATTAAGCACCTCGGCATTGCCCGCAAAACGGACAAGGGTATTGAATTACGCGTGCATCCAACGTTGATTCCAGAGCGCCGACTGATTGCCAATGTCGATGGCGTGATGAATGCGGTGTTGGTTAAAGGCGATGCCGCAGGCCCCACCTTGTATTACGGCGCCGGTGCCGGTGCAGAGCCGACAGCGTCGGCGGTCGTCGCCGATGTCGTCGATGTCGTCAGAGCGATGACCAGCGATCCTGAAAATCGGGTACCGCATCTGGCTTTTCAGGCCAATGCGCTGGTCGATATTCCGTTGTTGTCTGCCGATGATGTCAAAACGGCTTATTATTTACGGCTGACAGTGGCAGACAAAGCCGGTGTTTTAGCGGATATTGCCAGAATTTTGGCAACCCATCAAATCAGTATCGAAGCATTGATTCAAAAAGAACCCAAACAAAATGAAACCTTGCTGCCATTGATTTTATTGACGCAGCGCACACAAGAAAAAGAAATGAATGCGGCAATCGGCGAGATTGAAGCATTATCTTCTGTCACAGGCTCTATCTGCCGCATTCGTCTGGAAACATTGAAATAATATGACAACACAAACACGTTACACAGGGCTGATCGCCCGTTATCAAGACCGCTTGCCAGTTACCTCAAAAACACGCCTTATCAGTTTGGGCGAAGGCAACACGCCGCTGATTCAATTACAGAATATCCCGCGCCTGATTGGTAAGAATGTAGATATTTATGTCAAATACGAAGGCTTGAACCCGACCGGTTCATTCAAAGATCGCGGTATGACCATGGCTGTGACCAAAGCGGTTGAAGATGGCAGCGAGGCCATTATCTGCGCCTCGACCGGCAATACTTCGGCGGCTGCGGCAGCTTACGCCGTGCGCGCCGGTATTAAAGCCTTTGTGTTGATTCCAGAAGGCAAAATTGCACTCGGTAAACTGGCACAGACATTGATGTATGGGGCTGAAATCATCCAGATTAACGGAAATTTTGACGCCGGTATGTCATTGGTTAAGGAAGTTGCCAGCCATGCACCGGTAACGATTGTCAACTCTATCAATCCATTTCGTATCGAAGGCCAGAAAACGGCGGCCTTCGAAATTGTGGATGAATTGGGCAAAGCTCCGGATTATCATTGTTTACCCGTTGGTAATGCCGGCAATATCACCGCTTATTGGAAAGGCTATAGCGAATATGCTGCCGATGGTGTGTGTAAAAATCGCCCGGTGATGTGTGGTTATCAGGCCGCAGGTGCCGCGCCGTTTATAAAAGGTGAAATGGTGGATGAACCGGAAACGGTGGCGACTGCAATCCGCATTGGTCATCCTCAATCCTGGGATAAGGCCTGGAATGCGCAGAAAGAATCGCGTGGCTGGTTTGATGCCATGACCGATGAACAGATTTTGGCCGCACAGAAAATGCTGACGCAATATGAAGGCATTTTCTGTGAACCGGCTTCTGCTACGTCATTAGCGGGTGCATTGCAAGATATCGGCAATGGCAAAATCGCAGAAGGCAGTACCATCGTCTGTACGTTGACTGGCAACGGCTTGAAAGACCCGGACAGCGCTATCATGCAATGCAAGGAAACACATCCGGTCACGATTGATGCAACGCTGGATGCCGTTAAAAAAGCTATTTTGGATAATATGGCTTAACTGTTATTCCCATTACTTGCTATTAAAAACCGGCGTAATGCCGGTTTTTTTTGACATTAAAGATTCATCTGACTGTCATGAGGAAGACATAAAGCAAGTGTAATCTCCTTTCTGATTAAGGCATTTAATAGCTACAGATTTATTCGAAGGGGGACAAATGACACTTCATTATCGTACAGTCTGGATTTCGGATACCCATTTGGGTACAAAAGGCTGCAAGGCAGAATATTTACGTGATTTTCTCGATCATGTGGAATGCGACACCTTGTATTTGGTCGGCGATATTATCGACTTATGGAGCTGGAATGTTAAGTCGGGTTTTTATTGGCCGTTATTGCACAGCGATATCGTACAAAGAGTCATCAATAAATCCAGGCAAGGTACACGCGTGATTTACATCCCGGGCAATCATGATGAAGCCTTGCGTAAACATGCCGGGATAGAATTTAACGGTATTGAAATCCACTTAAAACATATCCATACGACAGCCGATAAGCGTTGTTTTCTGGTTTTACACGGTGACGAATTCGATAATATCGTCTGTCATAATCGCAGTCTGGCCTATATTGGTGGCGAGGCCTATGAAATCCTGTTGGTAATCAACCGCTGGTATAACAATTTACGAAAAATGCTGGGATTTAAATATTGGTCTTTGTCAGCCTATTTAAAACATAAAGTCAAAAATGTTATACAAGTTATTGATAATTATCAGCATGTTTTGAGTTTGGAAGCCGATAAAGCACAGGTGGATGGTATCATTTGTGGGCATATTCACCATGCCGATATGACGAAAATGGATTCCGGCAAGTTATACTGTAATACCGGTGACTGGGTGGAAAGTTGTACAGCCCTGGTAGAAGACTTTTCAGGAGAACTGGAGATTATTCATTGGTCGGATCAAAGTTTTCAGCTTTTGGAGCAGACACCGTTGAAAACATCTGTAAACGCCGAAAAAGCGAGTTGAAATGCTGCAAAAATCACTTTTAATGGTTTCAGGCAGCATCCTGTTTGTAATCGGAATGATTTTATTTCCATTGCCCGTCCCGTTTGGTTTACCTACTATGGTGATCGGTTTAGCCTTGATGTTTAAAGCATCCGACAAGGTTAAACGTCGCGTGATTCGCCTTTCCAATAAAAACCCGCATAGTCGAAAATTATGGCAAAAAGTGCGGCAGAAGCGTATCGAAAGAAAGCGCGGCTGATGACTTTTATATAAGAGTGCATGATTAGCCCTCGTTTTAAGCGTAATTTAAGTGATAAATCACATAATAAGTTCCACTTAAGTCAATATTTATATTGAAAAAAGCTATTTATCAGCTAGGCTTAAAAATACCTTGGCGTTTTTAAGTTAATGGAGGAATAGGTATGGAAAGAAGAATTTATCCACGGGTCGCGACTCAATTACCTGCGATAGTCATGAATGAAGAGGGCGTACAGGTCAGGACTTTGGTTAGCGATATTTCCGGTGATGGGCTTTGCATGGAATGCAATACTATCGAGCGCGATTTAGTAACCCCTCATGGTCGATTTGTGCGTGACGATGGCAAGCCTGTTGAATTGTTTGTAGAGCTTGATTTGCCGGATGAAAATGGCTCGAAGACACAAATTCAGGCGCGTTGCCATGTGACTTTTTCACGTAGAGTCTCCACCAATCGCTGTATGCTGGGTTTACGCTATATGGATCTTGAGCAGGGTGCCTATCAGCGTTTATTGCATTTTATTGATTCGATGTTACAGCATAATGTCTTTAGCCAATGCGCGTCATGATAAAGTTGAGGGCTGCAGCCAAGGTTTTAATGTTGTTGTTTCAGCATCGTAATAATGGCTTGACTGAGTTCCTGTTTGATATCTTCACGGACAATCGGCTGATCTTCTGTATCGGTCAGATAAAAAACATCTTCAGCCCGACTGCCGATTGTGGTGATTTTAGCATCATGGATTTGTAAGCCAAATTGCATGAATACCTGGCTGAACAGTGTCAACAAACCATTCCGGTCGGTCGTTACAATTTCCAGCGCTGTATATTTATCACCGCGATCCGGTAAAAATGAAATACGCGTTTTTATCGGGAAATAGCGCGCTTGCCGGGATTGGCATTTAAAACGGGTAGGCTGGACTAATTTTTTCTGCTGCAGGTTTTTTTTCAAGGTGCTGGCGATCTGAGTTTCCCGGTAAAGATCATCAATCGCCGCGTCAGATTGTTCTAAGACCTGAAAGCTGTTTAAAACATGCTGGTGGGTGGTGGTAATAATGCGCGCATCCAGAATATTCAAGCCTAACTGATCCAGGGTTGAGGCGCAGATCGAAAAAATACCTTTATCGTTATGGGCATAGACAAATATTTCCACACTGCCGCGTTGCGTTTGTGGGCGCAGTAAAACTAAGGGTAAATCATTCTTTTTGACGCCAGCGATGGCCAGGGTATGCCAAACGATTTCTTCGGCCGAATATCGGATGAAATAATCATCTTTCACTGCAAAATTTTCCCAGCAGGCCTGGATTTTATGCTCGGGAAAGCCCGCTTGCAGCAGACCTTTTATGGCTTCCCGTCTGTTTTGCTGGTAAATTTCCGAGCGTTCAACAGGATTCTCAAGACCGCGGTGCAATGCATTATGGGTGGCGATATATAAATCGCGAAGCAAGTGGTCTTTCCAGTCATTCCAGAGTTCAGGATTGGTCGCGCGAATATCGGCGACAGTTAATAAATACAGGTAATTCAGCTTTTTAATGGTTCCGACCTGGCTTGCGAATTCAAAAATGATATCCGGATCACTGATATCCTTTTTTTGTGCGGTTATCGACATTAACAGATGATTTTTGACCAGCCAGACTATGGTATTCGTATCCGGTTCACTCAACAGATGCTGTTGGCAAAATCGACGGGCAATATCGGCACCGATAATCGAGTGATTACCGTTCCGGCCTTTGCCAATATCATGAAACAATCCAGCCAGATACAACAGTTCGGGTTTTGGAATCAGCAAAAAAATATTATTACAGAAGGGTAATTCATCATTATGCTTTTCCAGCGCAAAGCGCCTTAAATTGCGGATCACAAAAAGTGTATGTTCATCCGTCGTATAAATATGAAACAGATCATATTGCATGCGTGCCACAATATGTGCAAAGTCAGGTAGATAGGCGCCTAAAATACCATAGCGGTTCATGCGCTGGAGTTGATGAGTCAGGCCCTTGCCTTGAGAGAAAAAACGCAAAAACAGTTGATTGGCCTTTTTGTTATGACGAAAATCGTCATCAATGAGAGCAATATTTTTGCGGATTAAACGCAAGGTACTGGCTCGGATGCCTTTAATACTGGGTAACTGTTGTTGTAATAAAAAAATCGCCAGCAAGTTCAGTGGATTTTCTTCGAAGACTTTATTATGGTTGACCTGAACATAGCCATTAATTACTGAAAATGCATGCGAAACAGGGATCAATTTGGGTTTTTTATGATTGAGAATAAAACGCTCATTGAACAACTGTAATAGCATCTCGTTGAGTTGCTCAATATTGACCACAGTTCTAAAATAAAAATGCATGAAGGCTTCAACGTCACTTTCGCCCTGTGCCGTTAAAAAACCAAATTGACTTGCCAGGTCACGTTGATAATCAAACAACAGGCGGTCTTCACAGCGACCGGTTAAAACATGAAGTGCAAAACGCAAACGCCACAATGTGTCGCGCGCATGAATCAGTTCCTCATATTCAGAAGCCGGTAAAAAACGGTATTTGATTAACTCGCGTAAGGTCTTACTGTGATAATGATGCTTGAATACCCAGGAAATGATCTGCAAATCGCGAATACCGCCGGGGCCTTCCTTGATATTGGGTTCGAGTTTATAGGCGCTGTCATGATATTTTTCATAGCGTTTTCGTTGTTCGGCCATTTTCGCCAGAAAATAATCCTCGGAAGGCCATAACGATTCCGCATTTAATCGTTGATGTAAGGTATCCGCTAAACGTTGATCGCCATCAAGAAAACGCAGCTCCATCAAGTTGGTCAGAATCGTCTGATCATTTCGCGCTTCGTTGATTGATTGTTCCAGACTGCGAACAGCCATGCCCGGTTTCAAGCCAATGTCCCATAGAAAATTATTGAATGCTGACAGTGCTTGTTTAAATGCGGCATCGGGTGATGCCTGCACTAAAATGGCAATATCAATATCGGAGAAAGGAAAAAGTTCCTGACGTCCATAACCGCCTGTAGCGATCAAACAGTGCTGAGCCGCGCTATCGGTAAAAAAATGTTGCCAACACGATACCAGCACGGCATCGATAAAATCGGAATTTGCCTTTAATAACGGATAGGGCGCTTGTTCAGGGTCAAATTGCTGCTTCAGGGCAAGCTGGTTCTGTGCGATCTTGTCACAAAACGCCTGAGCCGGATTATCGTGTTCAAAAAACACGGAAAATGAAGGTGTAAGCACTGAATTAACGTTCTTCCTGACGTAATGTCAAAATTTCATGGCCGGTATCGGTGACGAGAATCGTATGTTCCCATTGGGCCGACAGGCTGCGGTCTTTGGTCACTGCCGTCCAGCCGTCTTTTAGAACTTTCATGTGGCGTTTGCCGATATTCAACATCGGCTCAATGGTAAAAATCATACCGGCTTCAATCACCATGCCTTCACCGGGATTACCAAAATGCATCACGTGCGGGTCTTCATGAAAATTCTTGCCAATACCGTGGCCACAAAATTCACGCACGACAGAATAGCGATTCTTTTCGGCATGAGTTTGAATCGCGTGACCGATATCGCCTAGCGTGATACCGGGTTTGACCTGCTCAATGCCTAAAAACATGGCTTCGCGTGTTACGTCAACCAAGCGTTGGGCATGGGGTGCGACTTTGCCTACGCAAAACATCTTACTGGTATCGCCATGATAACCGTCTTTAATGACAGTAATATCAATATTGACGATATCGCCATTTTTTAACTTCTTGTCACTGGGAATGCCATGACATATTTGATTGTTAATGGAGGTGCAAATCGATTTCGGAAAACCGCGATAATTCAGTGGTGCCGGAATGGCCTGCTGCTCATTGACAATATAATCATGACACAAGCGGTCGAGTTCATTCGTCGTTACGCCAGCGACAACATAAGGTTCAATCATCTCCAGAACTTCTGCTGCCAGTTTTCCGGCCACCCGCATTTTTTCGATTTCGTCCGCTGTTTTGATCAAAATACTCATATTACTTAAATAAAGGCTCAAAAATTCTATTACTATACCAGAATTGTTGTTCTCTTGATGGATCAGAGAAAATTCCGTCAGGGCAAATTCGCCTGTCAACTCGGGCATTAGCACCCATAAAAACAAAAGTATGTCTATTTAGCCATATCGGTGCTGTATTTATCCTATGAGTGAACAGGACTTCCAATGGGATGAGACAAAAAATCTAGAAAATCAACGAAAACATGGTGTTACATTCTATGAAGCACAACATGCTTTCCTTGATACAAACCGTGATATCGCAGAAGATTTAGAGCACAGCCAAAATTAAAAACGATATTATTGTGTAACTACTCAGCGTGTTTGGGGCTGAAGGCATAGGCTATTGATTTATAAGGACGCGTAAATACGTCCCTGTAAGCTCTGCTGCAACGTCCTGTTGCAGAAGCCTGATAAATCAACAGCCTATGCCCACAGATGAATTTACGCTGAGTAGTTACATTATTGTTTTGGTTTAAACGAGCAAGGCAGCGGCATTCTCAGTGTTCGGTTTACTTATCGGTCTGGTTGCATCCGTATATTCGATGCAGATTATTGGCGCAAAGGTAAAAAGATCTATGAGCAAAACAATTCAATATAGTAACGAGCCAATCGGTGATTTAAAGTTAATACCTGATTTTCTGCCATCACCTGAAGAGCTTGCACATAAACAATAAAACACTAAAGTCACAATCTCGCTTAGTTCTGAGAGTGTTGCCTATTTTAAAGACACTGCAAAAAAACATCACATGCAATACCAAAAAATAATTCGGCAATTACTCGATGAGTATGTGTCACACCAAAAAAGTGCTAATAAGTAGCTAAAGCGGACGTAAAAAACACGCCGTTTAGCATGGGCGTCAGAGCTGATGTGCAAATTGCATAATCCATAACACATTGATTTTATTTAACTAATTATTTAATGCGTTTACCCTGTAAATTCCGTGACAGTTGGTTTAGCCGTGACAAGGCTTTAAAAGCCGCATCAAACACTGTGAGCAGCGATGATGATCGGCGGGTAGGGAGGGTAGGGCGGCGTGTTTAGCCCGATAAATTATCCGTTACTTCAGCCCCGTGCCATAACCGTATTCTCACGCTATACATGAGAATACGGGCTGGGATAGTGAAGAATTATCCCGCTTTGGCGATTTCAGCACGCATATCGTCGATAACTTGTTTGTAGTCAGACTGGCTAAAAATGGCAGAACCGGCGACAAAGGTGTCGGCGCCGGCTTCTTTAATGGCGCGGATATTATCGACCTTTACGCCGCCGTCAATTTCAAGACGAATATCCAGGCCACTGTCGTCGATACGTTGTCTGACCTGACGCAGTTTATCCAATGCCGATGGAATGAAGGACTGGCCGCCGAAGCCGGGGTTGACTGACATCAACAGAATCATGTCCAGTTTGTCCATAACATAGTCCAGATAATCGAGTGGCGTGCCCGGGTTGAATACCAGACCGGCTTTACAGCCATTGTCCTTGATTAATTGTAATGTTCTGTCAATATGGACAGAGGCTTCCGGATGGAAGGTGATAAAGCTTGCGCCGGCTTTGGCAAAATCAGGGATGATACGGTCTACCGGTTCGATCATTAAATGCACGTCGATGGGTGCGGTGACGCCGTGTTTTCTCAGCGCATCACAAACCAAAGGGCCAATGGTCAGATTCGGGACGAAGTGGTTGTCCATAACGTCGAAATGAACAACATCCGCGCCAGCGGCCAGAACATTATCAACTTCTTCGCCTAAACGGGCAAAGTCAGCCGATAAAATTGATGGGGCAATCCAGTTTTCAGTCATTTTGTTCTCCTTGAGAGTTAGAAAAATCAGTATGCATTATTTTTTCTTGATGTAAAGATCGGTGATGCTGCCTGAAATCATTTCCGCCGCAAAGGCGAAGGTTTCTGACAGCGTTGGGTGCGGATGAATCGTTAAGCCGATGTCTTCTGCATCTGCGCCCATCTCCAGCGCCAGTGTCGCTTCGGAAATTAATTCGCCGGCATTCGGACCGACCATACCGGTGCCGATGATACGACCCGTTTCTTTATCACATAATACTTTAGTGAGGCCTTCATTGCGACCCAGGCTTAATGCACGGCCACTGGCAGCCCACGGGAAAGCACCTTTTTCATAAACAATACCGTGTTCTTTCGCCTCATTTTCGGTCATGCCCATCCACGCGATTTCAGGGTCGGTATAAGCCACGGAAGGAATGGTCAAGGCTTCGAAAGCGGATTTCTGGCCGGCGATGACTTCGGCGGCGACTTTGCCTTCGTGTGAGGCTTTGTGTGCCAGCATCGGATTGCCAACAATATCGCCGATGGCAAAAATATGTGGGATATTGGTGCGTTGCTGCTTGTCAACTGCAATAAAGCCGGCTTCATCAACCTTGATACCGGCTTTATCGGCACCGATTTTAAGTCCGTTCGGCCTGCGACCGACGGCGACCAGAACTTTATCGAAGACGTCAGATTGCGGTGCTTTATCGCCATCAAAGCTGACTTTAAGGCCGGCATCGGTCGGCTCGATAGCACTGACCCTGGTTTTAAGCCAGATGTTGTCGTACTGTTTTTTGATGCGTTTTTGCAGCGGCAATACCAGATCTTTATCACATCCGGGGATGATTTGCGGCATCAATTCTACGATACTGATTTTGGAGCCAAGCGCGTGATATACGGTAGCCATTTCAAGACCAATAATACCACCACCGACAATCAGCAGTTTTTCGGGTATATCTTCCAACGCCAAGGCGTCGGTGGAATCCATCAGCCGCGGGTCATCATTTGGAAAAACCGGAATCTGGGTTGGGCTGGAGCCGGCGGCGATAATCGCATTTTCAAAGGTAATGGTTTGGACGCCATCTTCGGTACTGAGGTCGAGTGTATTGGCCGATGTAAATTGACCCGTGCCTTGCAAGCGGGTGATCTTGCGTTGCTTGACCAGACCGTCCAGGCCCTGATTCAAGGTTTTGATGACGCTTTTTTTAAAGTGGCGGATTTTATCCAGGTCTATTTGGGGCTTGCCAAAACTAACACCATGTGAGGCCATTTCATCGGCTTCATGAATGACTTGTGCGATATGCAGCAGGGCTTTTGATGGAATACAGCCGACATTCAGGCAAACACCGCCTAAGACTGGATACTTCTCGACCAGGACGACCTGTTTACCCAAGTCAGCGGCACGAAAGGCGGCCGTGTAGCCCCCCGGGCCTCCGCCCAGTACCAGAACTTCTGCGTTAAGGGGTGAATTAGCAGACATACGCTGACTCCTTATTTAAAGAATTAAACGGCGAATATCGCCGAGATAGGATTTAACCGCTTCCATGAAGCGTGCGCCCTCAGCACCATCAATGACACGGTGATCATAGCTCAGATCAAGTGGCAGCATTAATCGTGGAATAAACTGTTCACCATCCCAGACCGGCTGCATTTTAGCGCGGGTTACCCCCAAAATAGCGACTTCCGGGGCATTGACGATCGGCGTGAAGGCGGTGCCGCCAATGCCGCCCAGGCTGGAAATAGTCATGCAGCCACCTTGCATGTCTTGTGGCAGTAGTCGGCCTTTGCGGGCAAGTGCGCTTTTTTCGCCCAGTTCTTCGGATAATTGGAAAATACCTTTTTGATCGACATCACGAATCACCGGCACCACCAGACCATTCGGCGTATCGACGGCGATACCAATATGGAAATAGTGTTTGAAAATGAGGTTTTCGCCGTCGGCAGAAAGCGAGCTGTTAAAGGCCGGGAATTGTTTCATCGCCGCCACCAGCGCTTTCATAATGAAAACCAGCGCGGTTAGCCGGATGTCATTGTTTTTGTCCGCATTGGTCGCTTTCCGAAAAGCCTCCAACTCGGTGATGTCAACTTCATCATGGTAGGTGACCATCGGCACGTTCAGCCACACCCGCGTCATGTTTTGCCCGGTCATTTTTTTAATTTTACTTAAGGGCTTTTCTTCCGTTTCACCAAACTGGCTGAAATCAACGGCCGGAATTGGTGGAATCCCGGCGCCGGTTTGTGCATTGCCGGATTGAATCAGGCTTTTAACGAATTTTTTAATATCGTCTTTTAAAATGCGCCCCTTGCGACCACTACCTTCGGGAATTTGATGAATATCGACACCGAGTTCACGTGCAAACAGGCGTACACTCGGTGTCGCATGAATTTTATGCGCCGCATTGCTCATCGGTGTCAAAGGCGGACGGTCGCTTGCCGGCTGTGTTGCTGCCACGGTTTCTACAGGCTCAGCCACGGTCGCCGCAGGCGTTTCAGGCGGCTGATTTTCAGGTGCTTCAACGTCAACTTTGGCTTTTTCTTCAGGCTGTGGGCTGCTGGCCTCACTGCTGTTCAGTGTAACCACCAGTGACCCTTCACTGACCTTGTCGCCTACCTTAATATGGACTTGTTCTACTTCACCCGCGGCGCTGGCCGGTAGATCCATGGTAGCTTTGTCGGTTTCCAGAACGGCAAGTGTTTGTTCCAGTTCGACCTTGTCACCGGGATGCACCAGAACCTCGATCACGTCAATATTATCAACGTTACCCAGGTCGGGCACTTTAATGTCTTGTGTTGCCATATAACCTTCCTTTATTTTAACCACGGCGACTGAGCGTCCGTGTCGATATTATATTTTGCCAGTGCGACCTCTATGGTGTTTGCCTCCAATTCGTCTTGTTCAACCAGGCTGTAAAGCGCAGCGACTGCGATATGATAACGATCGACTTCAAAGAATTTACGCAGGTTTTCACGCGTGTCGGAGCGGCCAAAACCATCTGTGCCCAGTACTCGATAAGGTTGCTTGATAAGCGGCCTTATCTGTTCGGCAAACAGACGCATATAGTCGGTCGCCGCAACAACCGGACCTTTGGCTTTTTCAAGACAGTGGCTGACATGTGGCTGACGCGGTTTTTCCGTGGGGTGCAGGCGGTTCCAGCGTTCACAGGCCTGACCATCGCGTGCCAGTTGGGTAAAGCTTGGACAGCTCCATAAATCGGCTTCAACGCCCCAGTCTTCGCGTAACAAATCGGCCGCTTTAATTGCTTCACAGAAAATGGTGCCCGAGCCCAGCAATTGAACGCGCGGCTTGTTACTGCGAATACCGCCACCTTTTTTGAACAGATACATGCCTTTCAAAATATCGTCGTGGACACCTTCAGGCATGGAGGGGTGTTCATAATTTTCATTCATCAGGGTGATGTAATAGAACACATCTTCCTGATCAACATACATGCGTTGCAGACCGTGATGAATAATGACGGCCAGTTCATAAGCAAAGGTGGGGTCGTAGCTGTAACAGTTGGGGACTGTAGCGGACATTAAATGACTATGGCCATCTTCATGTTGTAGACCTTCACCGTTCAGGGTGGTGCGTCCAGCCGTTCCGCCCAGCAGAAAGCCTCGTGTGCGTTGATCCGCAGCGGCCCAGATTAAATCACCGACACGTTGAAAGCCAAACATGGAGTAATAGATGAAGAACGGAATCATCGGTACGCCGTGGGTGGAGTAGGCTGTCCCTGCGGCAATAAAATCACATAAGCCGCCGGCTTCGTTAATGCCTTCCTGCAAAACCTGACCATGCTGGTCTTCTTTGTAAAACAGCAATTGTTCGGCGTCTTGCGGGGTATAAAGCTGACCGACATGAGACCAGATACCAAGCTGACGGAACATACTTTCCATGCCAAACGTTCGCGATTCATCCGGTACGATGGGCACCACCCGTTTACCGATTTGTTTATCCTTAGTCAGCTGGTTGAGGATGCGGACAAATGCCATGGTCGTCGAGATTTCGTGACCTTCTCCCGGGCCTTCCAGCATCGCTTTAAAGGTTTCCAGCGGCGGAATTTCAAGCGGGTAGGCTTTTTCACGTCGGGCCGGAAGATAACCATCTAAATCAACCCGGCGTTGACGCAGATAGGCCAGTTCTTTGGAATCTTCCGGCAGTTTCAGATAAGGCAAGCCTTCCAGTTCTTCATCGCTGACGGGAAGTTGATAGCGGTCGCGGATATTACGAATGGATTCCATGCTCATTTTCTTTTGCTGATGGCTGGTGTTTTGCGCCTGTCCTGACGCGCCCATGCCATAGCCTTTAATGGTTTTCGCCAGAATCACGGTCGGCTGACCTTCATGTTCAACCGCGGCTTTGTAGGCGGCAAAAACTTTGAGCGGATCGTGGCCGCCCCGGTTTAATTCCCAGATGTCACGATCGGTGTAATCGGCAACCAGTGCCTGAAGTTCGGGCGTATTGAAGAATTTTTCACGCACATAGGCGCCATCTTTGGATTTGAATGTTTGATAATCACCATCCACGCATTCCATCATACGTTTTACAATCAAACCGTCTTTATCGCGCGCCAATAACGGATCCCATCGTCGTCCCCAAATGACTTTAATGACATTCCAGCCTGCGCCTCGAAAAACGCCTTCCAGTTCCTGAATGATTTTGCCATTACCCCGTACCGGGCCATCCAGGCGTTGCAGGTTACAGTTGATGACAAAGACCAGATTGTCGAGGTGTTCACGACCGGCCAGACCGATGGCACCTAATGTTTCAGGTTCGTCACATTCGCCATCACCTAAAAACGCCCACACTTTACGACCTTCGGTCGTCGTTATGCCCCGATCTTGCATGTAACGCATGAATCGGGCCTGATAAATGGCCATGATAGGGCCTAAGCCCATCGAAACGGTTGGAAATTGCCAGAAATTCGGCATCAGCCAAGGATGCGGATAGGATGATAAGCCATTACCGCCGACTTCCTGGCGGAAATTATCCAGTTGCTCTTCGTCCAGCCGGCCTAACAAGAAGGCATGGGCGTAGGTGCCGGGTGCCGAATGGCCCTGAATGAAAAGCAAATCGCCGCCGTGATTGTCGTTGGCACCATGCCAGAAATGATTCTGGCCGACATCATAAAGGGTGATGGCCGAGGCGAAACTGGCGATATGGCCGCCGACGTTGGTGTGTTTGTTGGCACGCAGCACCATCATCATCGCATTCCAGCGGATATAGGATCGAATGGTGCGTTCAATATCGGTTTTGCCGGGATATTTAGGCTGCTGATCGACCGGAATGGTATTGATGTAGGGTGTCGTTGCGCTGAACGGGATGTCGGTTCCGGCCTTACGCGCGGCATTGACCAGTGTTTCGATCAGATAACCTGCGCGTTCCTTACCTTCATTGGTAATAACCGATTCCAGCGCCTCAATCCATTCCCGTGTTTCTTCAGGATCGATGTCGGTGTGGGTCGCGATGTCGGTGTTTAAGCTTTTATTCATTATTCGCCCTAATGAAATTCAGTGGATGTCGTGTTAATCCTGCAATTGTAACTGTTCAGACGTATTTTTGGAAATGAACAGCAATGACATGATGGGTGGAGCGTGTCGTTAACGTGTGTGGTTGTTATCTTATGGGGAATTAACGTAGCAATAATATCGGTTTTTGTGCCTTAATGAGCATTTTATGGGTGAAACTGCCCAGTAGCATTTCATGGAGACGGGTATGGCTGAATGCGCCCATCACGACAAGATCAATGTCATGTTGCTGCTGATAGTCCCATAAGACCGTTTCCGGTTTACCATTGAGTTGCACCGGGGTCAGTTCGGCAAGTTCACTGGCTTTAAGTTTTTTCACCGCTTTTTGCAGCAGCGTTTCATCTTTATTGACGCAAACCAGATGACAAATCTTGTTTTTGTAGAGCGGGCTGGTTGCGACCATATCAACGGCTTTTTCCGCCGCTTTGCCGCCATCATAAGCCAGCATGAGGCGTTGGGGTTGCTTAAAGGGTTGGTTGACGATAAAAATCGGTTTGTGAAGTGAACGAATAATCGCTTCCAGTTTGGCGCCGATCTGCTGAGCTTGGTCTTGATGCACCTGACCTCTGAGTCCCAATACCAAAACACGAACCAACGGCTCCATTTCGATAACAGCTTCAATCAAGTCACCATGCCGTTTAGTGCAGACAGGCGCTTCGATGCCGACAGCCTGCACCCGCTTTTTAGCCGCTTCTAATAACAGTTTTCCCTGTTTTAATTTTAATTTACTCTGTTCGGCTTCTAATCGGGCAATTTCATCACGCAACTGCTCCTGGCTGCCGAGACCGATATTACCGGTGATATCGGTTTTTAATGCGGCTTCATGATGATGGTTGATGGTATGGAGCAGATTGAGCGGTGCAGCTGTTTTTTTTGCAATCCAGGCCGCGTAATCACAAACCGATTCGGTCAGCTTTGAGCCGTCGATACAGGCGATAACCTGTGGTGTTGATGTTGTCATTTAATGGCCTCCCATAATTTTTTCAATGTCTTCAGGTTGTTCATGAACGCCAAATCGGTCAATGATGGTTGAACTGGCTTCGTTCAAGCCGGTGATTTCAACATCGGTTCCTTCACGACGAAATTTTAGAACGACTTTGTCCAGAGCATCGACGGCGGATAAATCCCAGAAATGGGCATGCTCAAGGTCAATGATAACGTTATCGACAGCTTCTTTGAAATCAAAGAAGCGAATAAATTTGTCTGCGGAATTAAAAAATACCTGCCCATGCACATGATAAACACGGGTGCTCTCCGATTCGTCTATCTCCGAATTGACATACATAAAATGACTGATTTTATTGGCAAAAAATAGCGCAGCCAATAAAACGCCAATTAACACGCCCAGTGCCAGGTTATGCGTCCAGACCACGACGATGACGGTGGACAGCATAATGATATTCGCTGAAAGTGGATATGATTTCAGATTGATAATGGAACTCCAGCTGAAGGTACCAATTGAAACCATAATCATCACCGCAACCAGGGCCGCCATTGGAATTTGCTGTATCCATTGATCTAAAAATACCACCATAATCAGCAGAAAAATGCCGGCGACCAGCGTGGACAGACGCCCGCGCCCCCCTGACTTTACATTGATAACCGATTGTCCAATCATGGCGCAGCCTGCCATGCCGCCCAATAAGCCGGCGCCGATATTGGCAAACCCTTGCGCTTTACATTCGCGGTTTTTATCGCTGTCGGTATCGGTCAGATCGTCGATAATGGTCGCTGTCATTAATGATTCCAGCAAGCCGACAACGGCTAACGGCAGGGCGTAAGGTAGAATGATTTTCAGGGTTTCAACATTAAGTGGAACATCAGGCAGCAGGAACATCGGCAAGGTATCGGGCAATTCGCCCATATCCCCAACGGAATGAATATCGATTTGCCAATAAATAGCAACGGCCGACAGGATGATGATGCACACCAGCGGCGAAGGCAGCAATTTGCCGATGACAGGAACATAGGGAAACAGGTAAATAATGCCCAGGCCTGCAGCGGTCATCGCATAAACCTGCCAGGGTGCATCGGTCAATTCGGGTAATTGCGCCATAAAAATCAAAATAGCCAGAGCATTGACAAAACCTGTGACGACCGATTTGGCGACAAAACTCATGAATTTTCCGAGTTTCAAATAGCCAAAAATAATTTGAATAACGCCCGTTAACAAAGTCGTGGCCAACAGATACTGCAGGCCATGCTCTTTAACCAGTGTGACCATCAGCAATGCCATAGCACCGGTTGCGGCAGAAATCATGCCGGGTCTGCCACCAAGAAAGGCCGTGATGACAGCAATACAGAAGGACGCATAGAGACCGACTTTAGGATCGACCCCCGCAATAATGGAAAACGCGATGGCTTCGGGAATCAGCGCCAGCGCGACGACCGTGCCGGCGAGAACATCGGCACGAACATTGCCGAGCCAGTCCTGTTTCTTTGAAAGTAATAACATAAAGGATTTCAAGCCTTGGGTATTGATTAGTGTGAAAAAAGCCGCTTATTATAGACGCAATCTTTCAAAACTTTGGTAAGAAAAAATGAAACAACAAGACCAATTAAGGCGATTTTTGTTTGAAAATGCCGGTGTGCGGGGCGAGTGGGTGCGTTTGGAAAAAAGCTGGCTCCAGGCTAAACAGCATCAAAGAATTGTTAATTCGGCGGTAGCGTCTCAACTTGGTCAGGCCTTGGTGGCGGCAGTGTTATTGTCAGCAACAATTAAATTCAAAGGTGCATTGATTTTACAAGCGCAAGGGGATGGTGACTTAAAAACCCTGGTGGCGCAATCGACGCATGATCGAAAAGTGCGGGCATTCGTGCGCAGCGCTGATAAGGTCAGCGGCGAAACACTGCAACAGATGATGGGACAAGGGCATTTGGTAATCACGATTGAATCCGGGATTGGTGAGCCCTATCAGGGCATCGTGCCGCTGGAACAACCAACATTGGCCGGTTTGCTGGAAACCTATTTTAAAAAATCCGAACAACTCGAGACGCGGCTGTGGCTGTTTGCCAACGACACCCAGGCGGCAGGACTCATGATTCAGGAACTTCCTGATCAGGAAAACTATCGAAAAGATTGGGAACGAATTTCGACGCTGGCGCACACCATCACTGAACAGGAAATGCTATCGCTGGATGCCGAAGAAATATTACATCGTTTGTTTCATGAAGAACAGGTTAGAGTGTTCGAGCCGGAACCCGTACAGTTTTATTGCACCTGTTCTAAAGATAAAACCGCCGAAACCCTGGTGACGTTAGGTCAGGATGCGTTACAACGACTGTTGAAAGAGCAGGGTGAAGTGACGGTAGCCTGTCAATTTTGTGGACAGCGCTATCATTTTGATCGGCAGGCGCTGGAATCTTTGTTGGAGAAAGTTTCGGCAACACTCGAAAATCCTGAAACGCGCCATTAGGAAACCATAATGAAAAACAGGGCAGGGCGTTTGCTGCGTCTCATTTTAGTCTTTAGCCTGTTGATGTCCATGACGGGGTGTTTTTACTGGGTTCGTGCCTATCAAACTTATCTGCAAATGGACGAGTTTGATGAGAATTTTTCGATTCACGCCGATAAAAACTTTAGGGTCGATTTCAAAGATCCTATTCTTTATAGTGATGACTTTGTGAAATTAGCCAAACTCCGACCCAGTCGGGAAATCGTCACCGCTGATGGCAAAATATTTCGCTATATCTTCCGAAAAATTGATACCAACGGTCATGTCATCAAGCCGGAAGTCAGTTTTTATATCGATTTAATCTTCAATAAGGATGACAGAATCAGCCGCTGGATCTTTTCGCCTTTATTTTTACAAATCGCGCCACCGGCTTTTCTGGAAATGTCGTTTCGCTCTTTAGGTAGCGCCGATATCAATACCGAGGATAAGCAATTAAAAGTCGATACCAGTAAAGTTAAAAAAATAGCGGCACCACTGCCTTTAAAACAAACTGTCGTGACCCATTTAGGTGAACCATTGAGCATTGAAGACCGGGGCGATCAGGAGATATATCTCTATCATTTTCAACTTGAAGCGCATGATATCGAAGAAGGCTATGAAGATCGGGCGTTAAGCGAGTTAAAACTGACTTTTGATAAAAAAACGCATGAACTGATCAAGATGGCAGGGCGTTTTGCCGGTTTGAAAATATCAATAAATTATCGGAAATATCAGAAAAATAAAGCCTAGGACTGGCATAAAAAACCCCGCAGAAGCGGGGTTTTTTGTGTATCGAGTAAAGCGCAGGTTTAGATTTTTCCATCCAAACCCATTTGAAAATACTTATGGGTAATCTTGTCCTGGTTTTCCAATAACCAGTCGATATCGGGTGTATTGGTCATCGCTTTATGAATGGCCTGTGCCGTCGCTTTACGGTGGATGTCGAACAGGATCTGGTGATCCAGGTTGTCATCGGTTGCAACGCTGGGGTTTAACCAAACCGAGCAGATAATCCCTAAATCATTGGCTTTTTCTTTTGGAATATCGCCTGCGCGAACAGCATCGAGAACACCATTGGCGATAGCCGCTTGCACGGTACCCATCAGGATGTTGGTATAACGACTGTTGTTGACCGTAACTTTGCTGACCATCAAGGTCACAGGGCGCACCTGAATATCGGTATTTAAAATCGCAAAAACCTTGGAATGACCTTTTGTTTGATCACCCGTCAATGTTGCCAGTGCCGTGCCGACCGGGCCATCCAGTTCGCCGATAACAATTTCAGGTTCCGCCGCCGTTCCAGGAGGGCCGCCGGCAACTAATGCTTCACCCGTTCTCATCACAATTCTTTCGCTCATTTTTAAACTCCAAAAAATTTACAACTAATGAATAACCACTCGAATCGTTAAGAATATCATGTTTTGAGTCTGTTCCAAAAGGCTTTGAATGTGATTATTTGGACTTTAGTCATCATGCTAAAAAATGTATGCTGTACTGAGAATAACATTTATCAAAAACATGAAACAATTATCCACAACCGATCATAGCCGCGATATTGCCGGGCTTAAATATGTTTATCCTGTCCTTTCCCGGCGCGCTGGAGGGGTGTCGATCGGCATCAACTTCAATACCAATAATGCCTGCAACTGGCGTTGTGTTTATTGCCAGGTGCCCGATTTACAGCGTGGTGTTGCGCCATTGATTGATTTCACAGTGTTGGAAAAAGAATTACATTGTTTCTTCCAGCAGCTGAAGGCCGGTACGTTTTACACGCAATTCAATGTGCCGGAATCATTGCAACAGATTAAAGATATTGCCTTGTCGGGGAATGGCGAGCCGACCAGCGTACAAGAATTTGCACGCGCGATTGATTTGGTTGCTGAAACCGCATTGCACTATCAGGTTTTACCCCGTTGTCATTTTGTTTTAATCACTAATGGCAGTCTGATGCATCAAAAAAACGTGCAGCAGGGCTTGCAGCGTTTGCATGATTATGGCGGCGAAGTCTGGTTCAAGATTGATGGCGGCAATCTGGACGGACGCAAAATGATCAATGATTGCCGAGATGATAATGAACGGATTATTGAAAAATTACAATATAGTAGTCAGCTGTGTCACAGCAAGATTCAAACCTGTTTGTTCGATTACCCACGCTTTCCCTGGAATGAACAGGCGCAAGAGCCGTTTTTACAGTTTTTTCAGCAAATCAAGGCGCAATGCGATATTCAGGACGTGATGCTTTATACCCTGGCGCGACCTTCTTTACAGCCTGAAGCCCATGAATTACGCGCGTTAACATCGACTGAAATGCAGGCATTCGCCCAAAAAATAGAACGTTTGGGGTTTACGGTTTCTGTCACCTGACATTAAGGTGACTCACCATATAGGTATTTTATCTATTGCACATTAGCGCATTGAAGAATGGAAAATTTTATCTTTATGATAGGATAAATGTTTTGATTTTACGTTGACTGAATATGTTTGTCCGCAGCGTCTTTTTTATTCTAATTGCTTTTTCTTTATCGGCTGTTGCTGAGCTTCGTGCGACCGGCGATTTGGGTGTCGTTATCGAAAGGGCGGAGGGCAGCGTGTTGCTGGTTAATACCAGTCACCGGGACATTCTGGCGAAAATTGACGGTCTGGGTGATTTGTCCCATGCCTCTGTCGTTTTTTCCCGCGATCAACGTTATGCCTATGTGTTCGGGCGTGATGGCGGCTTGACCAAAATTGATTTATTGCAAAATAAAATCAGCAAACGCATTGTCCAGGCCAAAAACAGTATCGGCGGCGCGATTTCGCAGGATGGTCGTTTGATTGCGGTGTCCAATTATGCGCCGGGCGGCGTCAAGATTTTTTCCAGTGACACTCTGGAATTATTGGCCGATATTCCGGCTGTCGATGACCAGGGAAAGCCATCTCGTGTGGTTGGCCTGGTCGATACGCCGGGGCAGGGATTTGCCTTCAGCCTGTTTGATGCCGGAGAAATATGGCTGTTGAATGTGCAGGATATCAAACACCCCGTTGTGCAAAAATTTAAAAACATCGGTCATCAACCGTATGATGCCTTGTTATCGGATAATGGTCGTTACTATATTGCCGGCTTGTTTGGCGAGCCGGGTTTTGCACTGCTGGATTTATGGCAGCCAGAGCGGGGGGTTAAACGCTTGCTGCCGGATTTTTCTAAAAATGATGATAAGCTGCCGGTGTATAAAATGCCGCACCTGGAAGGGTGGGCCGATACCGGAAATCTGTTGTTTTTACCGGCGATTGGGCGCCATGAAGTGTGGGTAGTTGACAAGCGAAGCTGGCGTCTGGTTAAAACCATTCCGGTCTTGGGACAACCGGTTTTTGTTATGGCGCGCCCCGATGGGCGGCATATCTGGGTTAATTTTGCGTTTCCGGATAATAGTCATATTCAGGTGATTGACGTCAAGGATTTTTCCATCATCAAACATTTACAGCCGGGCAAGGCCGTTTTGCATATGGAATTTACGCCGCGGGGTGAACAGGTTTGGGTTTCTGTCCGTGATGATAATCAACTGGTCGTTTATGATACGGCCAGTTTTAAAGCATTAGCCCGATTACCAGCCGCCAGGCCAAGCGGTATCTTTTTTACCTCACGCGCTTATCAACTGGGTTTGTAATGGCCTTAACCGCACTCGAAAAACAATTGCTGAATGATTTTCAGCATGATTTTCCCCTGGAACGTCGGCCATACCGGGCCATTGCCGAGCGGCTCGGTGTCAGCGAGCAGGCGGTGTTGGAAGCTATGCAGGCATTGCATAATCAAAACCTTGTTCATCGTATCGGCAGCATCATTCAAGTCAATAAAATCGGTAAAAGCATGTTGGCGGCAATGGCCGTGCCGACATCGGCCTTAACGGAAGTCGCTGAAATAATCAATCAGTTTCAGGAAGTCAATCATAATTATGAACGGGAAAACTCGCTGAATCTGTGGTTTGTATTGATCGGTGAAAACCAGTCTCACCTGGATGCGGTTGTTGCCGATATTGAGCAGCAAACCGGGTTTCCGGTACTACAATTTCCACTGCTAAAAGACTATTTTATCGACCTGGGTTTTGAATTGGACTTAAGCGATGGATGAGCTCGATTATCAATTGCTGGAGCTGTTGCAACAAGGCTTACCGGTATGTCCTGAGCCTTATGCTCAATTGGCTGATACTTTAGCGCTTTCCGAGCAGGATTTAATCGAGCGTATTCAATATTTGAAGAAAACTGGCGTCATCAAGCGTTTTGGGGTTATCGTCAATCATCGTGTACTGGGCTATCGTGCGAATGCGATGATTGTCTGGAATGTGCCGGATGCACACGTCGAGAGGGTGGGGCAGGCGCTCAGTCAGATTCATTATGTCTCTTTGTGCTATCAAAGGCCGCGCAAACCGGGCATCTGGCCTTATAATCTCTATTGCATGGTCTATGGTAAAGATCGGGAGACGGTATTGCAGCAGATTGATGCGTTGATCAGGCGCTGTCACTTACAGGATTTTTCATATCAGGTTTTGTTTAGTACGCGCTGTTTTAAGCAACGCGGCGCGCTGTATCCTGTTTTGCAAACGGAAAAGGCCGATGGATAATCTGGATAAAGCAATCATCAATTTGTTACAGGACGATTTTCCGATTTGTGAGGCCCCCTATCAAAACGTAGCCGAACGGCTTGGAATTGATGTGGATGAACTCTTGCAACGCCTGGAACGTCTGCTGCAAACGGGTGTGCTGAGTCGATTCGGGCCGATGTTTCATGCTGAGAAAATGGGCGGCGGTTTGACCTTGGCGGCCATGCAGGTTCCTGAGCAGCGTTTCGATGAGGTCGCCGAAATAATCAATAGTTTTCCTGAAGTCGCGCATAATTACGCCCGTCAACACCGCTTTAATATGTGGTTTGTACTGGCTACGGAACGTCCTGAACAGATTCAGTACATATTACAGGACATTAGCGAGAAAACAGGACTTAAAGTGTATGACATGCCTAAAAAGAAAGAATATTTTGTTGGTCTTAGGTTGCCTGTGTAATGGATAGTCTGGACAGAAAAATCATCAAATTAACGCAATCCGGTTTGCCCTTGGTGCCAGAACCGTATCAATGGCTGGCCCGGCAGCTGGATATTTCGGCCGAACAGCTGATGCGACGGCTTGAGGCGATGAAAAACGCTGGCATAATTCGCCGTATCGCCGCCGTGCCGAATCATTATAAACTGGATTATCGTTTCAACGGTATGTCGGTTTGGGATATTGAGGATGCGCATGTCGATCGCCTGGGTGAGCATCTCGGGCAACTGGATTTTGTCAGTCATTGCTATCAACGTCCCCGCCATTTACCGGAATGGCCGTATAATTTTTTCGCCATGGTACATAGCACCGAACAAGCCGGTGTGGAACGACAGATCGCTGAAATCGCGGCCTTGTTGGGGGATTATAATCGCGGGCATGAAATTCTTTATAGCACCCGTATCCTGAAAAAAACCGGGCTGAGGATACGCTGATGTTTCGGTTAAGCCAGTATATACGCGAATTATTGCAACCATCGCCACTCAAATCCGTCCGTAAACCCAAAGCCCCCGTTGTTATCTGGAACCTGATCCGGCGTTGTAATTTAACCTGCAAACATTGTTACACCACCTCGGCTGATGTCGATTTTCCCGGTGAATTGAGTCTTGAAGACATTTATCGGGTCATGGATGACTTGCATGATTTTCAAGTGCCGGTACTGATTTTATCGGGTGGTGAGCCGTTGTTACATCCTCATATATTTGAAATTTCCCGACGCGCCAAAGCCATGGGTTTTTATGTCGCCCTATCCAGCAATGGTACATTGATTAATTCGCAGAATATTGAACGGATTGCCGAGATAGGGTATCAATATATCGGCATCAGTCTCGATGGTATCGGTGCCACTCATGACAAGTTTCGCCAAAAGGCAGGTTCATTCGATGCGGCTATGGCGGGCATTCGTTTGTGTCGTGAACACGGTATTAAAGCGGGTGTTCGGTTTACCCTGACACAGGATAATGCCGATGACTTTCCGGCTATTTTGCAGTTGGTTGAACAGGAGCAGATTGATAAATTTTATTTATCGCATTTAAATTATGGCGGGCGAGGGAATCGAAATCGTAAGGATGATGCCTTTTTCCAGATGACCCGCGCGGTGATGGATCTGTTGATTGAAACCGGTTTGCGCTGGGAACAGCAGGGCAACCATAAGGAAATTGTGACCGGCAATAATGATGCCGATGCCGTTTATTTTTTACATTGGGTGCGCCGAAAATTTCCACAGCAGGCAGACGTTATGCAACAACGTCTGCAGCAGTGGGGCGGCAATGCCTCTGGGGTCAATGTGGCCAATATCGACAATCTGGGGCATGTGCACCCCGATACATTTTGGTGGCATTATGACCTGGGCAATGTCAAACAGCGGCCATTTTCGGAAATCTGGCAGGATTTGTCCGATCCTTTAATGGCGGGTTTGAAAGCCTCGCCCAGGCCGCTTAAAGGCCGTTGTGGTACATGTGCCTGGCAGGCTGTTTGCAATGGCAATACCCGGGTACGCGCGGAGCAGGTGTATGGTGACCCGTGGCAGGAAGATCCAGGCTGTTATTTAACCGAAGCGGAAATTGCGGCTTTATGATAAGGAATATTAGAATATAATAAAATATGTGTTATGTGACTATAATGTATCGTTTGGGTCTAAAATGCATGCTCTCACAGCTCCGGTTGTTGTGCTATAACAAACCAAACGACGCGAAACAGAGCGTCTAAACCTGTAGTTCCCAAACGAGTTTGGGAACCAGAAAAGAAAAATACATTTATAACAATAAGTTGAGAGAGGAAGGACAATGAAAAAACAATCCACATTTTTATTATTCGGTTTGATGGTGGTCGTGCTTACGGCCTGTGGTGGCGATGAAAAATCCAGCGCCATGAAAGCCTACACGCAGACAAAAGCGCAGGTTTTTAAACAAAAAACGACATTATCCGGCAAAGTCAGCAATGAAAAAGGCCCGATAAAATCCGGTACCGTTAAGGCGGTTGATTTAAAAGGCAATGTACTGGCCAGTGCCGAGGTCAAGAATAATGGTGACTATGCGATTGCTATTCCTGCGGGTACGGAATTGCCGATCGAATTGAAATTTTATCCCGATGAAAATAGCCAGGATGCAGAGGAAATGACCTCGGTGGTTGCCTATGCATCCATGACCGGTTACGACATCAATGATTTAACCACCCGCATTGCCAAAAAAGCCAAGGAATTAGGGGGCTACAGCCACCGCAATATTGTTTTGGCTTCGGAAAGCATGGTGCATGTGCCGGACGCGAATAAAACCTCAACAGGCTTTCGTGGTGATCCGACCAAGCAATATGGAGGCTGGCATTGATTGTTAAACGATTCGGTGCGCTGGTGGCGGGATTGCTGAGCCTGGTTTCTGTCGCACAGGCCGGCTATACGCCTCCCCCTGAAAATGCGGAAACGTTTCTGGGTAAGATCGAGCCTTTTTGCCCGAAATCGGCCAATGCCGAATGGCGTAAGCACTTTACCATTGAAGGCGTCGAGATTGCGGCATCGCCGGTCTGTCAAACCGATAATCCGTATGCGGTGGCCGCGTTTGTTAAAGGCACTAACAATATTTCCATGGCCACGTTGATGAAAACGCATCTGGCAGAAGATGCGTTAATCAAAAAAAACGACATCGATGGCGACGGTGACCCGGATGAAATTCATATTCGTCTGGAAGTCATCGAGCTGAATGGCTATTCGCCGGATTTGGGCAAACCTGTCGCAACCTTTAATATTGCACCGGGTATCCAGCCGGGCCTGTGGGTGTTTGCGCCTAAAAGCCGGGGCATGTCGACCTTAAATTTTGCCAGCATCGTTGCCAATCCGTTGTTACGCGCGCCGTCGCCGACGATTCGGGTGGAGCAGGGAGATAAAGTGATCGTCACGCTGGAAAATTCGCATTATTTTCCACACAGCATTCATTTTCATGGCGTGGATCATCCCTTTCAACGTGCCGATGGCAAGGGGAATGATGGTGTGCCACAAACCAGTAATAAATTGACCATGCCGGGGCATGTTTTCAACTATGAAATGCAACCCAGGCAACCCGGCAGTATGATTTATCATTGTCATGTGCAGGCGCATACCCATGTTCTGATGGGTTTGATTGGTCTGTTTGTGGTGGAAGAAAACAAACCCGATAACTGGCTGCAAACCTTCAATATTGGCGCCGGTAAAGTGCGGCATCCATCAAAGGCTGTGCATGAAGAATACAGCCAGGAATATGATCTGGTTTATCAGGATCTGGATCGGCAGCTCAATGAGCGGATTCAGCACCACAATGACACCCGTTTGTTGGCAAAATCGATTAATCGCGAGTACAACATTACCCAAAGAACGGCAGAATATTTTCTTTTGAATGGTCGTTCATTTCCCTATACCTTGCGTGAATCGTTAATCGTGGTTGAGCCGGATGACAAAGTAAAACTGAGAGTGTTAAATGCCGGTGAAGAGCCCTTGGCATTACATCTGCACGGCTTTAAGCCAACGGTCACGCATTTCGATGGTGTCAAGTTGACCGAAAAACAACGCATTCAACGTGATGTGTTTACGCTGGGTGCCGCACAACGGGCTGATTTATCATTGTATGCCCATAATGATGGACTGAACAATGTGGGCGCCGGTATCTGGACCTTTCATGATCATCATGAACAAGGCGTAACGACCAATGGCATTTATCCCGGTGGCAACATCAGCAGCATTGTGTTCAAATCATTTTTAGGTGAAAACGGCAGGCCGAAGTTGCAGGGCGTGGATGTGTCGCCGTTTTTTACGCAAGAGTTTTATCAGAAAAAATATCCAGTCTGGATGCAATCGGATAAAAACGGCTTTTACGCGGCGATTAAACACAAAGACGCGACGAAAAAATCAGGCTTCTCCTGGCCAAAACTCGATCCCTTACAACTGGGTGTTTTTGCGCTCCAGCTCCTGGTGCTGATTTATATGATTGTACTGTTAAAACGCTTACAGAAAAAACAACATGAAAAAACAATGGATTAAGCTGTTACCGCTTATGTTTTCGTCACTCGCCATGGCGGAAGATTCAATGTCGCCACATGCTCATCACAGGATGGCGATGCAAATGGACAGGGAAGGGATGGTGATGAATGAAAACAAGGATCAATTGCCCAAAGATTGCCCCAAAATCAGTGAAGATGTACACATCACCGTGAAAGCGGGCACTCGGTTTGCCAAGCCGTATCCGGGGACGGTATTTGGCTATGACGCCCACGAATGGAAGGTCAAACCCTGTAGTCGGATCAAGGTCACTTTTGAAAACACCGATGAAATTCGTCATCAATGGATGGTGCATGGTTTGCCGAAGTATTTATACCCGGAAGGCATGTTTCATATCGAGGTCAATGGAAAATTCACCAAAACCGGAACCTTCATCGTCCCCAGCATCCCTTTTACCTATCTGGTGCATTGCGATATTGCGCAACACACTGAAAAAGGCATGAAAGCACAGCTTGTGGTCGGCAGTGGCACTAAAGACAAACCTGTATTACCCGGTATTCCAGGGATTTCGGCACCTAAGTTTCCGGATAGTTATTGATGGATGCAAAACGTCGTTTGTATGTGGCAGACCTTGATTCTGGCGTATTGGCAGCCGTTGTTTGCACATCTGCCTGTGGAGAGTTTGATCCATAAACATCAGGCCGTGTACTATCAGGCCATCAATGAAAGCACCCAACAAATCGATTGCGCGCCGTTTATACGGTTTATGTTGAAAACGATCTTGAGGGCGATGCAAGAGCAGGATAGCACTCATGTTGACCCTCAAGTTACCCCTCAAGTCAAAGCTTTGTTGCAGGTTTACTGGAACTGAAATACCACAATGTGAACGATGCTGTTGCAGAGCTGGGACAACCTAAAAATATCAGGGGAGTATTTGTCGGCTTTCAGAAGTATCTATATCAAGAGAGCATGGATGGGGGAGCGTAACTGTTCCTTGCTCGAGATGATTTGCGGTTTAATAGAAAAGGAAACGCCGAACAAATTCATTCTATGATCGTTGATTGTGAAATTTGTTTTCTGAAAAAAAGAGTTCTGATGCGCTTTTGGTATAAAAATAACGTATACTGGAGCTTCCAATTATAGGAGATATACATGGCTAAGCCCAATTACGCTTTTGAAAAGCGCCAAAGAGAAATAGCCAGGAAGAAGAAAAAGGAAGAGAAGCGCTTGCAAAAAGCAAGAGTAGAGGATGGTAAATCGCAGGATGCGCAGCCGGTGTCGGAAAGCGACGATAAATCGGTTACAAGTGACGACATATAGTCGTTAGTGAATATAAATTATAGGAAAAAACAGTATGAGTACAGGTACAGTAAAGTGGTTTGATGCGGGTAAAGGTTTTGGCTTTATTACTCCAGATGATGGTGGCAAAGATTTATTTGTTCATCACTCGGAAATTCAAGCTGGCGGCGGCTATGCAACCCTAAACGAAGGTCAGCAAGTAGAATTTGAAGTCGGACAAGGTCAAAAGGGTCCGTGTGCAAATAAGGTTGTACCGTTATAAGTTTCAATTGATTTGAGTTAAGTCGGTAATTCAACCCCATCGATTTGGGGTTGAATTATTTAAGGCGTTAGATTTTGGGTTTATTCGTCCTATGCGTAAGAGAATTATCAATAAAATCCCGTCACAAAGTATAGACGCTGAGAAAAAATGGCTTGATATTGATAGACTTGCGGTCGTTGAAGTGAGTTCTGAAGATAAGAGATTCCCAATTGAGTCTGCGTTGTTGCCAGGTCATGTTTCCGGATGGCGCGCTTCAGAACCCGGCGTGCAGATAATCCGGCTTATTTTTGATAATCCTCAGCGGCTTCGACACATCAGGTTGTGCTTTGAAGAGACTGTGGTTGAGCGCACGCAGGAATATATTTTGCGTTGGTCGCCGGACGGAGGTCAATCGTATCGGGAAATTGTTCGGCAGCAGTGGAATTTCAGCCCCGCAGGTGCAACCTGTGAGGACGAAGATTATCAAGCAGAACTTCCGGCTGTCACTATTCTTGAGTTGATTATCAATCCGGATATAACTGAGAAAAATGCATTTGCATCTATTAAAGCTCTGCGGGTCGCCTAAGGCAGCTCACACTAAATAACCCACCAGGACTTGACCAGCACCTAAATTGTTCTATTCTCTGAGCCCACAACACACACGCATT
>CAJXMF010000007.1 GCA_913056195.1 uncultured Methylococcaceae bacterium | reverse complement strand
CTTCTGCAACAGGACGTTGCAGCAGAGTTTACAGGGACGTATTTACGCGTCCTTAAAAATCAATAGCCTATGCCTTCAGCCCCAAACTCGCTGAGTAGTTACTAACAGAGCAGTTAAATGACCAAAGAACGCCAAATCGAGCAAAACCTGATCAATAAGCTCGGAGAACTTAAATACACCTACCGTGCGGACATCCGCGACAAGGCCGCACTGGAGCAGAACTTCCGCGAGAGGTTCGAGGCGCTAAACCGCGTCCGCCTGACCGATGCCGAATTCGCCCGCCTACGCGATGAAATCATCAATGCAGATGTTTTTCAGGCCGCCAAGACCCTGCGCGAGTACGGCTATTTCGAGCGCGAAGACGACACCCCGCTGCACTACATGCTGGTCAACCTCAAGGACTGGTGCAAGAACGAGTTCGAGGTCATCAACCAGCTGCGGATCAACACCGACAACAGCTACCACCGCTATGACGTGATCCTGCTCATCAACGGCCTGCCGCTGGTGCAGATCGAGCTGAAAACACTGGGCATCAATCCGCGCCGGGCCATGGAGCAGATCGTCGAGTACAGGAACGACCCCGGCAACGGCTACGCCAACACGCTGCTCTGCTTCATGCAGCTCTTTATCGTCAGCAACCGCGATCAAACCTGGTACTTTGCCAACAACCACAGCCACCACTTCGCCTTCAACGCCGATGAGCGCTTCTTGCCCATCTATCAATGGGCCGAGGAGGACAACCGCAAAATCACGCACCTGGACGACTTTGCCGAGCAATTTCTCGCCAAGTGCACTTTGGGGCAGATGATCAGCCGCTACATGGTGCTGGTCGTCAGCGAGCAGAAACTGTTGATCATGCGCCCCTACCAAATCTATGCGGTCAAGGCCATTGTTGACTGCATCCACCAGAATCGGGGCAACGGCTACATCTGGCACACCACCGGCAGCGGCAAGACGCTCACCTCCTTCAAGGCGTCCACCCTGCTCAAGGACAACCCGGACATCGAAAAATGCCTGTTCGTGGTGGACCGCAAGGACCTCGACCGCCAGACCCGCATCGAATTCAACAAGTTTCAGGAGGGATGCGTCGAAGAGAATACCAATACCGAAACCCTGGTGCGCCGCCTGCTGTCTGAGGACTACGCCGACAAGGTGATTGTCACCACCATTCAGAAGCTCGGCCTGGCGTTGGATGAAACCAGCAAAAAGGCCAAACAGCACAAGGAGAAAGGCAAGCCCACCTACAAGGAACGCCTCGCCCCGCTGCGCGACAAGCGCATCGTCATCATCTTCGACGAATGCCACCGCTCCCAGTTCGGCGAGAACCACGCAGCCATCAAAGAGTTCTTTCCCAGGGCGCAACTGTTCGGCTTTACCGGTACACCCATCTTTGAAGAGAACGCCACCTACAAGCAGATCGACGGCACCGTCGGTTCCTACCGCACCACCCAAGACATCTTTGAAAAGCAGCTACACGCCTACACCATCACCCACGCCATCGATGACCGCAACGTGCTGCGCTTTCATATCGACTACTTTAAGCCCGAGGGCAAACCAGGGGACAATTTTGCCGCGGAAGACGCGGAAAAACGCGGAAAGATTAGTGATAAGCCTTTCCGCGAAATTCCGCGCCTTCCGCGGCAAAGACAATCACAGCAAGCCGTGGTGGATGCGATCTTGACCAAGCATGATGCCGCCACCAACCACCGCCGCTTCAACGCCGTACTGGCCACAGCCTCCATCAACGACGCCATCGCCTACTACAAGCTGTTCAAACAGGTGCAGGCCGAGCGCCAGGCCGAAGACTCGGACTTCATCCCGCTGAATATCGCCTGCGTCTTCTCGCCGCCGGCGGAGGGCAATAAGGATGTGAAGCAATTGCAGGAAGACCTGCCCCAGGAGAAGGCCGACAACCAGCAGGAGCCGGAGCAGAAAAAGACCGCGCTTCAGCAGATCATTGCCGACTACAACGACCAGTATGGAACCAACCACAGCTTAAGCGAGTTCGACCTCTACTATCAGGACGTCCAGCAGCGCATCAAGGATCAGAAGTACCCCAACAAGGATTACCCGCGTAAGAACAAGATCGACCTCACCATCGTCGTGGACATGCTGCTAACCGGTTTCGACTCCCAGTACCTCAACACCCTGTACGTGGACAAAAACCTCAAGCACCACGGCCTGATTCAGGCCTTCTCGCGCACCAACCGCGTGCTCAACGACACCAAGCCCTATGGCAACATCCTCGACTTTCGCGCCCAGGAAAAGACCGTGGACCAGGCCATCGCCCTCTTTTCCGGGGAGGACACCAGCCGTTCCCGCGAGATCTGGCTGGTGGACCCGGCGCCCAAAATGATTGAAAAGTACGAAAAAGCGGTGGAAGCGATGGAGCAGTATTTATCCGGAAGCGATGCCGGAACCGATGAGGAAAACAACAGGGTTAGCGAACCAGAGGCCGTGTACAACCTGAAAGGTGATGCTGCACGTATTGAATTCATCAAACGTTTCAAGGAGGTGCAGCGCCTCAAGACCCAGATCGATCAATACACCGACCTGGATGAGTCGCAAAAGGAGAAAATCAACATTCTGTTGCCCGAGGATGACTTGCGGGCATTAAGATGCTCCTATCTCGAAACCGCCCAACGTCTCAAGGCCCAGCGGGGCAAGAGTGGCGACAACCCGACCGACGACCAACAGGCCATCGAGCAGCTCGATTTTGAGTTCGTGCTCTTCTCCTCGGCGATGATCGACTACGACTACATCATGGGCCTGGTTGCGCGCTTCACCCAGGAGAAGCCCGGCAAGCAGACCATGAGCCGCGATCAGCTCATCAACCTCCTGGCGGCCAGCAGCAACCTGATGGAGGAGCGCGACGAGATCATCGCCTATATCAATACCCTGGAGGCCGGTAAGGGCCTCAGCGAACAGGCCATCCGCGACGGCTACCAGACCTTCAAGGCGCAAAAGGCGCAGGATGAACTGAGTTCATTGGCAGAACGGCACGGGCTGGAGCGCGAGGCCTTGCAAGACTTCGTCGATGCCATCCTCGACCGCATGATCTTCGACGGCGAGCAGTTGAGCGACCTCTTCGAGCCGCTGGAGCTGGGTTGGAAGGCCCGCAGCAAGGCCGAGCTGGCGCTGATGGAAGAGCTGGTGCCGTTTCTGAAAAAGCAGGCCGGCGGGCGCGAGATTTCGGGGTTGGCGGCGTATGAGTAAGGCGATGACAAACGAGAAGAAGGCATTAGTGCCCCGGTTGCGGTTTCTGGAGTTTCGGGATGCGGGGGAGTGGGAGGAGAAGCTATTGCGCGAGGTGACCACCGTTCTTCAGGGGTATGGGTTTCCCACGGCAATGCAAGGCAAGGATGATGGGAAATATCCTTTCTGCAAAGTGAGCGATATTTCTAGAGCTGTTGCCGAGCAGGGGGGGCTATTGGCAGATGCTGCGAATTATATAGACGATGCCGATGTGTCGAAATTGAGGGCAAAGCTAATCCCAATTGGCTCGACGGTCTTTGCAAAGATTGGTGAAGCGCTTCGATTGAATCGGCGAGCTTTTGTTCATAGAAAGTGCTTGATAGACAACAATGTTGTGGGTTTGAAAGCAATTCCTGGGGCAGCGGATGACTATTTTATTTATCTGCTGAGTCAATTGATCGACTTAAACAAGCATTGCGGCGGCGCTGTCCCTTCAGTGAATAAATCCACTTTGGCGGCAATCGAGGTAGTTCTGCCTAGTCCAGAAGAACAACAAAAAATCGCCGATTGCCTCTCCTCGCTCGACGCCCTGATCGCCGCCCAGGCGGACAAAATCGACGCCCTCAAGACCCACAAAAAAGGGCTGATGCAGCAGCTCTTCCCCCGCGAGGGCGAAACCGTTCCACGACTGCGCTTTCCCGAGTTTCGGGATGCGGGGGAGTGGGAGGAATACACCTTGGGTCAATGCCTTGTTAAGCAACCAGAATATGGGATAAATGCACCGTCAGTTCCATATTCAGAAAACTTACCAACCTACCTTCGAATAACGGATATTTCCGATGATGGGTTGATGCGCCTAGATCAAAAAGTCTCTGTTGCAAAGGATGTGACTGACGAAAATTACCTCGAAGAGGGGGATATAGTTCTTGCACGAACTGGCGCAAGCGTTGGTAAATCATACAAATACCGTGTTGAGGACGGCAGACTTGTCTTTGCTGGCTTTTTAATTCGAGTAAGGCCGGATGAGATAAAGATTTATTCAGAACTGTTGTTTCAATTCCTTTTCACCGAGCGATACTGGCGTTGGGTTGATTTCAGTTCGGCTCGCAGTGGTCAGCCAGGCATAAATGGCAAAGAATATGCCTCGCTACCTTTGCAGTTACCGCCAACCATAGAAGAACAACAAAAAATCTCCGACTGCCTCTCTTCCCTCGATGCTCTGATCGCTGCTCACACCGAAAGGCTCGAAGCCCTCAAGAGCCACAAGAAGGGCCTGATGCAGCAGCTCTTCCCCAGGCCAGAGGCTATCCCCTCATGACCAAAGAAGAATTCAACAAACTGGGCAAGACCCTCTGGGCCATTGCTGACGACCTGCGCGGCGCGATGAACGCCGATGACTTCCGCGACTATATGCTGTCGTTCCTGTTCCTGCGCTACCTCTCAGACAACTACGAGGCAGCGGCCAAGAAGGAGCTGGGGCCGGATTACCCCAGGCTGGCGGAAGACGATCGACGCGCCCCGCTGGCGGTCTGGTACGAGGATAACGCCGATGATGTGCCCGCGCTCGAAAAGCAGATGCGCCGCAAGGTGCACTATTGCATTCACCCGGACTACCTCTGGAGCGGCATCTACGAACGCGCCCGCACCCAGGATGCCGAGCTGCTGCAAACCCTGGAGCGGGGCTTCAAGTACATCGAAAACGAATCCTTCGCCAGCACCTTCCAGGGCCTCTTTTCCGAGATCAACCTCAATTCGGAAAAGCTGGGCAGAACTCCAGCCGATCGCAACAAAAAGCTTTGCACCATCATCACCAAGATCGCCGAGGGCATCGCACAGTTCTCCACCGACAGCGACATCCTGGGCGACGCCTACGAGTACCTGATCGGCCAGTTCGCTGCCGGTTCCGGCAAGAAGGCGGGGGAGTTCTACACGCCGCAAACGGTCTCCACCATCCTTTCGCGCATCGTCACCCTCGACAGCCAGGAACCCGCTACCGGCAAAAAGAAAAAGCTGAGCTGTGTGCTCGACTTCGCCTGTGGCTCCGGCTCGCTGCTGCTGAATGTGCGCCACCAGATGGGGCCGCACGGCATCGGCATGATCTACGGCCAGGAAAAGAACATCACTACCTACAACCTGGCGCGCATGAATATGCTGCTGCACGGGGTCAAGGACAGCGAATTCGAGATCTACCACGGCGACTCACTGACCAACGACTGGGACCTGCTTGGCGAAATGAATCCGGCCAAAAAGGTCAAGTGCGATGCCGTCGTGGCCAATCCACCCTTTAGCTACCGCTGGGAACCCAACGAAACGCTGGGCGAAGACTTCCGTTTCAAAAGCCACGGCCTGGCGCCCAAATCAGCGGCGGACTTCGCCTTCCTGCTGCACGGCTTCCACTTCCTTAGCGACGAGGGCACCATGGCCATCGTTCTGCCCCACGGGGTGCTGTTCCGTGGCGGCGCGGAGAAGCGCATTCGAACCAAGCTGCTCAACGATGGCCATATCGACACCGTGATTGGCCTGCCGGCCAATCTGTTCTTCTCCACCGGCATTCCGGTCTGCATTCTGGTGCTGAAAAAGTGCAAAAAGCCCGATGACGTGCTCTTTATCAACGCCAGCGAGCATTTTGAGAAGGGTAAGCGTCAAAATCAGCTTTTACCGGAACACATCGACAAGATCGTCGATACCTATCAATATCGCAGGGAAGAGGAGCGCTACTCCCGCCGGGTCTCGATGGAGGAGATAGAGAAGAATGATTTCAACCTCAACATCTCCCGCTACGTCAGCACCGCCGAACCCGAGCCGGAAATCGACCTGGCCGCTGTCCATGCCCAACTGGCAGATATCGAAGAGCACATTGCCGAATCCGCAAAAACGCACAATCAGTATCTGAAAGAGCTGGGTTTGCCACCTGTGACATAAGGGCGCGAAATGGCGACGAGCAGGGACATCATCGGTCCGCCCGTCACGCCGATTGCAGGCTATGCGGCAAGCGCCGCACCCGGTACTCCACCACTGCACCCTTCGCCCCCCCAAGGCCCCCCCTGGGTGGGCCAGGCGTGTTTGTTGAGCGGGATCACTTTGGCCTGCTGTTTGTTCACGTAGTCGGCCTACTCCTGCATCATCTTGCAGCGTTTGGCGAACAGGTCGCCGCGCCCGTAGGCGGCTTCCACCTTGTTTTCGATGACATGGGCCAGGGCCATTTCCGCCACGTCACGAGGAAAGCTGGAAACTTCGCCATGTTGGAGAGGAGGCGGCCATAACGTGCGCCGGGGAAGAGATAGGGATTGCCCTCGATGCGGGGTAGAGCCCCCAGAATGTTCAAAGTTATTGTGGATTTATTGGGATGGTGTAAAACCATCTATCGGCGGACTCTCTCCGCCATTATCCTGGCTTGTCCCTAGCCAACAGATAACACAACATCACTTCCAGCCATCAAGGCATTGACATCTTTACGATAAATTTCCTGTAACGGTAACATCAAGTCACCCGGCTTCAAGCCAAATGCCTGTAATGATTCGATTTCAACGTAAAAATCCTTAACATCGTAGATTTCCAGGGCCTTAAAAATTGCAGCCGTATCTTTCAACTCTGAATTGGAAGGATTTTGTTCGGATTTAATGCTCAGTACGCCACACCCTAGAAACAATAAAGCCACCTGCTGATCAAAAACGGCAGAGGTTAAAATCATGTCCAGGGTTTCCTGTAATGCAATCCCCTGAAAAGGCGGTTTTTCCAGAACGAAAAGTATATTTTTCATGGTTTAAGCGGACAGATAAAGAAGAAATAAACTGGTTTATGACCTGATAACGATAAGACAGCTGGAACATAAATCCGTGAGGGCAAGGCAGCAGAAAACTTGTGCCAGATTTATGATTAAAATTCAATCACCCGGTCAGCGGCCAGCATGGCTTCCAGCCACTGCCCCAAGCCGCCAATTCTGAAACCAGCCGCCAGATCATCATCCTGTTTGCCTTGGCGTTTAGCCTCATCCGGATTCAGTAAGCCCCGTCGTTGCGCCGCTGAAACACACACCACCAAATCCAGCTCAAACGCTTGCGCCAATGTTTGCCAAGCCTGGGTTAGATTACATTCATCATCAGGGGCCGTGCGATAACGTAAGGCATGATAAATACCTTCTTGATAAAAAAATACCCGCAAGATGTCGTGCCCGGCATCCAATGCTGCCTGTGCAAACCGATACGCGCTGATTGCGCTGGCGCTGGTATCAGGGTTACTGTTAATCAAAATCGCGTATTTCATGAGCGCACCGCCTTGCGGAAACGATGGGAAAAGCCGGCATCATAGCGTTTGGATTTTTTTAGCTCAGGCCAGCGCCGGGAACCGAGCGTTGGGCTGATAATAATCATGGCCTGAACATTAGCCATTTGTTTTTCTCACGCAGATTTGAAAAAAACGCTATTTTGCCATAATCAAGCCTTGATTTCAGTGTATTGTTCTAAAACTAAAGCATTTAGTAACTACTCAGCGTAAATTCTTCTGTGGGCATAGGCTCTTGATTTATCAGGCTTCTGCAACAGGACGTTGCAGCAGAGCTTACAGGGACGTATTTACGCGTCCTTATAAATCAATAGCCTATGCCTTCAGCCCCAAACTCGCTGAGTAGTTACAGCATTTATAGACAAAGGCCATCAGCAACGAGCGACTCAGCATAAAAGCACTCATTGCACCCCACAATCCCTGATTGCCATAATCCTGACTGAAATACCAAACGGGCAAAAAAACGATAAGCACCGAAAACACCATGATATTCCGCATCGACCGTGACCAGGTTGCACCGACAAAAACACCATCAAACAAATAGCTTAAAAATGCAAGCAAGGGCATGAGCACCATCCAAGGCAAGAAAGCCATCGCTGTCTGTTGTACCGAACTTAAACTGGTCAATAATTGAATGATGCTATCGCCAAATATGGCATAAACGAGACAAAACCCCAAGGCGACCACACAAGACCAAAGTGCCGCGCTGTTAACCGCAGCCCGTAACGCTGCCCTGTTTTTCTGACCCATGGCATTACCGACCAAGGCTTCTGCGGCATGGGCAAAACCATCTAATGCATAGGCCATAAAGGTCTGAAAATTCATCAACACCGTATTGGCCGCCAGAACAATTTCACCTAATCGGGTAGATTGTGCGGTAAAAAAAGCAAAGGCAAAAATCAAACATAAAGTGCGGATGAACAAATCAGAATTGATCCGCAGTAATGTTTTTAGTTTTTGCGTATTGAACACGGTTTTCCTGCTTAATCTGACGGCCAAATAGCGCCGGTAAAACAGTAATATTGCCAGCGCCGTCAGCAAACCACAAAACTCTGCAATCACAGAGGCCAAGGCAACGCCTTTAACACCCAGCTGCCAATGATAGACTAACATAAAATCCAGCATAATATTGATGCCATTAGTAACCAATACGATCAATAATGGTGCGCGCATATTCTGTAAACCCAAAAACCAGCCACTCAGCACATAAAGACTTAAGGTAGCCGGCGCACTCCAGATGCGAATTTGGTAATAGTGCCGAGCTAACGCTTCGACTTCGGATGGGCCATGCAACAGATAAAACCCCCATCGTGCCAAATCATCCTGAAACCAAAGAATAATTCCGGCAAGCAACAACGCGGTCATCAAACCACGCAATAAACAGGCCTTAACCTCAGATGTCTGCTCAAGACCTGCCGCTTGCGCCACGATTCCTGTCGTACCCATGCGTAAAAAACCGAATCCCCAATAAATAAAATTGAAAATCACCCCAGCCAGCGCCACAGCGGCTAAAAAGCGGGCAGAATCCAGATGTCCCATCACCGCCGTATCCACCAGCCCCAACAAAGGCGTGGATATATTGGCGAGAATAATCGGCGCCGCCAATCGCAAAATAGCTCGATGTTGCAATGTTTATCCCGATATTTTAAGGAAACAACGTATAATACCGTTTTGAATCGAATGATTGTGTTTTATGTCTTATAAATATAACGGCCGACTGGTGTATCAAATACACGATGAGGAAGGCGTTATAGAAGTTGTCGATACGGATGGTATCCGATCCTTGCATTTTGGCTCGCCTTCCCGCCAAAGCACGCAATTATTATCAGACCCTGACCGGCTGCATTCGCTTTACGCCCGGGCCATCATAGGGCTGTTATTGTTTAATGATGCGCCGCGCGATATTCTGATGATAGGCTTGGGGGGTGGCACCTTAACCAAATATCTGCTGCAACAATTTACTGACTGCAAAATCAAGGTAGTGGAATATCGCCGCGGCGTTTTAAAAGTTGCCCGCAGTCATTTTGGTTTACCTTTAGACCCACGCCTTAAAGTTAAAATAGGCTGTGGTGCCGAATATGTCTGCCGGCAAAGCCTCGACAATGCGCAACAGCATGACCTGATCATGATTGATGCCTTTGATCATGAAGGCATGGCGCCTGAAGTCAGTAGCGAACGCTTTTTTGATGGCTGTAGAACATTACTGACCCATGAGGGTATGCTGGCCATCAATTTATGGGGCACAAACAAGGATCTATTCCAGCAAGTCGCCTGGAACCTGGGCCGCGTATTTGACTGGCGCATTGTATTTCTGCCGGTTCGTAAACGCGGAAATATCATTGGCTTCGCCTTCAATGATGGCATGCCCAAGCCCAGTTTTAAAGCCACCCAACAAAAGGCCAAGCAATTGGAACTCACGTATCAACTGGAGTTTCCAACCTTTGTACACGATATTAAACGCAACAATAGCAAACTTTTTAATCGGGTTTTTACACCATGACACAGACCGCGCCTTATCTCTTTGGCTACCGTAAATACTGGGCAGAACGTTTTGGCATCGCCCCACACTTGCCTATGAGTCAGGATGAAATGACCGAGCTGGGCTGGGAAGCCTGTGACATTATTCTGGTCACCGGCGATGCCTATGTTGATCATCCCAGCTTTGGCATGGCGGTTATCGGCCGGGTACTGGAAGCCCAGGGGTTTCGTGTCGGTATTATTTCGCAACCTGACTGGCACAGCGCCGATGATTTCCGCCGCCTGGGACGCCCTAACCTGTTTTTTGGCGTCACTGGCGGCAACATGGATTCCATGGTCAACCGCTATACGGCGGATAAAAAGATTCGCTCCAACGATGCTTATACCGCTCATGGCGAAGCGGGGAAACGGCCTGATCGCGCGGTCAACGCCTATTCACATCGTTGCCGTGAAGCGTTTAAGGATGTTCCCATTATCATTGGCGGCATTGAAGCCAGTCTGCGCCGCATCGCACATTACGATTACTGGTCAGATAAAGTCCGTAAATCCATTTTAATGGACGCCAAGGCGGATTTGCTGGTTTACGGCAATGCCGAACGCCAGATAGTCGAAATCGCTCACCGTCTGGCACAAGGCGAAGCCATATCAGAATTAAAAGGCATCCGCGGAACGGTACATTTTATCAAAACAATCCCCACAGGCTGGATTGTCAAAGACTCAAGCCAAATCGACAAACCCGGCCCGCTGTCGCCACAAATTAACCCCTATCAGGCGCAACCCGAGTGTAGCCAAAAAACAGATGCAGCCGAAAACGGCGAAAAAGTCATTCAGTTTCACCGCGTCATCCCCAATCAGAAACGGTCGAAAACGGTTATACGCCTGCCCGACTACGATCAAATCAAACAGGACCCCGTACTGTACGCCCATGCCTCGCGTGTGATGCACGGCGAAACCAATCCAGGCAATGCGCGCCCTTTGCTGCAACGGCATGGCAGCCGCGAAATCTGGGTCAACCCGCCGGCTATCCCATTGACCAGCAAGGAAATGGATGGCGTGTTTGACCTGCCCTATTCCCGCCTGCCACACCCGCACTATGGTGACGCCAATATCCCGGCGTTTGAAATGATTCAGCATTCGGTCAACATCATGCGCGGCTGTTTTGGCGGCTGCACCTTTTGCTCCATTACCGAGCATGAAGGGCGGATTATTCAAAGCCGTTCGGAAGATTCTATCATCCGCGAAATTGAAGCCATTCGCGACACATCCCCCCATTTTACTGGCCACATTTCCGACCTGGGCGGCCCGACCGCCAATATGTATCGACTGGCCTGCAAAGACCCTGACATCGAATCATCCTGTCGCAAGCCATCCTGCGTTTATCCTGGCATTTGCCCAAACCTGAACACCGACCATTCCGCCCTGATTAAACTGTACCGTCGGGCGCGAAAATTGCCGGGCATCAAAAAAATATTCATCGCCTCCGGCCTGCGCTACGACCTGGCCGTCGAATCACCGGAATATGTAAAGGAACTTGTCACCCATCATGTCGGCGGCTATCTTAAAATTGCCCCTGAACATACCGAACAAGGCCCATTATCCAAAATGATGAAGCCGGGCATGGGCACCTATGACCGCTTTAAGAAAATGTTTGATAAATTTTCCAAACAGGCCGGTAAGGAACAATACCTGATTCCGTATTTCATCGCTGCCCACCCGGGCACCGAAGACAAAGACATGCTTAATCTGGCCTTATGGCTGAAACGGCATGGTTTCCGCGCCGACCAGGTTCAGGCCTTTCTGCCCTCCCCCATGTCGATTGCAACGGCGATGTACCATTCCGAAAAAAACACGCTGCGCAAAGTCAGTCATAATGCCGAAAACATCAATATTCCCAAAGGCATCAAACAACGCCGCTTACACAAAGCCTTTTTACGCTATCACGACCCTAAAAACTGGCCCTTGTTACGGGAAGCCTTAAAAAGAATGGGCCGCGCCGACCTGATTGGCAACGGCAAACAACACTTGATTCCATCCTTTCAACCTAAAACCGGCGAATCACGCACGCAAAAAACACGCCCATTCAAAACCAAATTCACCGATTTCAATCCCAAAAAATCACGCCCGCGCAGACGGCATAAGGCTCAAAAACGAACGTAGGCAAAACAAGGCCTAAAAACGGGAAACAAGATGCCGCCATCGACTATTTGCCTTAAAAAAGGAAGAAGCGTTATCGCTCGAAAGATAAACGTGGGCAGATTAAAAACCGTGTGAGCATTTATGAACGGGCAGTCGCTTTGAAAACATAGCGGACGAACAGGTCATACATAAACTTAACCATTGACCTCGAAAATCACTTGCATTAAAACCGCCCTTGTGCCGTCTTTTTTGCTAATGAGCAGCAACGTGAGGTCTTGTAATAGCTGTTTGTGCACTTCGGTGTTGAATCTACGGGGTCTGATTGCAAAATGGTACTGCGATATGCTCACTTAGCACCTGAGCATTTAGCTCAACATGCTGCGAATATAGGCATAAAATTGGGCACAGTTACAAAACGAATATTGTAAGAATGGCGTAAGTAAGTGAAATAAATGGGGTGAACGATGGGGCTCGAACCCACGACAACCGGAATCACAATCCGGGGCTCTACCTACTGAGCTACGCTCACCATAATGATGTGTTTTAAAAATGGCACGCTTGGCAGGATTCGAACCTGCGACCCTCGGCTTAGAAGGCCGATGCTCTATCCAACTGAGCTACAAGCGCAAATCTTGGTCGGGGTAGAGGGATTCGAACCCCCGACATCCTGCTCCCAAAGCAGGCGCGCTACCAAACTGCGCTATACCCCGAATCTGAAACCTTCCTAAAGAGGATGACCTCTAGGCCGCCCTGCGAAGAGCGACTATAATACGCCATAACCACCCTATAGTCAACACCCTTTTATGTTATTTTTGACGAGTTGATAGATTTCTTCACTTTTAATTGAAGCGCTATCAAGAATGGCCTCCAGCTCCGATTTTTTTTGTTGTGCGAAGTCCTGATCTTTTAAACTGCCAATATTGATATACACATTCAAGGCTGCACTTTTCAAGCCGGCATAAGCGGCCATAACCGCAACACCGGCATCGCTGATGACCCCTGAGCTACCTTTTTCAGCGGCGATCTGGCTGATCGCAATGGCCTCGGCACAGGCCTTGGCGCAATCGAGCGGGACTTGTGTCGCTTGTTTTAAAATGGCCTGTATTTTTTGACTGCGTTCAGTTTTTTCGGCTTCGGTATTTTTGGGCAACCGATAACAGGCCATCAATTCATTAAACACATCAACATCGGCCTGGATCATATCGGTCAATTGCTGGCGCAAGTGTTCTGATTTTTGTAATAACGCCTGCATATCGGCTTCTACTTCAGCGTATTGCGGCTTCCCAATCGTCAGATTACACACCATGCTGGTCAATGCGGCGGACTGCGCGCCCATTATAGCCGCTGCACTACCGCCGCCTGGCGTTGCGTCGCGGCTGGCCAGTTTGTCTAAAAATTCACTCAGGGTTTGTTGTGTAATTTCATTCATATGTGTGTTTTCCATTATCACTCGCGTCGCCAGCTTGTTTTTCCACTCGGCGCATCTTCCAATACAATACCTTGTGCTTTAAGCTGATCGCGAATTTTATCGGCTTCGGCCCAGTTTTTGGCTTGCTTGGCCTCCAGTCTTTGTTGAATCAGCGTTTCAATCGCCTGTTCGCTCAAGGTGGAATCTGCACGCCCCCCTTGCAGAAAAGCGTCTGCATCGTCCTGTAAAATGCCCAATACGCCCGCTAAATGTTTTAAGGTATGTGCCATTTTTTGTTTTTCGCGTGCATCATGCGATTTATTGATTTCCCGTGCCAGATCAAACAGCACCGATAAGGCCACCGGCGTATTAAAATCATCATCCATTGCCTGCTTGAAACGTTCGACTTTTTCATCATCCAATGGCGCACTGGCATCGATGTCGATGCCGCGTAAAGCGGTATAAAGTCGAGTCAATGCCGCTTGCGCTTCGTCTAACTGTTCATCGGAATAATTAAGCGGACTCCGGTAATGACTGCTGAGGATAAAAAAGCGAATGACTTCGGGACGATATTGTTTTAGGACTTCACGCACGGTGAAAAAATTACCCAATGATTTGGACATTTTTTCTTCATTGACACGCACAAAACCGTTATGCATCCACACATTGACAAATTTCTCGGCGGTCGCCCCTTCTGACTGAGCAATTTCGTTTTCATGATGCGGAAATTGCAAGTCCATGCCGCCGCCGTGAATATCGAAATGATTGCCCAAACAACAGGTTGACATGGCCGAGCATTCGATATGCCAGCCGGGCCGTCCCCGGCCCCAAGGTGAGTTCCAGGCCGGCTCATCAGGCTTGGCTTTTTTCCACAGCACGAAGTCGAATGGATTATGTTTAGCGGTATCGACTTCCACCCGCTCTCCGGCCTGCAAGTCTTCCAGGCGTTTGCCCGAAAGCTGGCCATAGTTTTCAAATTTGTCAACGGCGTAGAAAACATCGCCATTTGAGCCGATATAAGCCAGGCCGCGCTCGAACAGCAGCATAATCATACGAATAATGTCATCCATAGATTGCGTCGCGCGGGGTTCCAAATCCGGCGGTAATACGGATAATGCCGCTTCGTCTTCATGCATGGCTTGAATAAAGCGTTCGGTCAGTTGCTTGAAATCTTCCTGATTATCATGCGCGCGTTGAATGATTTTATCGTCGATATCGGTAATATTACGCACATAGGTCAAGTCATATCCGCTATAGCGAAAGTAACGCGCCACCACATCAAACACAACCATGACCCGGGCATGACCGATATGGCAATAATCATAAACGGTCATACCACATACATACATGCCAACCTTGCCAGGAACACGTGGGGTAAAAACGTCTTTACGACGCGTAAGGGTGTTATAAATCTTCAGCATCTGAGCTTTATTACCTGTAGCGAAAATAATTCACCAATTTACCAAGATTCGGGCTTCTCTTTCAAGCCTAAAACCAATAGAATCTTATCTTTTGCATATTCATTGGAGGATTTGCATGCGTATTTTGATTTTTTCTCTAATGTTTTGCCTGTTTTCAACCTTTTCATTCGCAACGGACACTCACATGTCAGACAACACACCTAAAGTAAAACTCACCACAAACCTTGGTGCTATCGTCATCGAATTAGAGCAGGAAAAAGCGCCGGAAACGGTCGCCAATTTTCTGCGTTACGTCAAAGAAGGTTTTTTTGACGGCACTATTTTTCATCGCGTCATTCCCGGATTTATGGTCCAAGGCGGAGGCTTTGACCAGAATTTTGAGCAAAAAAGCACCCATGAGGCGATTAAAAATGAAGCTGATAACGGCTTAAAAAACGAACGCGGCAGCATCGCGATGGCGCGCACACCGAATCCTGATTCGGCAACCGCACAATTTTTTATCAATTTAAAAGATAATGACTTTTTAAACTACAGCAGCCCTACTCCAAACGGCTGGGGCTATGCGGTCTTCGGTAAAGTCGTTGAAGGCATGGATGTTGTCGATAAAATGGCTGAGGCTGAAACCGGTAATCGTGGCATGCACCAGGATGTGCCAGTTGACGATATTGTTATTGAGAAAGCTGAGATTGTTGAATAATTGATGTTATACGGTTTGATACTGCTTGTGTCGCAGCAAATATTTTAATGGTTGGTGCGATTTAATCGTGACTAAAGTCACTCCTACGGGACATGAACTAACTTAAGCGTTATAGGACAAACCAAACGACCGGAGCAGAGCTTCTAAACCAGGCGTTCCCAAACGGAATTTGGGAACGAGAAACAATATAAGCGAACGGTGAGTTAATAGCCGTTCCCGAACAGACGTGCCACGCATTATTTTATGTCTACCCCATTTCCGGATAAGTCGTTGAACCCGAATATTTTATTTATTTCCGATTTACACATTGCCGTAGAAAAAAAAGAGATTACCCACAGGTTTTTGTCATTTTTGCAGGAAACCGCCAGCCAGGCCCATGCCTTGTATATTCTCGGTGATTTATTTGATAGCTGGATCGGTGATGATGATAACCTTCCGCCCAATCCTGCCATCAAAAAAGCCTTAAAAAAACTGACCGATGCCGGCGTTTCGGTTTATTTTCAGGCCGGTAATCGAGATTTTCTAGTCGGACAGACATTTGCCCGCGAAACCGGCGTAACGTTACTGGGCGACTACCATGTCATTGATCTATTTGGGATAAAAACATTACTTACGCATGGTGACTTGCTATGCAGCGATGATGTGGCTTACCAGGCATTCCGGCAAAAATCGCGCCAGCCTGATTGGCAACGCAATGTTTTATCCAAACCGCTCTGGCTTCGATTACTGGCGGCACGCTGGTATCGCCTCCGCAGTTTTTGGCATAAACGGAAAAAAAATGATGACATCATGGATGTGAACCCTCAAACGGTCACGGAAACACTTAAACGCTTCAATTGCGAACGTCTGATACATGGTCATACGCATCGCCCCGCAGTCCACGACATAATGCTTGATGGCGTGAAGGCGCAGCGTTTTGTATTGGCCGACTGGAGCGCAAAATCCGGGCAATATTTACGCTGGAATGAACAGGGTTACGCGATAATTGATCTAACAGATTGATCTATATCTCAGCATTGATAACGGTTTAAGCTTGCATGGCAATAGCAAGCCTGAATCAATCCTCATCCGACACCTTGATAACAATATTAACCCGCCGGTTTTTTTGCCGGCCTTCTTCGGTGTTGTTATCGGCAATCGGCTGAGTATCAGCAAAGGTGACCGCCCGCATTCTTGCAGGATCTATATTTTGTTTCGCCAGGAAGTGCAGCACACTGGTCGCTCTGGCCGCCCCTAATTCCCAATTCGATGGGAACCTGGCTGTCTTGATCGGTCGGTTATCGGTATGCCCTTCGATATAAATCAAACCCTTCGATTGTTGCAATAAGGGCGTTAATTGCTTTAACACGGCTTTTCCCGATTCCGAGAGTTCTGCATTCGATGATTGATACAAGATGTTGTCTTGTATTCTCAACTGGGCATAACCTTTCGACACCGTCATCTGGATTTTATCTCCTAAGCCCAGTGTCTTCAGCTTTTGCTGTAAACGCCGCTGCGTTTTATCCGTATCCGCTTCTTTAATAGGCGCTGGCGTGTTAAATTTTTTAACGGGCTTTGGTGTCTCAACGGCCCTGTTCACCGGCACAGTCTTCTGTTTTACTGGCTTGACTGCCGGTACAGTCGTTACAGGTACTTTTGTAACAGGCTTTTGCGTCTCAATAGCCTTGGTTACCCGTTTTGTTGTTTTGACTGCGGACTCCGCCAGAGGTCGTTTTGAAGAACTTTGCGTTGTCGTTTCGCGTTTTGGCGTCTTGTGATTCGATTGCTGGCTATTCTTAATCTCAGGTGATTTCGTTTTAACCCCTTTAACGGCCGTTTCGGCGTGTTTTTTAATCGTCGCGCCTTGCTTTATAAATTTTTTCGCGGGCTTTTTCGTTTGTGTCTCGAAGTGACTTAAGGAAATCAATACGACAACCAACATGACAATCAATACAAACACATCAATATAAGTCAACAACCAGTTTTGGGTGGGACGTCCGTCCGGCTCATCCAGCCAATCATCCAACACGAGAGCCGAAGCCAGGTGATGTTGTTTGCCCGATTCAGTCATCATAAAAATCCGGCTTGGCCTGATGCAATTCGTTATCGTATTGAGCCACAAATGAATTCAGGGTTTCTCGAATAAACGAAGGTGTACGCCCTTCTACAATCAAGGCAACGCCTTCCATGATCATACTCATAATCACGACGCGTTGCTCTGTGCGCCGTTCCAGTTTAATGGCAATCGGATTAAACACAAGATTCGCCAGTAACAGCCCATAGAGCGTTGTCGTCAAGGCAATCGCCATATTGGCGGTAATGGAGTGAATATTTTTGACTTCAATCACTTCCAGCATATTGATCAACCCAATCAGCGTCCCCAGCATACCAAAAGCCGGTGAGAAAGCGGCCAGAGTATGAAAGATGCTGGCTTCGGCTTTTTCTTTCGCCCGCAACCGGGCAATCCGCCATTTCAATAAGGCTAAAATATCTTCCAGCGGTGCATTATCGACAATCAGTTGAAAACTGGTTTTCAGATAGGGATTTTGAATCGTATCAATAGTATTTTCGATGGCGATTTTATCGCGCTGAAACCACATTCTGGCGACAGCGACGACTTCATCAACCTCGCGCTGGGGATTCAGGCTTTCATAAAAAATGATCTGCCGAATGGATTTAATGCCCTGTTTGATATCACGCAAGGGATAACTCAGAAATACAGCCGCCAATGTCCCACCCAGGACAATCACAAGCCCTTGGATATTGATAAAAATTTCCGGCGTATTGGCGGCATAATAGACAATAAACAGCAATAAAATAATGCTCAGTGCTAAGCCGATGGCAGTCGAATAATTAATGGCCGGCGTTTGCTTGAAGGGAGAGGGAAATAATCGATACTTATCCATGCTTTAAAGCATAGCATATTGTAAGTGATTATATTGTCAACGGTGGCTGAGCCGGGCCTGTTTTTATCACATTGACCGGCATGCCAACAGCCAACTGCCCGCTTTTGTTATGCAGCGCATTCTGACCAAAGTAAACATGCTTTTTCCATTTTCTAATCTTTTGCAAGGTTTGCATCGGCTCCGGGCTGCGTTCTGCCGTGGCGGGATCGATGGTGGGAACTGCACAACGCGAACATGGCTTAGGCAGACGAAAACCAATATCACCGACCTGAATTTCACGCCAGCTATCCTCAGCATAGGCGCTGCAACCGGAAATAACCAGGTTAGGCCGGAACCGAATCATGGGTAATGCTAATCCCATGGCCTGATTCAAGGCATCTAATGAGGCCTGTGACAATAGCAGAAATGGAAAGCCATCGGCAAAGGCGACCTGATCGGCAGGCGCCGCATAAGCCGGATCCACAGGGCGGACAGCCTGTTGTGGATGAAAAACCAGCCGACAGTCGATTTTTAAGAAGTCACTGAACCATTGATTGACTTTTTGTTCCAGCAAAACGGCCTGACACTGGTCATGCCATATTTCCACCGCCACCGTATCATCCGCTTCAGGCTGTAATGGAATCTGAATCGGCGTCATTCCGGGTGCGGATAATTTTAAGGCCGCATCCGTCAGCGCCGGTTTAATCAGCACCATTTTCGGCAAACGGCGCTGGCTCAAAAAACGGTTTTTCTGGTCGATCAGCATCCATTGCCGATCATGCCGAAAGCCGGTTTTATCGACGGGCCAGGCCGATACTTCGATACCGGCCAACGATTTCACAGGATAAATAAAAATCTGTTGCAGAATACTGTCTGCCACCATCACATTATCCACATTTACTGTCACCGCAATTCAAACAGGTCATACAGCCATCCATCAGTACCATCGCTTTGGTATTACATTTTGCGCACAGTACAGCCTGCTCTGGATAACTGTTGTCCTCTCCATCGCTTGCACCATGTTTAGCTTCGAATTCTTTGCGTTTTTCAGCCAAAAACTGTTTTTGATGATCAGAGAGTTCATCGGACTTAATCATGCCGATATGCTTCATGTGTGATTCAATCGCACAACCGATTTCAGCCACCAGTGAAGGCATAAAAACGCCCCCTTTCTTAAAGTAGCCGCCTTTTGGGTCGAATACCGCTTTCAACTCTTCCACCAGGAAGCAGACATCACCACCTTTGCGAAAAACGGCAGAAATAACCCGCGTCAAGGCCAAAACCCATTGAAAATGTTCCATATTTTTGGAATTAATAAACACTTCATAAGGTCTTCGCTCTTCATGTTCCGAACCTGCATTCAAAATCATATCGTTTATCGTGATATACAAAGCGTGCTCGGACTGGGGTGTTTTAATTTTGTAGGTTGAACCCAATAAGACTTCAGGCCGCTCCATTTTTTCATGCATGCTTTCCAATTCAGGCTGCAGTGCTTCAGTATTCGCCGCATTTGCTTTTGAATCATCAGTCAAAACTTTATAGCTAACGATTTTTTTATCGATCTTATGTGTCATCGCGTCATCCTGCTTTATATCTGCCTTAGAACTTTCCATAATAACCTTCTTTCAAAGCATCGAACAAATTCGCGGCGGTATGCACTTCGCCATCATATTCCACCTCTTCATTGCCTTTCAACTCAACCACATGACCGTCTTCCAGCGTAAATTGATAGGTGGTATTTTCCAAATCCTTCTCCTTGACCAGTACGCCCTGGAATACTTCTGGATTAAAACGGAATGTGGTACAGCCTTTCAACCCTTGATCGTAGGCATATTGATAAATATCCTTAAAATCTTCATAAGGATAATCGGTCGGCACATTGGCGGTTTTAGAGATAGACGAGTCTATCCACTTTTGCGCGGCCGCCTGAATATCGACATGCTGTTTAGGGGTTACATCATCAGCCGAAATAAAGTAATCCGGCAATTTTTGGTCGGGATCCTCACTGAATGGCATCGCATCCGGATTAATCAGTTCTTTATACGCCAGCAGTTCAAAAGAAAATACGTCGATCTTTTCTTTCGATTTTTTACCTTCCCGAATCACGTTTCGCGAATAATGATGCGCAAAACTCGGTTCGATACCATTGCTGGCATTATTGGCTAACGACAGGGAAATGGTGCCCGTTGGCGCAATTGAGCTGTGATGCGTAAAACGACTGCCGACTTCGCTCAGCGCCTTGACCAATTCGGGCTCGGCTTCGGCCAGTTTCTGCATATAGCGGCTGTATTTTGCATGCAGCACCTTGCCGGGAATCTTATCGCCAACTTTATAACCCTCTTTGACCATTTCCGGCCGTTTATGCAGCATTTCACCGGTGACCGTAAACACCTCATCCATAATGGGTGCAGGGCCTTTTTCCTGCGCCAAAGCCAGCCCCATCTTCCAGCCTTCTATCGCCATGGCTTTAGTGACTTCCTCGGTAAATTCCAATGAAGATTCATCACCATATTTCATACCCAGCATAGTGACGGTGGAGCCCAGCCCTAAATAGCCCATGCCGTGTCGGCGCTTATGGGTGATTTCATGACGTTGTTTCTCTAACGGCAAGCCGTTGATTTCAACGACATTATCCAACATGCGGGTAAAAATACGCACGGCTTTACGATAACCTTCCCAATCAAACCCGGCTTCTGCTGTGAACGGTTTTTCCACAAAACGGGTCAGATTGATCGAACCTAACAGGCAGCTGCCATAAGGCGGCAAGGGCTGTTCACCGCATGGATTGGTCGCGCGAATATTTTCACAGAACCAGTTATTATTCATTTCATTGACTTTATCGATCAAAATAAAGCCAGGCTCAGCATAATCGTAGGTCGAAGACATGATAATGTCCCACAATCGACGCGCAGGCAGTGTTTTTGTAATACGACAGGCCACCAACCCCTTGTCATTGACGATATAACCGTCTTTATTGGGCAGATCACGCCAGACAATCTGTTTGGCGTCATTTAAATCCAGCTTGTCTAACTTAACTTCTTTTTCAGTCACCGGAAAGGACAGCGGCCAGGCTTTATCTTTTTTGACCGCTTCGACAAATTCCCGTGTGATCAACAAGGACAAGTTAAACTGGCGCAGACGTCCGTCTTCACGTTTAGCCCGAATAAATTCAACAACATCCGGATGAGCCACATCAAACGTGGCCATCTGCGCACCACGGCGACCACCAGCCGAGGACACGGTAAAACACATTTTGTCGTAAATATCCATAAACGATAATGGCCCGGAGGTGTACGCGCCAGCCCCTGAAACATAAGCATCTTTTGGACGCAGCGTTGAAAATTCATAACCGATGCCACAACCGGCTTTCAGGGTCAATCCGGCTTCGTGTACCTTGGCTAAAATATCATCCATTGAATCCTGAATAGTGCCGGAAACCGTACAATTGATGGTCGAGGTTGCAGGCTTATGCTCCTGAGCACCGGCATTGGATACAATCCGCCCCGCGGGAATCACGCCTTGTCTCAATGCCCACAAAAATTCCTTGTACCATTTTTCCTGATCAGCTTTGGTTTTTTCAACACCGGCAAGGGCTTTGGCAACCCGTTTGTATGTATCATCAATCGTTTTATCGACAGGTTGTCCATCTTTGGTTTTCAATCGATATTTTGCATCCCAAATATCCAAAGATGCATCTTGCAGCGGAATTTCAGTGACGGTATTTCTTACCACATGAAGCTGTGCGGTCATTGATTTAGATCCTTTTTCCAAAGTTTTTTAGAGAATACAAAGCCTTACATCGCCAAAACAAAAAACGATGTAAATCCACATATGGTGTCTTTTTGATAAGTGAAGCACAATATATAGTATTTTTACCCTGCACTCAAAAAAACATAAAAAAACCACCGCTCTCTTTTTTCAGATAACGATGGTCTTTTTTTAAATTCCGGTACTTACAGAATTCAGGCTTATTTACGACTCAAAAACAAAGCCGCACTACTTGCCGATTTATATTTTCCGCTGATGAATATGCTGCAAGGATGACGAAATTTCAATAGCCCTCAATGAGCACTTAACCTTCTTCAGTCATACTCAAATAACGCTCCCCTGTATCATGAATCACCGTCACAACTGTTTTCCCTGACCCTAAGCGCTGCGCCACCCGTATAGCTGCAAAAACACTCGCACCAGATGAAATACCAGCCATAATGCCTTCTTCTTCAAACAAACGTTTTCGCATGGCAAACGCTTGCTGAGTATGAACCAATTCAATTTTATCGATCAACTCAACATCCAGATTTTCAGGAATAAATCCAGCCCCAATACCCTGAATTTTATGTGGCCCGGGTTTACCACCTGAAATAACCGGGGATTCTTCCGGCTCTACCGCAACAATTTCAATACTGGCTTTGCGTTTTTTGATAACATCAGCAACCCCTGAAATCGTTCCACCCGTACCTACACCACACACAAAGGCATCGACCTGACCATCCGTTCCTGACCAGACTTCCTGTGCAGTGGTTTGACGATGAATTTCGGGATTAGCCGGATTTTCAAACTGTTGCGGCATGAATGCTGCGGGTGTTTGTTGGCAGAGTAGCTCTGCCCTGGCAATGGCGCCTTTCATCCCATCCGTTCCCGGGGTTAACTCGATTTCAGCACCGAACAGGGCTAATAAGCGCCGCCTTTCAATCGACATGGTTTCCGGCATGGTCAATATGCAGCGATAGCCTCTTTGTGCGGCAATCATGGCCAGAGCAATACCGGTATTGCCTGAGGTCGGTTCAATAATTGTCCCGCCCATCTTTAGCTGACCCGATTTTTCGGCCGCTTGTATCATCGCCAAGCCAATCCGATCTTTAACTGAACCACCCGGATTGCGAGACTCCAGCTTAACAAAAACATCGGCAGCATCTGCGGGAACGACTTTGTTTAATTTAACCAATGCGGTATTACCAATTAAACGTGCAATACTTTCGTAGTTTTTCATAGCATAGCCCTTAAAAAATACGTCTGAATCTAAATAAAAGACTGGCGAGGAACTTACTGGTTTTAATCTGGATCAAACTAAACGGAGATAGTATGGGCTGGTATCATTCTCACCTTCATCATCAGGCAAGCGGCGGTACCAGCCTTTTTTTACTATGAATTGTGTTTTAATCGTTCGGCAATCCGTTTATAGGCTGCACTTAATTCATCGCCGATGACTTTAGTCGCTTCAAGCACGTCCTCAGCCGTTTCTTTAGTATCATCGGCGACATCTTCAACGACGTCAGCCACTTTTTCCCACTTTTTCTCGGCCTTTTCCCATTCCTCTTTAACCTCCATTGAGGCTAAATGTAATTGCACTTTTAACTCATCACGCTCTTGCTTTAATTTTTCGGCAATTTCTTCAAATTCTTTTTTAATTTCCATCATTATCTCCTGATGTTTGTCTAAAATGGAAAGGCGTAAAACCTTCATTATGATGTTGCTTGCAGGTCAAAAACCGGTATTGTTTATTATCAACTTTAACCACAATCGATTCCAAATTTGCCGTTCGACTACAGCGCGTGCCTTTTGCTGTTGTCCCCTGACATTGTTCTACATTCTGGGTTAAATCAACAATATCATTACTGGCCTCAACAGTTGATGCCCCAGTATTTTCAGCGGCCGATACCGGAGACGGCGCAACTGTTTTCGCAACCTCAGCGTCCTTGCCCTCGGCATGCGGTACGGTTGATTCGGCAATAATTTTTTTTCTGAAAATAATCAAAACAGCAATGAGCAGCGCAAAAGGCCATATTGAAATTTCAAAATCGACATCTTCAGCCGCCCAGGCCAAATTACTATAACAGAGCGCGACAATAACACTAAAAGGTCCAAATAATTTTTTTTCTTTTTTCATACCCATCCTCTTTATTGAAAAATATCGGATCAATGCTATTACAATACTGAATCCCAGTGAATTCAAGTATTCTTTTGATTATTCTTGAATCAAACCATCAAATAAAAACCGATCGGCTTCTGTCAAGACCAGAAAATGCCGACCTTTCGCGCGTGATATTAACATTACACCAGCCTGTCGCGCCATCTCCAGTCCCATCTGCGTCGCCCCGGAACGCGAAACCAAAACTGGGATATTCATTTGAGCAACCTTGATAACCATTTCAGAGGTTAAACGGCCAGTGGTATAAAAAACTTTATTGGCGCCCTCAATATCGTTAAGCCACATAAAGCCTGCAATTGCATCAACGGCATTATGCCGTCCAACATCTTCGATAAAAAATTCGATATTTTGATTGCAGCACAACGCACAACCATGAACAGCCCCGGCTTTCTTATAAATTTCATTATGCGCTCTTAATGCGTTTAATAAGGCATAAAGCTCACTCTGTTTAAAACCGGCTTGTGCCACCTTGATATTTTTCAGCTTATCGATCAATCGACCATAAACAGTCCCCTGTCCACAACCTGTCGTCACCGTGCGCTGCTGCATTTGCTGGCTGAAATCACTGTTTTGCTGATGTGTCACAACAGCGACGGCATCCGTTTCCCAATCGACCTGCACCTGTTTTATGCTGGAAATATCCTCAAAAAATCCCTGATTTTTTAAATAACCCAGTGTCAACAGCTCAGGTTCGGCCCCCATTGTCATTAAGGTCACGATTTCCTGCTTATCGACATATAGGGTTAATGGCCGTTCCATAACCAGATGGATAGGTCTCTTCTCTCCATTTTCATCGACGGCTATTTCCATTACCGCATTGGCCAGGCCAGACTGGCTCATCAGCGGCTTGTTGCTATTTTCCATCCATCACCTCGGCGACCTGTTGCAGCTGTTCCTGCGTATTAATATTCTGGAACACCTCGGGCTGATCACTAAAATCAACTTTCACCCAATCATGCTGCATCAGCCAACGATCAATTTTACGCTCACCGGCGTTCAGATACTGTTCAAGGCTGTCTTTAAGCTGATTTTTAAGCACCAAAAAAACCGGATGCAAGCGTTCGCCATCATAAGCGACCGCACAGTCTGCACCCTGTTCCGCCTGCGTTTTCAGCATTTTCTGTAAGTGTTCAGATTTGATCCGGGGCGAATCGCAGGGCATCACCATTAACAAATCGGTTTGCACCGCTGTCATGACGGCCAGTATGCCCGCCAACGGCCCTGCAAATGTCAAGTCTTGATCTGAAATAACAGGATAGCCAAACTGCTGATAGTCCGCTTGATTGCGATTGGCATTGATGACCAAGGCATTGACGACTGGCGCCATTGCCGCGACGGCATAGCTCACCAGTGGTTTGTCATGGAGTAAAATCAAGCCTTTATCCTGCTGCTGCATACGCCGAGCCAGGCCGCCTGCCAATATCACACCGGTGACTTTGTTTTGCTGATTCATAATGATATGCTTAATAAGATGAAGCCATTAATCATTGTCGCAGCCTTATTTTTTATTGCAAGCTGTAGTGCAACACGACCTGAAGCGATCCAGAAGGAAACGGTCTATTATTATCAGGCCAGCACTGACAAACCGTATGACGATGTGCTGGCGGAGCTGGAAGTCGCCATTGCCGAACATAATTTCAGAATCACGGGGCATAGTCGGGTTGGCAAAGTCATTCGTGATCGTGGCACACAAAACTTTCCTGAATATGATACCGTACAGTTTTGTAATTTATCGCATGCGAAAGTCCTCTTGGAACTCGATCCGCATGCCGTGCATTATATGCCCTGCAATGTTGTGGTTTATCAATTTAATAAGCGGACAGTCATTAAAACCCATTTGTTACCTGAAAACACCGACAACCCAAAATTCAATCAATTTACACATAAAATGAATTTAAAATTGAAAGCTATTGTCGATTTTGCCGCCGAAGAATAAATGAATTTATGCCAACTTTTTTATCAAAACGTGTAAACATCAGAAATATGAACAACAAAGTCTTTATCAGTTTTTCCCTTTTATTGTTGAGTACAGCCTGCACAACCAACCAGACTAAAGTTGAAGAGGGAGCGACAAGCTATATTAATCAATATCCGACCCGTGACCGGGTTGACTATGTTCTACAATGTGTCGCTAAACACGGTGGACTAACCTATATCAACCAATACGCCTGCGGCTGTAAAATCGATAAAATTGCCGAGAAATTAACCTTCAAGGAATACGAAGCCGCCACCACTTTTGGTTTCATGCGTAAAACCCCCGGCGAGAATGGCGCCGCATTTCGTGACCCCAAGCAATCGAAATCCTTGAAGAAACGCTTAAAGGAAGCCGAAGCCTATGCCGAAAGAATGTGTTTCGTAAAATAAAATCAACTTCTTGACCCAGCTTTGCCCTTGTCATGTTTGCTGGCACGGCTGGGTTAAACGAAAAGATAAAACTTACCCTCTCAGGGTCTTAAGCTGCTTTTTAACGTCTGCCAGCTTGATTTTAAATTTTATCTGGACGCGCTCGCCCACATCCCCAGGATAGCTCTGGCCGATATAAAAATCGACGCCACACACTTTCGGGATAACCGAACAGCGGCCGCTGATGCTGAACACATCCCCTTGCAAACGATAGGTCAACGGCACACCATCCGCTCGCTTGATAACACCTGCCACGGTCAAATCAATGCGTTTATCAAACGGTTCGTATTGCAACGATTCCTCCTGCAAAACCAGTTCGGCCAGGATGATGTCTTCGCCGTTACAGTCGCCATAAATATACAAACGACAGTGTGCTAAATCTTTCAATAAGGCATCAGTGATACAGCGATCCGTTAATGCCTGCTGACAAGGTTTAAATAATACATCTATTCCATGTAACTTTTTCATTATATTAATGTTTTATTATATATATTGTTTTCTGGCCTTAGCCACCAAATCACTTTAGAATATGGGGTTTTGTTAAGTTCTGGCAACCTTGGACACCTTGATGACAGATTACAAACTCACTCATTTAAAACAGCTTGAAGCTGAAAGCATTCATATCATTCGTGAAGTCGCCGCCGAATTCGAAAAGCCCGTCATGCTCTATTCGATCGGCAAGGACTCGGCTGTCATGCTACATCTTGCCATGAAGGCATTTCACCCAGGCAAGCCCCCTTTCCCGCTATTACACGTGAATACGACCTGGAAATTCAAGGAAATGATTGAGTTTCGGGATAAAATAGTCAAGGACTTAGGCTTGGATTTGTTGGTTCATATCAATGAGGACGGGGTAAAACAAGGTATTGGCCCTTTTACGCACGGCAGTAAAAAACATACCGATGTCATGAAAACTGACGCTCTCAAACAAGCCCTTAATAAATATCAGTTTGATGCGGCCTTTGGTGGCGCGCGTCGCGATGAAGAAAAATCACGTGCAAAAGAACGGGTTTATTCATTCCGTGACAAGAATCATCGCTGGGACCCTAAAAATCAGCGACCTGAATTATGGAATATCTACAATGGCCGTATCGACAAGGGAGAAAGCATACGGGTATTCCCGCTGTCGAACTGGACTGAGCTGGATATCTGGCAATACATTCATCTGGAAAATATTCCAATTGTTCCCCTGTATTTTGCCAAAGAACGTCCTGTTGTCAATAAAGATGGCATGTTGATTATGGTTGATGATGAGCGTATGCCACTAGGTCCGGATGACAAGGTCGAAATGAAAATGGTGCGCTTTCGCACCTTGGGCTGCTATCCACTGACAGGTGCTGTCGAATCAACGGCGACAACCTTGCCTGAAATTATTCAGGAAATGCTGCTGACGACAACCTCGGAACGGCAAGGCCGACTCATCGACCACGATCAGGCCGGTTCCATGGAACAAAAGAAACGAGAAGGTTATTTCTAAGACCGTTTTTCAGCACAACTTGAGCAAAATACGACTATGTCACACCAATCTGAACTGATCAGCACCGATATAAACGCCTATCTGGCGCAACATGAAAAAAAAGAACTGCTCAGGTTTTTAACCTGCGGCAATGTCGATGACGGCAAAAGCACCCTGATCGGGCGGCTATTGCACGACTCCAAGATGATTTATGAAGATCAATTAGCCGCGGTACAGGCCGACAGCGTTAAATCCGGCACCACCGGTGCCGGAAAAATAGACCTGGCCCTGCTTGTTGACGGGCTGCAAGCGGAACGCGAACAAGGCATCACAATTGATGTTGCGTACCGTTATTTTTCCACATCGACACGTAAATTCATTATCGCCGATACACCGGGACACGAGCAATATACCCGAAACATGGCAACCGGCGCTTCGACCTGTGATCTGGCGGTTATTTTGATTGATGCGCGTTATGGCGTTCAGACGCAAACCAAACGACATAGCTTCATTACCGCATTGCTGGGTATCAAGCATGTTATCGTCGCCATCAATAAAATGGACCTGGTCGATTATAGCGAAGACGTTTTCAATAAAATCAAACAGGATTATCTGGATTTTGTCCAAACCCTGGATTTAGATGATATTCATTTTGTCCCCATTTCCGCCTTGAATGGCGACAATGTGGTCAGCCCCAGCGAAAACATGCCGTGGTATCGCGGTAAAACCATGATGGATTTACTCAACACCATCGAAATCGCCCATGATCAGAACCTGACCGACCCCCGCTTCCCGGTGCAATATGTCAATCGCCCCAACCTGGATTTTCGTGGATTCTGTGGTACGGTCGCAGCCGGTATTTTTCACCCAGGCGACGCTATCACCGTGTTGCCTTCGGGAAAAACCAGCACCATCAAATCGATCGTGACCTATGATGGCGATTTGCAGGAAGCGTTTCCACCGATGGCGGCCACCCTGACCCTGGACGATGAAATCGACATCAGCCGTGGCGATATCATCGTCAGCGATGCAGATTCTCAACCCATCGTTTCAGATCAATTTGATGCCAATATTGTCTGGATGACCGAACAATCTATGGTTCCCGGTCGTCAATACATCATAAAACTGGCGACACGCAGCGTATCCGGTTCGGTCTCCAACATCCATTATCGGATTGATGTCAACACGCTGGAACATCATGATGCCCGCGAACTGCAACTCAATGAAATTGGCTCTTGCAAAGTTTCAGTCAATGCCCCCCTGGTGTTTGATCCATACAAAAAAAGTAAAGGCACCGGCGCCTTTATCATCATCGATCGGCTGACCAATGTGACGGTTGGTGCCGGCATGATTACCGGCGCGGCAGATAATGAAGAACTGCACCCGGTATCACCTGAGGAACGTGCGGCCCGTTTTAGTCAGCAAGCCGCCGTTATTCATTTATCAGGCGAGCAAGCGGCCACGCGCGCCGAACAACTGGAACGCAAATTGTTTGATACCGGTCACGCGACGACTATTCTGGACCAGGTCGAAGACAATCAATTGAACATTTTATTACCCGTCATTAAAAATGCCGGCCTGATCTCGCTTTGCATAAACTGCGCCAGCGAGCAGACTGATTTAAGCTTCGACACCGACCAGCTCGAACTTGATGACATTTATGAGGCCTTAAAATCCGAAAAAATCATCTATTGATTTTTAGCCAACATGGCTGGCCGGGTGGTGGCACCCGGCCGCTAGTCGTTGAAGCGGCGATTATGCATCGTTATTTATTTCCATGACAGCCCCGACTATGTTGAATGCCGTCTGATCCAGCCCGACTTCCCGCCAAAATTCGCCGCTGGAGCCAGGAACTGGGCTTCCAGCAAACGGGCATCACCGACACCAATCTCCAAGAGGCTGAACAACGCTTACAGCATTGGCTGGCAAAGGGCTATCATGGGGAGATGAATTTTATGGCCCAACATGGCCTGAAACGAAGCCGCCCTGCAGTGCTGATTGAAAATACACGCAGTATTATTTCTGTTCGCCTGGACTACCTGCCAGAACCCCAGTCAACGATAGAAAAAAGATTGCATGATCCGGCAACAGCATTCATTTCGCGTTATGCCCTCGGCCGGGATTACCACAAACTGATGCGACATCGCCTGCAAAAACTGGCGCATCAAATCGAACAGGACGTGGGGCCATTTGGCTATCGTGCCTTCGTTGACAGCGCTCCCGTGCTGGAAAAAGCCATTGCCGAAAAAGCCGGCTTAGGCTGGATTGGAAAACACAGTAACCTTATCAATCGCAAAGCCGGTTCCTGGTTTTTTTTAGGTGAAATCTACACCGACTTAAAACTGCCTGCCGATCCTCCAGCCAAAAACCATTGTGGATATTGCACGGCGTGTATTGATATTTGTCCGACACAAGCCATCGTAGACCCCTATCAAGTCGATGCCCGGCTTTGTATCTCCTATTTAACCATTGAACTTAAAACAGCCATTCCCGAGCCCCTGCGTCCATTAATCGGTAATCGTATTTATGGTTGTGACGATTGTCAGCTGATCTGCCCCTGGAATCGTTTTGCCCATTTGAGTGCCGAAAAAGACTTCTCTCCGCGGCATCGACTTGACAGTGCGCAATTAGTTGAATTATTCGCCTGGGATGAAAAAACCTTTTTAAAAAATACAGAAGGCTCAGCCATTCGGCGCATCGGCCACGAACGCTGGCTCAGGAATATTGCCGTTGCACTCGGCAATGGCCCAAAAAGCGAAGCTGTCATCCAGGCCTTAAATCAGCGCCTGTCCGATTGCACTGAACTCGTTGCCGAACATATTCACTGGGCACTACAACGACTGACATCATGTTCATCGCAGGCTTAACGATTGAAAGCATGAAGCAGCCATCATTTTGAACCAACCCGGGATGATATAATCATCAACCCAATTTATCGAAGTGACGACCATGAATCAATCAATCGTTTATGCCCTGGATTTTGATGGCGTAATCTGTGATAGCGCCGTAGAAACGGGCGTTGCAGGCTGGAAAAGCGCACGAAAAATTTGGCCGGATATGCCAGAGTCCTGCCCGGACGCCATTGTCGAACAATTTTGTCGCGCTCGCCCCGTACTGGAAACCGGCTACGAAGCCATTTTTGTCATTCGCCTGTTGTTTGAAAATATAAGCACTGAAAGCATCCTTGCTGATTTTGAAGCCCTTAAAATCACACATCAAAAACAATTGTCTATCAACGAGGATGCGCTGAAACAACTCTTTGGCGAAACCCGCGATCAGTGGATAAAGTCAACAGCCGCGGACTGGATCAAAAATAATCCTTTGTTTCCCGGCGTTAAAGAAAAACTTTCGGCTGTCTTGCAAAACCATCCTTGCTATATCGTCACCACAAAACAAGAACGATTTGTTCAGCAGATTCTTTCAGCAAATGACATTAAAATTTCCGATCAGGCTATTTTTGGGTTGGAACGCAAACTGAAAAAAGACGCCATTTTATTGATGCTGCAACAAAAACACCCCGACCATACCCTTTATTTTGTCGAAGACCGTTTACCGCCGTTACTGGATGTACAGCGACACCCGCAATTAAAAACGGCTCAACTCTTTTTTGCAGACTGGGGTTACAACACCCCCCATGATAAAAAACAAGCCGAAGCCCATTCCATTCAGGTCATTCAACTCAATGAATTTTTAGCCGACGCCATGTTCAGGCAAACCTAAAAGCCTGACTTAGTCAGCCTTATTCGCCCTCACCAATCCATTCTTGCAAGGCAGAAATGATTTCCCGAGCCTGCTTTTCACTAGAAATATTGAATTTGGATTTTTGCTGATATTCCCCATTACGTTTTTGATAACGGCGAATGGTGAATTTATCAGGACCATACGCTTCCTTGGCCCGATTCCAATCCTGATAACGATAAATTACAGTCGCCCAAGCGCCTTTACTTAACACTTTTTTATCTAATTCTTTTACTGTTTCAATCCCACCATCTTCATAGGATACGGTTAATTCGTCAACTGTTTCGGCCATATTCGAGTCCCAATAATCAAGTGTTCGTTTGCTCATTTTGAGCTGAAAGTCTAACAAGTAATTTTGATTTATGCCAGCCGCCAAAGATCAGGGCATCACAAACTGACCGAAGGCACGTGAACCTTCACCTGTAATAATCGTGTTTATCACTTGTAATTTTTCGGCATCGATGACTGAAACGGTACCATCCATCCAGTTTGCGACATACACATGGCGATCATTGCCCGCGGTACTGATACCTTCGGGTTTTTCACCCACCTCAATACGCTTTATTTCAGTCAATGTGTCGGTATCAATCACTGAAACCGTATTATCATCCTGATTGGTCACAAATAAGCGTTTATCTTTCAACGCCAGTGCCACCGCATAAGGCCTGTCACCAACGGCAATATGTTTGATACGTTTTAAATGATCAGGTTGTAAAACGGTAACATCATCGCTTTCGACATTAGCCGTATAAATTCTTGATCCATCGGATGACACAACAATTCCAAAGGGATGCAAGCCTGTTTTAGTCGTGTTCCTAAGACGATAATGGCTTAAATCAATTTGGGACAGGCTGTCATCCATGCGATTCGCCACATAAAGCCACTTGTTATCAGGGCTAACGGCCATGCCAGAGGGCGACCGACCAACATGAATAGTCTGTATTTTCTGAAACGTTTCGGCTGAATAAACATCCACCGTATTTTCATACCAGTCAGCCAAAAATACGCGTTCGCCATGTGCATCAACCGCAATACCTAAAGAGGCCCCTCGCCCCGGTATTTTATTGCTCACCTGCAGTTTCTGTGTATCGATTACAGTGAAGCCGCCGCCTTCCGGGGTGCTGATATAAGCCTGATAGTGTTTCGAATTGACTGCAACGCCAGCGGGTTTGCCTGAGACGATAAGGTTTTTTAAAACAGTCTGGCGCTCGACATCGATAATTGAAACGCTATTATCCAACTGATTCGTAATAAAGGCATATTCAGCGGCATCCGCTTGAAAGACAACAAAGAATAGAGCCAAGAGACTTAAAGGGGAAAATTTAAACATCTGAACACCCAAAAAGGCGATGAAAAAAGCCTCTGCCAGAAAAAGCAGAGGCCATGATAAATTAGCGCTTGATGACGATTTTTACGTCAGAGTCAGAAATATTTTTATCAAATTTTTGGGCTAAATTAACTAATCCATCGGTCAATACTTTTTTGACAGCCTCATCAGCCGCTTTTTCATTCAATTCAGCCGGTGGGTTATTATTGACATAAGCCCGATAATAAGTCGCCACCCAGGTCACCTTGGATTTACCGCCCTGATCTTTTACTGAAATCTTTGCGGCATAGTTTGCAACAGGCAATACAGGAATTTCTTCATCCTGCCCAGCATGATGCACTGTACCCGTACTGCTCATTTTAATGATTTTATATTTATAAGACTTTTGACCTTCTTTATAAGCCTTTAATTCTTCAGTGATGGTGCCGCCGCCTTTCAAGGTTAACGTCCGTTCTGAACCCTTTTTATTACCTTCCGTACATGCAACACTTTCAATCGCTGGGTGCCAGGACATATCATCATAATTTTTAATCACATCCCATACTTTATCCGCAGGTGCATCTATGACAATGCTTGCAGTCATTTTGCCACGGACTGGTCCGTGTGCATAAGCCGCCCCAGTGACAAACAATGCAAGCAGCGAGATAAACAACGATATTTTTTTCATAAGCTTTTCCTCGTGGGTTCAAATTAAATCGAACATTATAAAATAGAGCATGCGTTAAAGCTATTCACGCATTATCCTTTAACGATACAGCAGGTCAACACAAGAACGTATTAAAGGATATATTCCTATCATAAATTTTGTTCCTGAATAGAGCATGAAGAGCGAAGTTGTCAAACACCTGTCGACGCTAAAAGAGTAGCTATTTTGACACTTCTCGTCCCCATGCTTCCAATTGCTTTTCCTTCATTCTGGCAAACGCTGTTAATTCCGATGCAATAGATTGGTATTTTTGTTCAGCAGACTTCTTCTCGACACGCTGCTTGAACGCATTGAGTGTAAGAGATGGCCCTACGTTTTGGTCTGTAAATACCTTAAAACAATAGTCATACCATTGTTTCCTCTCAGATTCCGTTAGAAATCCAGGGAAGTTACGCCCTTTATAACGAATAAGCATTTCATGCAAACGCGGATCACTAAAATCAAACTGCATGGCGGAGAGCTTTTCCGGCGCTGTATTGCGTAACCTGGCCATTTCCCGCTTGTCATGAGGCGAAAAGAAACCGCCTTGATACAGCAATAGATCTGGATCCGATTGTTCCGAGTTAAAATCCGGCTCAAAAACTGCTGCGACTTTCTCGGCTAATCCGTCATACGCTTTGAGTTGCTGCAAATGCTGCTGAATCAAGTTTTTATCATACTGCAAGCGCTCGGCATCTTCAGGACGTATTACCGATAATGGGGCTAAAACCGGGCATTTATTGGCATGTACCGTTTTTAAAGGAATTCTGTCGACACCTTCAGGTAAATCAGCTTTGGCGGTAAAAAGTCTCTGTTTTATTTCATCAACGGATAAGCTCAACAAGGGGGCAGGATCAACAACCAAATCATACACAATAATGCCATTGCTGTTCCCTGGATGTTCGGCTAATGCGACAACCACCGCCAAACAATTTTGACTCGCCGGGTACATTCCCGACACATGAATCAGGGGCTGCATCGCACCTAATTGCAGTAAATCAAAAACCTTATGTTTTGTTCGATTCGCAAATAAATAGTGGTATAGCCTGGGTTGCCTGTCCTTGACTAATTTAGCAATAGAAATTGTCGCATACACATCGGATAAGGCATCATGCGCGGACTCATGCGAAATAGCATTCGCGCTGGTAAGATCTTCCAAACGAAAGCTTGGCTGCCCTTCTTCATTATCCGGCCATTGAATACCATCAGGCCGTAATGCCCGGGTTGCCCGAACAACATCAATCAAATCCCAACGCGAATTCCCATTCTGCCATTCACGTGCATAAGGGTCGTAAAAATTACGATACAACAAATTTCGCGTGACTTCATCATCAAAACGAATGCTGTTATAACCGACTGTACAGGTATTCGGCTCAGCCAGATGGGAATGAATTTCAGCGATAAACCCGGATTCTACGATGCCTTTTTCCGCTGCCATCCGGGGGGTAATGCCGGTGATAAAACAAGCCTCCGGGTGAGGCAGACAATCATCCGAAGGCTTACAAAAATACGTTACCGGTTCGCCAATAACATTAAACTCAAGATCAGTTCTAACACCGGCAAACTGAACAGCCTTATCCCGTTGCGGGTCTGTCCCAAAGGTCTCGTAATCATGCCAGAAGAATGTATTCTGAGACACCTTATGTGTTAATACAATGTCACCAATGCACGTAACACATCGGTTCGACTAATCACACCTACCAGCTTGTCGTCATCCATTACGGGAAAGCTGCGCGTCGCACAATTTTGAAATTGTTCGGCCAGATTTACGATATTATCATCTTCATTCACAGTAATAATATCCTTCGCCATAAACGCCCCGACGGTACCACCAAAATCTTCATTATAAGCTGCATCTAATACGACCTTGATACTGTCTTTTTCTGAAAACATGCCAATCAGCCGTCCATTATCATCAAGAACCGGTGCAGAGGTAATTTTATGATCAAGAATTGCTTTAATGGCTGTGACGACACTTACATTTTCTTTTAACGTAAAAATATTTTTTGTCATGTAATCAGCAACGGTAATCTTAGCCAGCATAATGCTTCCTCTTAAAGTTATTTGAAGTTATTCGTTTTAGTGGCGTATTCTGAATGTTGCAGCTGATTTGTCAAATGAAAGTATGCCCCCATTTTTACAAATCTATACCCCGACAATACCCTGAATTAACACCCAACCAGGCCATTCACTCAATGACTCTCTGCCTTTCTTTTATCACATTTTTTAATACAAACGCAATTACCATTATTTGCTCCGCCACAGGATCCCTTAATGGCTTTACGCCCAAAAAGCACACCTATTGCCATAATAGCAATCACAATCAGCATAAATATAAATGTTGCCAAAAAATAAGCCATTTTCGCCTCCTCATGACTATGATTATCGAACGACTCTGTAATCTTGTAGACTCGCCCTATTCCATTTTCGTTCAATCCAATAAAAAACGGGGAACAAACCTGCGCCTATTCCCCATTTCTTAACATGATAGACACATGTCTATCTAATATTAACCACCAAAATCATCAAGCAGAATGTTTTCTCTTTCCACACCGTTTTCCAACAGCATGTTGATGACCGATGAGTTCATAATCGGTGGTCCACACAGATAATATTCGCAATCTTCCGGATTCGGATGATTTTTAATGTACTCTTCATACAGCACATTATGAATAAATCCGGTATAACCAGTCCAATTATCTTCCGGCAATGGATCCGATAATGCAACATGCCATTCAAAGTTATCATTTTCCTTCGCCAGCATATCGAAATCTTCAACATAGAACATTTCACGTTTACTACGTGCGCCATACCAGAACGTCATTTTACGTTTGGACTTCAACCGCCGTAACTGGTCAAAGATATGAGACCGCATGGGTGCCATACCGGCTCCACCACCGACAAAAATCATCTCATTATCGGTATCGCGGGCAAAAAATTCACCATAAGGACCTGATACCACAGCTTTATCACCCGGTTTCAGACTAAAAATATAGGATGACATTTTTCCTGGCGGTACATCATCCGGGGCTCCTGGCGGCGGTGTTGCAATACGCACGTTGAGCATAATTTCTTTTTCTTCCGGATAAGAAGCCATTGAATACGCTCTCAATACAGGCTCATCGACTTTAGAAACATAACGCCATAAGTCATATTTATCCCAGTCTTCATGATATTGCTCATCAATATCAAAGTCTTTGTAACTTACCTCATAAGGCGGACATTCAATTTGAATATAGCCCCCGGCACGATAGTTAATTTCTTCACCTTCAGGCAGTTCAAGTACTAATTCTTTAATAAATGTCGCTACATTATTATTTGACTTGACGGTACATTCCCATTTCTTGATGCCAAAAACACTTTCCGGGACTTCAATGTCCATATCATGCTTAACCGCAACCTGACATGACAATCTTTCGCCTTCAGCCGCTTCACGCTTGGTAATATGAGACATTTCTGTAGGTAATATCTCACCACCACCTTTAAAGACTTTTACACGACATTGACCGCATGTTCCCCCACCTCCACACGCTGAAGGAATAAAAAGCTGATTTTCAGCCAAGGCTGTCAATAATTTAGAGCCTACCGGTACATGTAATTTTTTCTCATGGTTGACCACAAGTTCAACATCACCTGAAGGCACCAATTTGTTTTTAGCTCCGATAATAATAAATACCAGCGCTATCACGATCACCGTGAATAAAACTACGCCTAATGCAATTTCAAGCATTACTTATCCTTCCTAAAGTTGAATTCCAGAAAAAGCCATGAAGCCCAGAGACATCAGGCCAGCGCTAATGAAAGTGATTCCTAAGCCTTGTAAACCAGCCGGTATATCACTATATTTAAGTTTCTCGCGAACCCCTGCCATAACGGTAATCGCTAAAGCCCAACCAAAACCACTACCGACACCATAGACAACGCTTTCGGTGAAATCGTAATCACGTTCGATCATAAACAAGCTACCACCCAGGATTGCACAGTTTACGGTAATGAGAGGCAAAAACACGCCTAAGGCATGGAATAAGGCTGGAAAATATTTATCCAGTATCATTTCCAGAATTTGTACCAGAGCCGCAATCATGCCGATACAACTCAGCAATGATAAAAAGCTCAGATCAACGCCAGTAATGCCCATCCAAGACAAGGCATCTTCTTTAAGCAGTGTATGATAGATGACATTGTTGACCGGCACGGTAATGGTCTGTACCAGCATCACCGCAATACCCAGACCTATAGCTGTAGAAATCTTCTTCGATACCGCCAGGAATGTACACATCCCAAGGAAGAAGGCCAATGCCAGGTTTTCAACGAAAACCGCTTTAATAAATAGACTGATATAAGCTTCCATTAGTGCTGCCCTCCTTCACCGTGTGCAATATCCAGAATTTTAAAATTTGGCTCTTCCTGTTGCTCAGGCTTCCATTGTCTAAACACCCAGATAATCATGCCAATAATAAAAAAGGCACTGGGCGGCAATAACATCAAACCATTTGGAACATACCAGCCACCATCTTGCTGTAACGGTAAAATATCAATACCTAATAATTTACCCGAACCAAATAATTCTCTGAAAAACGCCACAACAATCAAAATCAAACTATAACCCGCACCATTACCAATACCATCAAGAAAGCTGGCTAATGGTGGGTTTTTCATAGCATAGGCTTCAGCCCGCCCCATCACAATACAGTTAGTAATGATCAATCCGACAAACACCGAAAGCTGTTTACTGATTTCATAGGCAAACGCTTTCAGAATTTGATCGACCACAATCACCAGAGAGGCGATAATTGTCATCTGTACAATAATCCGAATACTCCCCGGAATATGGTTTCTGATGGAACTGATTGCCGCACTCGAACAAGCCACCACTGAAGTCAATGCCAAGGCCATAATCAATGAGGTAGACATTTGCGAGGTAACCGCCAATGCCGAACAAATCCCCAACACCTGAAGTGTAATCGGGTTATTGTTGACTAACGGGTCAATCAATACTTTTTTAGTTTCTTTATCTATAACAGCGCTCATGACTATCCCCTAACCATTACTTCTGATTATTTTGTCCAGAAAAGGCTTAAATCCATCCTCACCCAACCAGAACTTGATTAAATTACTGACACCATTACTGGTCAAAGTGGCGCCCGCCAATGCATCAACTTTATAGACGGCATCCGGTTTCGATGAATCGACATTACCCTTGACCAGCGTCAATGCCACATTTCCGTTTTCATCGTAGACTTTTTTACCTTTCCACAATGCACGCCATTTAGGATTAACGACTTCACCACCCAGTCCAGGGGTTTCCGCCTGGTCATAAAAGTTAATACTTTTAACCGTCTGACCATCGGCTTCCAATGCCAGGAAACCATACATGGTTGACCACAAGCCATAACCATGTACCGGTAAAATGATAGAGTCGATTTTATCGCCTTTTTTGACCAGATAGATTTTTGCAATTTTTGCCTTGCGACGGATATGAGCAATATCTTTTTCAGGCGGAATAGCGACACTCAGTTTTGGATCCTTGGCCGCCTTACGCTGATCATACGATGCAGGATCCATATCGTCGACATACTCACCGGTTTCAAGATTCACCAGTTTTTCCTCAACTAACTCAGCAAATGCCTGGTGAATGTCGGTGTCCTTGGTCAACAGACCGGCGACATCCAGAATATTCCGTTTCATATCCATCGCTTTGTTTTCAATTTGCAAGGGTTTTAACGCAACCGCCGAAAATGAAACCAAAATAGCGCATACAAAACTTAATGAAAGAGCAACGGCAATCGTTTTTTCAAGACTGTCATTGCTCATGGCTAATATTTTATCTGCATAAGCCTTGAACTTTTGATAATGTCCGCAGCTTTCCAGACGTTGTTTTAAATTTCCGTTAGACATTGCGTTTCATCCTTCTCTTAATATTTGCCTGAACGACAACATAATCAATAACAGGTGCAAACATATTGGCAAACAAAATGGATAACATCATGCCTTCCGGGAATGCTGGGTTGACAACTCTGACCAGCACCACCATGACACCGATGAGCACACCAAAAATCCAGCGTCCAGTATTTGTCATCGCCGCGCTCACAGGATCGGTGGCCATATAGACCATACCAAAAGCAAAACCACCCACAGTCAGATGCCAATACCAAGGAAAGTCAAACATTGGATTTGTGTCGCTACCAATAACATTAAACAATACGCTCGTCGCAATCATACCCAACAGCACGCCCGCCATGATGCGATATGAAGCAATGCGCGTATAAAGCAAAAAGGCTGCGCCAATCATGATGGCCAGTGTGGATGTTTCACCAATTGAACCTGGCATAAACCCAAGAAATGATTGAAACCAACTATAGCCTGATTCAGTTACTGCATCCATGCCACCTTGAGCAGCTAACCCTAATGGCGTTGCCATGGTATAACCATCAACACCCACCCAAACCGAATCGCCTGACATTGAGGCAGGATAAGCAAAAAACAAAAAGGCACGCCCGGTTAATGCAGGATTCAGAAAGTTTTTGCCGGTACCACCAAAAACTTCTTTACCAATTACGATACCAAACGAAATCCCCAAAGCGACCTGCCATAACGGAATATCAGGCGGTAAAATCAGGGTATAGAGCATGGAAGACACTAAAAAGCCTTCGTTGACCTCATGTCCTCTCACAGTTGCAAATAATACCTCCCAGATACCCCCTACAGCCAATGTTACGATATAAATTGGCAGAAAAAATAATGCGCCATAAACAAGATTAGAGATTGGGTTCGACGGATTATGGCCAAATATCAACATGACGATGTCGCGCCAGTCACCCGTTTTTTCAATGCCCATAGCCTGCATGGCCAGGTTCGCCTGATAGCCTGTGTTATACATTGCCATCAGAACACAAAAGAATGTAGCAATCACTACAAAAGTCATTGTTCGTTTCAGATCATTACCATCACGAACATGAGTTTTACCGCGCGTTACATCAGCAGGGGTATAAATAAAAGTATCCACCATCTCATAGAGACCGTAATACTTCTCAAACCGCCCACCTTTTGTAAAATGCGGCTCTAACTTATCTAAAAAGTCTCTAGCCGACATTATCCTTCCTTCTCGATTTTAGTTAAATTTACCCGTAAAACTGGACCGAAATCATGCTTTCCTGGGTCGACAAACGTCATCAGGCTCAAATCCTCCTCAACCAATTCCAGACAGCCTAATTGCTGAGCCTGGTCGGTATCGGCAACGACGATAGCTTTTAATAGAGGCGTTGCTAAAATATCCAGCGGCATAACCTGTTCATAGACGCCCACCGGTACGATCGCACGGTTACTGCCATTCTTGCTGGTCGTCAATGGAAATAATTGACTTCGATCACGACTGCTGACATAAACATTTAATGCTGAAAATTTATTCTTGCCCGGTACAATCCAACCGAACAGTTCACGTTTGCGCCCTTCTTCCAGTGCTGAAACCTGCAGACTGTAACATCCTAAAAACGCCAGGACATCAGATGCCTTATGGCCATACAGTACTGATCCGGAAACAACACGATTTTCCACGCTGTCATCCAACTCGCCTTTGACTAAATCATCAAGCGAAGCACCCACTCGTGTTTTAACCAGCCGTGGCTTTTTAACGGTCGGACCTGCCAAAGAAACGACTCTTTCAACATCAAGCTGCCCGCTACGAAATAATGCACCGATTGCAATAACGGCCTGATAATCAATATGCCAAACGCTTTTATCAATATTAACCGGATCAATCAGATGAATATGGGTACTGGGCAAACCGGCTGGATGTGGACCTGAAAATTCTGCAGTGTCACAAGCATTATGATCGGAAATATCAGCACCTGCCGCCTTACATAAATAGGTTTTTCCGGTTGTCAATTGCGACACAATGGTCAAACCATTGGCGAAATCCTTTTCCCGTTGCTTAATAACGACAACAGGATCCGCTGCCAGTGGGCGTGTATCGATAGCCGTAACAAAAATCGAATGTGGTGTTGCATCAATGCCCGGAATCTTTCCATAAGGGCGCGTCAGAAACGAAGTCCATAACCCGGATGCCAACAGGTTTTGTTTGATTTTATCAGCCCCTAATGAGCCTAATTCAGAATCGCTATACTTTGAAAACGTTTCCTTTTCGTTGCCTTTCAATTCAATGACAACCGACTGCAACACGCGTCGTGCACCGCGATTGATTGCTTTGACAACACCTGAACCCGGCGAGGTAAAATTCACCCCTGGATTTTTCTTGTCAGTAAAGAGGATTTGGCCCAATTTGACCTTATCCCCTTCACTTACCATCATCTTCGGCTTAAGGCCTTCGTATTCCGTGCCTAAAACAGCCACGGAAGCGACCTTGTTGCCGTCTCCAATTTTCTGTTCGGGACTTCCGGTTATCGGAAGATCCAAACCTTTATTAATCGTAAATTGCATAGTGAATAAGCCTGCTCTCCAGACAAGTTGCAGCCAACAATCCCCTCGTTCAAAACCACAAAAACAAGAGGCGCTTCAAGACATAAAACCCAAATATTAGACCATATCTGCCCTCTATTCTCAATCTAAAAATCTTTGCTCTTTTCCGCTTTCATTTATTTATCGCATTGACATTCAGACATCAACACATTGATTTATATCAAAATCTGATACCAGCTTACGGCCGTAATAACCTCGTGGATTGCTGAGTATCCGCGTGCCAGAAATTCGGTAATTACCCGTATTATGAACATGCCCATGAAACCAGACTGAAATCGCATATTCATGAAAAAATACCTTCAAATCATTACAGTAAGCCAACTTCTTTAAGGCTTGCGGTGATTTGTACCAGCTCCATTCAGTCGGCGCATGATGCGTTATAACAATGGTGTCGCCCGCGAATGGCTCTGCCAGCTTCTGCGCCAACCACTGCCTTGATTCGGCATAAAGTTCGGAGAAAGCATGCGGGTCAAAATCGCCTTGCTTAAATTGTATTTTTCGAAAATCGTTTAACGTCTTGCCTAAAGCTTCCGCCTTATCGTCGCCATCAACAAATAAATCCGCCCATAAGGTACATCCCAAAAAGCGCACACCCTGATAAACATATTCATCATTTTCCAGGAATGTCACCTGACTGTCTGCACACGCTTCACGAATTTTCTCTTGCATCGCGTGATATTCACTGCCATAGAACTCATGATTTCCGGCGACATAAATCACTTTTTTATTTAGAGACTTCAACCACTCAATCCCCTGCATATTGACCCCGATATCACCGGCAGCAACAATCAAGTCAGCATCATTCTCCGGTTTGTCCTGATCGCCAAACTCCAAATGAATATCTGAAAAATAATTTATTCTCACAATCCGTTTCTGTCCTTTTTTATCAATAGGGTATAATTAACCCATTTGATTATAGCCAAGTTCAGTTAATTTTTTAGATTTTCGGATAGTTACCCATGACAATAAGTCCACGCAAGAAAACCCAACAAGTTCTAGTCGGCAATATTAAAGTCGGTGGAGACGCGCCCATCGTCGTTCAATCGATGACCAACACCGACACGGCCGATGTCGCCGGCACCGTCCAGCAAATTATGGAATTATCCCAGGCCGGCTCTGAACTGGTCAGAATTACCGTGAATACTGAAGAAGCCGCCAAAGCCGTTCCCGATATTAAAAATCAGCTTTTGCAAAAAGGCTTTGATACGCCTATCGTTGGCGATTTTCATTTTAACGGCCATAAACTGCTGGAAAAATACGCCGATTGCGCTCAGTCACTGGACAAATTTCGCATCAACCCTGGCAACGTAGGCCGTGGCAAAAATCGTGATCCGCAATTTCAACACATGATTGAATTAGCCTGCCGTTATAACAAACCCGTTCGCATCGGCGTCAACGGCGGCAGTCTGGATCAATCAGTTTTGACCCGCTTATTAGATGAAAATCGTAAAAAAGCCCAGCCGGATGAATTGAACGTCGTCACCCGCGAAGCCATTGTTTTATCCGCCCTTGAAAGCGCCGCAAAGGCGCAGGAATATGGGCTGGGTAAAGATAAAATCATCCTGTCTTGTAAAATCAGCAATGTACAAGAACTGATCAATATTTATGAAGATCTTTCCGAGCGCTGCGATTATGCCTTACATTTAGGCCTGACTGAAGCGGGCATGGGCTCGAAAGGCATTGTTTCATCGTCTGCCGCATTGGCTGTTTTAATGCAGCAGGGTATTGGTGACACCATCCGCATCTCATTAACGCCGGAACCAGGCGCTGCCAGAACCAAAGAAGTCATTGTCGCGCAAGAGTTATTGCAATCTATGGGATTTCGCTCGTTCACCCCTATGGTTATCGCCTGTCCAGGCTGCGGCCGGACAACCAGTGATTACTTTCAGAAACTAGCCCAGGAAATCCAGGCATTCTTACGCCAGCAAATGCCTATCTGGAAAACCCAATACAAAGGCGTTGAAGACATGGAAGTTGCCGTTATGGGCTGCGTGGTCAATGGCCCTGGCGAAAGTAAAAACGCCAATATTGGTATCAGCCTGCCCGGCACCGGTGAATCTCCTGTTGCGCCGGTTTACGAAGATGGCGTAAAAACCGTGACCTTGAAAGGCGACCATATTGCCGAAGAGTTTCACGAATTAGTGAAAAAGTATGTCGACTCACATTACAGCGTACACTAAGAACCTGTTCATACTTGTTACGAACCGCTGTGAATGTGTGCAAATAAATTGCAAAAATCGGAGTTTGCACAATGCAGAAAGAGATTCGAGTACGACCTAAGCACACTCACTGCGGTACATATCTGCCCTTCCCATCCGCATTTGCACACAAGGATTGGAGAATATTTTATTTTTCATAACGTGATGTTGCACACACATAATATTTTATGCTATACCTAATCACTTATAACCATAAAAACTGAGTAAAAAAGAATGCATGGAAATATAGGCATCGTTGGCCTTGGCCGCGTAGGTCGCTCGATCCTGCGAAGCAATTTTTTACAACAAAAACAAGGCCGTTTCTGTATCAAAGCCTTGTGTGATGTCATGCCGATTTCACAAGTCGCTTACTTGCTTGCGCATGACAGCAGCTATGGCTCACCACACTATACGATTGATATCAATGACGATCATTTAATTATCGACGGACATCCGATTCGCTATATTCAAGTCGACAGGCGACAAACCCACAAGGCAGAAGAATATTTAAGTACGCTGAAAAGCCTTTCCCTTGATCTTCTGATTAACGCGACTGGAACCGCAGTCGTTGAAGATCTACGCCATCTCATTACTTTGGATATTTGTAAAAAGGTTCTTTGCAGCTGGAATATAAAGGGTGGTGACGCAAGCCTCGTTTATGGCGTCAATCATCAACACTACGACCCTGACAAACACCATATCATCTCTGCCAGCACCTGCACCGGCAATGCCTTCACACCCGTCGCGATGATCTTACAACGCCATATTGGTATCGATTTTGCCCGTATTGTTACCATCCACCCAGCGCTCTCCGATCAACATATATTGGATGGCTACCACAAACATCCTCATCTTGGCCGAACCACGGCGGCTTCGGTTATTCCGACAGCAACCAATGTAGCCAACTCCACTGCCCTGGTTCTCCCTGAACTCGAAGGCAAACTGGATTCATTTTCCTACCGTGTGCCAACAGAAATCGTCTCGCTCATGGATATCACCATCACACTCAGCCAAGACAGTGACCTAGAGCAGATTCAACAATTATTTTTACATTATGCCGAAAAGGAACTCAACGGCATTTTACATTGTGATAACGGTTGCTGGGGACATCAGCGGGTCAGTATCGATTTTATTGGCACGCCGTATTCGAGTATTATCATGATGGAACATTTACGCCTGACCGATAAGCGGCATCTGGGGATTTGTTTAATGCACGATAATGAACACGGTTATTGCTGTCGCGCCCTGGACATCATTGAAACCGTGTTACAGACTATGCATTAAATGATGAATTAAATAACTTTGGAGAATTGCTGCGTTTTTTGTGCCAGATATTTATCAAATACCATACAAATATTACGAATCAGTAGCCGCCCCGGTGACAATATCGTAATCTGCTGTTGATCCAGGCTTAACAAACCATCCTCTGCCATCGGTACGAGTTGCTGTAGTTCACTGGAAAAATGATCTTTAAAATCAATAGCAAATTGGCTTTCTATATCCAAAAAATTCAGTTGAAAATGACAAATCAGCTGAGTTATAACCGCCCGCCGCAATTTATCATCCTCATCCAATGCAACCCCTTTAAAAACGGGTAACTTATTATGTTGCAATGCCGCATTGTAGGCAGCCAAATCTTTCAAGTTCTGTACATACGCATCGCCAACACGGCCAATAGATGTCATTCCCAGGCCCACGAGATCACAATCAGAATGGGTCGAATAACCCTGAAAATTTCGATACAACTTCCCTTCCCGCTGCGCAACAGCCAATTCATCATCCGGCAAGGCGAAATGATCCATGCCAATATAAACATAGCCCGCATCGGTCAGCTTTTTACCAACATGTTGTAATATGTCTAACTTGACATCAGCCCGCGGTAAATCAATATCCCGGATCTGACGCTGGGTTTTAAATCGACTGGGTAAATGCGCATAATTAAAGATGGAAAAACGCTCTGGCCGATACGCCAGCACCTGCTCCAGGGTTTGATCAAAACTCGCCACCGTCTGCAAGGGCAAACCATAAATCAAATCGACATTGGTTGAACGAAAACCTTCTTTACGCGCAGCGTCCAAGACCCGAAAAGTTTGATCAGCGCTTTGAATACGATTAACCGCTTTTTGCACGGCGGGGTCAAAATCCTGTACCCCTAAACTAATCCGATTAAAACCAAGCTGCCTTAAAACAGCCAGGGTTTGATCATCTGTTTCCCGGGGATCCACTTCAATCGAATATTCGCCTCGATCATCCTCACACAACTGAAAAGACTGCCGGGTCGTCTCCATCAACTGCCGCATTTGCTCGGGATTTAAAAATGTCGGTGTTCCGCCGCCCCAATGCAGTTGATTAACCACCCGGTTTTGATCGAATAACGCCCCCTGCAATGCGACTTCCCGACAAAGGCTTTCCAGATAAGGCTCGGCATGTTTACGATTATTGGTGATAATTTTATTACAGGCGCAATAAAAACAAACGGTATCGCAAAAAGGAATATGGAAATAGAGGGACAACGGGCCACCCTGGGCATTGGATTTTTCAATCTGCCCACGGTACTCAGCCCCGCCAAAGCCCTCATGTAATTCCAACGCCGTCGGATAAGAGGTATAGCGCGGCCCGGATTTGTCGTAACGGTGAATTAAATCCAGATCAAACTGAATCGATTGGTCCATCACTTCACCACCTTGTCAATAATGACACGCAGGCTTTGTGTAGTCTGTACTTTGTTCAAGTCCTGTTTACCGATTAAGTCGCCGGGCCGCGCCATTGCATTGCCGCTTTTAGACACACGCGCCACGACTTCCAATTGTTTGAATGTCGATAATTTCATCGTCGGCATCATGGCCATACTGTCATTCAAATCCACCGCAACCGGCAGATCCTTGACCTGTTTACGAACAATAGCCAATGGCATTTTAGGCCCATGCAAAGCCCGCGCATAAATAAATACCGTATCATCAGGATTGACCCGATTTTTAAAGGTGTTCGATAAATCAACCTGCACCTGAATAGTGACACCCGCGGTACTGGTTGGAGAAGCGGATTTCGAGGCATTATTTTCAGCCAGTTTTTGTTGCAATGCTTGAATCAAGGCCGAAAGTTTTGCATAAGACGGTGACTTTTTATCCGTCAATGCGGCGAGCTTCTGCCATGTTCCGAGAGCCTGCCGCAATTGACCGGCCTCAACACTGGCCAGGCCTGACATCCACAGCGCGGTTTGATTATCGGGTTGTAATCGCAAAGCCTGTTTGATCAATTGCGTCGGCTTCCCAGATAATGTCCCATCATGCGCGGCCGCCAATGCATCGGCATATTGCAAAACAACAGCAACATTTTCAGGTTGCAGACGATAGGCTTGCGCAAATGCCTCACTTGCAGCCTGATAGCGTTTCATATACAGAAATGAACGCCCTAACATCATCCAGCCATCAAAATCATCTGGATTTTTTTGTAAGCGCTGCGCCAAACTATTGACCATACGCTCAATATTCGCTTGTTCCTGCTGCTGTTTTTGCATCATCTGTTGCTGCTCAGCCTGTTTCGCAATGGCATCAGGGTCACCCAATGCCGCATAAAGCGAAAGACTCAATAGCGGAACAAACAACAGCAATACAAAAGCCACCCAGCGGCCTTGCGTTGCCGCTTGCCGTTTTTCGACAGCGTCCAGATCGTTTTTCAGCGCCAACTCAAGCTCAACAAACTGTTCGTCATACTGTTGCCGCGTGACTTCACCTGCTTGCAACTGTCGCTTCAACTCAGCCAGTTTCTCCCGTGCAATCTGGATATTGCGCTGCTCGACATCGGAATCCGGCAATTCCTTTTTCCTGACCAGAGGCAAAATCAAGATCAGCAATGCTACGGTAATCAGTGTGGTTACCACCGCCCAAAACATCATATTCACGCGTCATCCTCTTGTTCAAGTAACTGGCGGATTCGTTTTTCTTCTTGTTCGGTTAATGCAACCGACTGTGCACCAGCCGCCTTTCTACGACTGATAACAGCCAGAACAACCAGTCCGATCACAATAAACACCGCAGGCCCAACCCATAAAATAATCGTTTTCGCCTTCAACGGGGGACGATACAGGACAAAATCACCATAACGTTGGGTCATAAAATCAATGATTTCCTGCTGACTCTTACCTTGTTGCAACATTTCGTATACCTGCCGACGTAAGTCTTTAGCTAAATCGGCATTAGAATCGGCTATCGTCTGATTTTGACACACCAGGCAACGTAGTTCGTTAGTCAACGTTTGATACACCTGCTCCTGCCGTGGATCATCAAACTTGCGATATTCCACAGCCGCCATGACGGTGACAGAAACAACACATAAAAAAGTGAATATTAACGTTTTCATGGTGTCTCAGCCTGTAGTTGTTGAAGGAGCGGGATAAAGGTTTCATTCACCGCCTTCATCGAGATCGGACCGGTAAATTTAAACCGAATCACACCTTTTTTATCAATGACAAAGGTTTCTGGAACCCCGTAGACACCATAATCAATCCCCACGCGGCCATCCTGATCCATAACGCTCAAAAAATAAGGGTTTCCCAACTCGGCCAGCCATTGCTGTCCGGCCTGACGGTCATCCTTATAATCCAAACCGACGATAATAACATCATGTGTGCGGCTGAATTCGATCAAGACAGGATGCTCTGAACGACAGGACACGCACCAGGAGGCCCAGACATTGAGCATCCAGACTTTGCCTTTAAGCTGATCCGGAGAAAACGTTTGTTCTGGCCGGGCTAATATCGGCAATGAAAAAGCCGGTGCTGGTTTCTTGATAAGTGGTGAGGGAATTTCACGCGGATTGAGCTTCAGGCCCAACGCCAAAAACACCGCCAGCACCACAAACAGTAACAGTGGAATGATATATTTAAGCATGACTTTTTAACGCTTTGGCGTTGACCCGGTAACGCCGATCAAAACACGCAACAATACCGCCCAATCCCATAAAAACACCTCCCATCCAGATCCAGCGAATAAAGGCCTTATAGTAAATACGCAAACTCCAGGCGCCTTTTGCATCAAGCGGTTCGCCAATCGCAACGAACAAATCCCGAAATATGCCGGCATCAATAGCCGCTTCTGTCATCGGCATGGTACGCACACGGTAAACGCGCTTCTGTGGCGCTAACTGCGCCACCTCTTTGCCCTCATAACGAACCGTCAAAAAACCTTCCTGCGCGGTATAATTAGGCCCTTCGGTCTGCTTGACGCCATGAAATTCAAACACATACCCGCCCATTTCAAGCGTATCGCCCGGGGCCATACGTACATCTTTTTCGATACTGTAAACAGATGTGTAAGTAATACCGATGACAAAAACAGCAATGCCAAGATGGGCAATCGACATGCCATAAAAACCGGCCGGTATCTGCCTTAGTCGAGCCAGACTGAATCCGTGTTGCCCTAAGCGATCTTTAAAGGCCAAAACAGTCGTTGCTGTGCTCCATAAGGCCAGAATAGAACCTAATGCAGCCGCCCAGGAATAATACGGCATCAGCAAAGGCAACAGCAATCCAACAACTAAACACACGATAAAAACCGGTGACAACCGCTTTAACAGCCGCCCGAGTGTATCCCGCTTCCAGCGTAACAACATACCAAACCCGACAACAACGGACAATGGTGCCATCAGCGGAATGAATACCGCATTAAAATACGGCGGACCGACTGAAATCTTACCCAGCCCCAGGGCATCGATAAACAAGGGATACAATGTCCCCAGTAAAATACTGGCGGCAGTCACCACCAACAACACATTATTAATCAATAATGCCGATTCACGTGACACCAGCTCAAAACTTGCACTGCTTTTAACCTGTGGCGCACGAATGGCATATAGCAACAATGAGCCCCCCACCACCACAGCCAGGAAAATCAAAATAAACAAACCACGTGCCGGATCGCTGGCAAAGGCATGCACAGATGTCAAGACGCCGGAACGCACCAGGAAGGTACCTAACAAGCTCAACGAAAACGCAAAAATCGCCAGCAACACCGTCCAGGTTTTAAATACCCCTCTTTTTTCACTGGCCGCCAAAGAATGAATCAATGCCGTTCCCACCAGCCAGGGCATAAATGATGCATTTTCGACCGGATCCCAAAACCACCAGCCACCCCAGCCCAGTTCATAGTAGGCCCACCAACTGCCCAAAACGATACCAAAGGTTAAAAATACCCAGGCTGCATTGGTCCACGGCCGTGACCAGCGCGCCCAGGCCGAATCCAGCCGCCCTTCCAGCAATGCTGCAATGGAAAACGCAAAGGCGACAGAAAAGCCGACATAGCCCATATAAAGCATGGGCGGATGAATGGCCAGACCTGGATCTTGCAAAAGTGGATTCAGATCACGGCCTTCCTGCGGAAAGGGAAACAAGCGCGTAAATGGATTCGAAGTCAATAATAAAAACAGAATAAAGCCAATGCTGATCAGCCCCATCACCCCGAGTACGCGCGCCATCGTCAGCTGGGGAATAGAACGACTGAGCAATGCAACCAAACCCGTCCAAATCGATAAGGTCAGTGCCCATAATAACAATGACCCTTCATGCGCGCCCCAAACACCGGAAATCAAATACAAGGTCGGTAACGCCGTATTTGAATTCTGGGCGACATACGCGACTGAAAAATCATGCACCAAAAAAGCATAGGTTAAACAGGCATAAGCGATGCCCATAAACAATAATTGCCCATAGGCAGCAGGCCGAGCGAGATTGACCCAGCCAACAATTCGTCTTGAAGCGCCAATCAGCGGTAAAAAAGCCTGCACAATGGCCATACACAGGGCCAGAATCAGGGCAAAATGGCCAATTTCAGGAATCATTTTTCCATCCTTGTCGGCGCATCATGTTGTTTTTTCAAACTATCGGCCACTTCAGGCGGCATATAGTTTTCATCGTGTTTAGCCAAAACTTCCTCCGCCACAAAAACACCGCGTTTATTCAACCGTCCTTTCGCGACGATGCCCTGCCCTTCACGAAATAAATCCGGCAAAATACCGGTATATTCGACGTTAACTTCCTTATTGTAATCAGTCAGTTTGAAATGCACGGTCATACCATCCCCAGGTCTTTTTACACTGCCTTTCACAACCATGCCGCCGAGCCGGAACAGGCTGTTTTCAGGCGCTTTGCCCTCTGCCACATCGGTGGTGGAGAAAAAATACATCAAATTTTCATTAAAGGCTTTCAGCGCAAAGGTAACGGCCAGAGCGACACCCGCCAGCATCAGCAGAATCAGCCCTAAGCGTTGTTTTCGGATCGGTTTCATGATTGTATTCTCTTTTGTTTCAAGGCCAATTGTCGTAGCAAACGCTTACGTTGCTGAACGGGATAGACAATTAACAGGATTAAAACCACAGTACATACCCCATATGAAACCCAGACATAAAAGCCATAGCCTCCCATGGCAAAAAATTCCTGCCAGTTCATGCATTCTCCTCAATCAATTTTTTAACCCATTGCGTATTTTGTTCACGTTTTAAAATTTCGACTTTCGCCGCCTGTAACACAGCGATGGCGTAATGAAATTTAAACGCTGTCGCCATCAATAACAGCGGAATCAGCATACTGATATGAATCGACGGCTTACCCGCTTTTGCAACGGTAGGCCCTTGATGCAGAGTATTCCACCATTGTACTGAGTAATGAATAATCGGAATATTAACAACACCAACGATAACCAGAATGGCGACCGCACGCGATGCTGTGCGCCTGTCTTCAATCGCACCATACAAACTGATGGCACCGAGATACAAAAACAGCAAAATCAATTCTGAGGTCAAACGTGCATCCCACACCCACCAGGTGCCCCACATCGGCTTGCCCCATAAGGAACCTGTCACCAGTGCGATAAAGGTAAATCCAGCACCAATCGGCGCACTGCTCACCATCATCACTTCGGCCAGCTTCATCCGCCAAATCAGGGCAATGCCGCCACATATCGCCATCAACACATAAATAAACAACGACATCCAGGCCGCCGGCACATGAATATAAATGATCCGGTAGCTGTCGCCTTGTTGATAATCAGCAGGCGCAACAAACAAGCCCAGATATAAGCCTGCGCCAGTCAAGCCGATAAAAATCAGGCTTAACCACGGGATTAATTTGTCAACAAAAGCATAAAAAATTGGCGGAGACGCCATGCGATGAAAAAAACGGCTGACCGGTGCGGGAATAATTGACATAGTGAGTAATAGGGCTTAATTTACAGTTTTTTAATTGACACAATAAGATGGAATCCAGCTTCGTGCCACCATCTCATCAGGCAGTTCATTAAAATCAAAACGTCTGCCGTCTTCAATCATTTGCGGCACATCGAATAACAATGCCACTTCAGGAATATCAGCAAAAAACATCGTATAAAACGGCTTAACCAAAGCCTTCGAGACCTTCATGCCAATGGGGCCGATAAAATTACGCCGTTGCCCCACATGCGCCACCTCATCAATGGTAATTTCATCTAACAGGGCTTTCAATCTGGCCTTGACTTCTGGCTCATCGGCCAGGACATCATCGAAAATATCATACAAATGACAATAAAAAGTCACCCCCATCAATTCGGTAACAAATGCCGGTGCATCCATTAAAAACCCTGGAAACTTAGGAAATTGCTCATAAACCTTTTCTTTAAAAGGCGTTAATGGCACCCATTCCACCTTATCCAGACCGCAGGTTTTCAGCATTTCGTCAAACAAGCGCACATGACAAAATTCTTCAGCCAAATGTATTCGACTGATTTTATCTTCAATGCTATGTGAATTTGCCATATCGGGAACGACATCCCACGCCCCTTTAATCCCCACCCATTCATGGCGGGCGAATTTATAAATAGCACCCAGCATCAAAGTCATTTTATTCAGCGTCTCTGGCGCATCCTGCATTTCCACATAATTCCGGTAAAACGCATCAGGATCGGCTAACGGTTGACGTAATTTAACCTGATTATCCTGAAAATATTTCAATTTAGCGCGTTTTTTCGCCAGGTCCTTGTCTCCTTCAAACAATTCACCACCATGCTGCTGGGTGAATTCCCAGTAATCTTTAAAGTTGTTCTCTCTTTCCTGCCGAGTCGCCGAACTAAAAACAGACCGGTAGTTTTTCTGTTGATTCATTATTTTTCCTTAAGTTTCAAGCGTGATAAACCCTGATACAGCACTAGTTTACACTCATTTTTAATGCCGCCGCGGCCGGTAAAGGCGCCAAAACCAGCGCCAAACACAATATTGCCATTAAAATATTAATCTGAGCTGAAACAGGTAATCCCATCGCTGCCATATCGACCGCATTACTGGCAAAAATCAGCACCGGAATATATAAAGGCAACACTAATAACGATAAAATCATGCCGCCTCGACGCAGACCCACAGTCAAGGCTACACCAATCGCACCAATCAAACTCAAAACAGGCGTCCCTAAGACCAGCGTTTTGACTAAAGTTCCCATTGCGGCATCGGGCAAGCCTAAAAAAACCGCCAGCAAAGGTGCAATCAAAATCAAGGGCAACCCCGTCACCAGCCAATGCGCGACAACTTTACCCAGCACTAAAACCGCAACAGGATAAGGACTCAACAGCATTTGTTCCAACGAGCCATCATCGAAATCGGATCGAAACAAACTGTCCAGAGACAACATCGCGGCAAGCAAAGCCGACACCCAAATGACGCCTGGCGCCATCGCTTGTAATAATGTGGCCTGAGCGCCAATCCCTAAAGGGAATAAGGTTACGACAAGAATAAAAAAGAATAACGGATTGACAATTTCCGCGCGGCGGCGAACCGCCAAAATCAAATCGCGCCGAATAATGGCAACAAACGCTTTAATTAGTGACATGACGATAAATTGATCCGTTGGACATCAACTGCAGGCAAGCTTAAATCATGATGCGAGGTTAAAACAATCATGCCCTGATGATTGGCAACATGTTCAATCATGATCGATTCAACCAGATCTATCCCTTCCTTATCCAATGACGTCAAGGGTTCATCCAGAATCCATAATAAGGCATCGGCAATCAATAACCGAGCCAGTGATAAGCGCCGTTTCTGACCTGCAGACAGCGCCTGAACGAGTGTATCGTCATAACCTCGCAAATGGACTTTAGCGAGCGCCTGATCAATGCTCATTGCGCCAGGAAAGCCCAGGGCCTGCCCCATTTTAAGGTTTTCGACCACGGTCAGTTCTTTTTTCAAGCCTTCCAAATGGCCGACATAAGCCATATGGCGATAAAATTCGCTGTGATCAATCGCAACGCCCCCCCATAGAACCTCCCCTTCATCAGGCTCTCTGAAACCGCATAAGATGCGCAATAAAGATGTTTTACCGCTACCGTTTTTGCCTTCCAGCAGCAGAACCTGTTTTGGGTGCAACGAAAACGTCACCCCCTCAAACAAAACCCGATCATCCCGAATACACGCTAAATTATTGACTTGTAAACAATATTGTTGACTATCCATGCCAGCCTGATACAAAAAAATTTCTTTATCATATCAACAACCAGCCTTTTCCCCAATATTTAAACACTGCATTTCTCATAATAAAAAAAAAATGCGAGATTACTGTCAATTTTATTTTTTGTACTAAACTTGTTTTTATCGTAACTACTCAGCGTAAATTCTTCTGTGGGCATAGGCTGTTGATTTATCAGGCTTCTGCAACAGGACGTTGCAGCAGAGTTTACAGGGACGTATTTACGCGTCCTTATAAATCAATAGCCTATGCCTTCAGCCCCAAACACGCTGAGTAGTTACTTTTTATCTAATTATGACTTGAATTTACTCTGCGGAGATAAAAATGCGATTGATGAAGATCCATTCTGTTGGCACGAAAGTCGTTGCCATTACCATGGGAGTGTTAACACTACTCGGTATCGGTGTCGTTGTTTTATACGCCAATATGCAAAAACAGCAAATGCTTGATCACAAATTTGAATCAGCCAAACAACTACTTATGGTTTCCGAGTCAATTCGAGATAAAGTGGTCGACGATTGGAATAAAGGTATTTTTTCTGTTGATTTACTCAAGCAACTAACGCAAAACAAAAGCCATAAGGAAGCTGCACAAATCGTTTTAGCTTTGGTACCTGTCGCAAACGCCTGGTCTGTTATTCAACAAAAAGCCAAAGAAGGCGGTTTTCGTTTTAAAGCACCGCGAATAAACGCCCGCAACCCTAAAAACGAAGCCAATGCGCTGGAAAAAAAAGTGCTGGCCTATTTCGAACAACATCCCGCCGCGACGGAATATCGTTATATCGATGAAGAAAAACAGGAAACCCGCTACTTCAGGCCTGTCTTCATGCAAAAACAATGTGAATTATGTCATGGCGATCCAGCTACATCACAAGCCATCTGGGGCAATGACCGGGGCCTGGATTTATTAGGTTATAAAATGGAAAATAGCCGGGCGGGCCAACTGCATGGCGCATTTGAAATCATTACACCTTTTACTGTCGATGCTAATGTTCTCAACCACAAAATCCTGGGTGCAGTTGGCTTTTTAGCACTGGCCTTGTTCATTATCGGTGGCATCGGATATTTTGTGATGAGTAAAATCATCATCGCGCCGTTGACCGACTTAGCCATAAACCTACAAAATATTGCCGGTGGTGAAGGCAATCTCCGCGCCCGTCTTAAAGCGGAAGGAAAATCCGAATTTGCCTGGGTTGCTTCCAGCTTTAATTCCTTCGTTAAGAAGATTGCCAAAACTGTTGATGACATCATATTTACCAGCGAAAAAGTTGCCACAGCATCACATGAATTAGCCGATGCGTTACAAAATACAGGACAAGACGTCACTCGCCAGCAAGAAGAAACCACCCAGGTCGCCACCGCCATGGAAGAAATGACGGCAACGGTACAGGAAGTTGCCAGAAATGCGGTTCAGGCCTCTGAAACCGCTTCAATTGCCGACAAAGAAGCCTCCACCGGTAAGGAAATCGTCAACAAGGCCGTACAAGGCATTAACAACCTTGCCAATGAAGTTGAAAATGCCGCCAACGTCATTCATGAACTGGAAAACGACAGCAACAGCATTGGCGAAGTGCTGGAAGTGATTCAAGGCATTGCCGAGCAAACCAACCTGCTGGCACTTAATGCGGCGATCGAAGCGGCACGAGCGGGTGAACAAGGCCGTGGTTTCGCGGTCGTTGCCGATGAAGTCAGAACATTGGCAAGCCGCACCCAAAATTCCACCCAGGAAATTCAAAAAACCATAGACCGCCTGCAACAACGCGCCAAACAGGCCGTATCGGTTATGGAAAATGGCCAGAAGCAGGCCAAAACCAGTGTTGAAGAAGCGGACTCTGCGGGTGAATCCATCGGTCGTATCAGCGAACGTATCGACACCATCAGCGATATGAATAACCAAATTGCCGAAGCAGCAGAAGAGCAAACCGCCGTCGCCGAGGAAATCAACCATAATGTCAACAATATCAATCAGGTTTCCAACCAAACTGTTGATGGTGCCAAACATATGGCCGAGGCCTGCCAAAACCTGCAAACCCTTGCCGACCAGCTCCGTGACGCCGTCAGCAATTTTAAAACCTGATCTTTTTCTTTAAACCCCATAAAAAAAGCCCGGTGAATCCGGGCTTTTTTATATCTGATTTATATCTGATTTTTTTTTGCTTCTTCAATCTCCAATTCAAGTTCCAGGCGTTGTTTCTCCAGTACCGCCAATTTCGCTTCCGTTTTCAATGCTTCGGTTCGCTGCTTAGACAAGTCTTCACCGATAAACTTATCGATTTTCTGAAACGGCATCACTAAATGCTTATCTTGTTCTTCCTTTTGCAAGCGTTTAAATTCGGCTTCGACTTCCGCCTCAATTTCCTTTTCTTTCTGCTTTAATAAAAGCTGCTTCTGATGCACTCTAAGCCTGGCTTCACGCCATGTTTCCTGTTGTTTTTCATAGCGCGCAATCTCGGCCTGGACTTTTTTATCATGCAGTAGATTTTGATAGTTTTGCTGGCGATCCTGCCGATCCAATTCCGCCTGCTGTCGTTTTTCCATCAATTCGGTCTGATGTGACAAAACTTCGCTTAAATCCTGGCTTTCGGCCTGACGTTTTTCGGTCTTTTGTTTTTGCTTGAGGCGAATTTCATATTCGATTTCAAATTCTTTCAGCGCCTGTTTATGGCGGACTTTTTCGGCATGAATTTTTTTCTTCAACGCCAGCTTTTCGGCCAATTTTTTTTCTTTTTCCTTTAACAACAAAATCTCTTTTTCAACTTCTATAACTCGCTTTTGTCGTTCGATTTCGGCATATTGGCGCACGCTTTCAAGCTGCTTTTGCTTATGTTCAAGTTTTTGTTGCTGCAAGGCACTCTTTTGGCGAAAATAAGCCTTGTTTTTCGCTTCCTGCTGTCGATAATTACGCCGGATAACGTGGAGAAAAACATTATCTTTGCCCGGCTGAATATTTGGAAATTCACTGAACCGGGCCTTTATAGAACAAATCGCACGGGGCAAAATATTCTGCATCATCAAACGTTCATTGATATCCCGAGCTATTTTTTGCTCGACCGTCACCAGGCCTTGATCCACCCATTGCCCATCGCCAAGCTGCTGGATATGGTGATGAACAATATCTTTCAGAGTAGTTTGAATCTGAGCTTTGATATGTTGATTAACCGATTCTATCGATTCGATATTACGTTGCACATACGCTAATGTCGCCTGAAAGCGCAATTCGATATCGACTGAAAAATGACAAAAGCCTTCGTATAAATCCAGTTCTTCCCGATAATGCCAATCTTCGACAGAGAGCGGATATATTTCGTGATAAAACCGTTTTACAAAATTATCCGGTCGCAAAAAAATTTTTTGATACAGTTTTCCAAGCTGCGCAACAACCACCTGCCGGTCGATTTCAAAGCCGGGATCCCACTGCTGTTCCTGCGGCTCGGTGAATGATGACAGCCATTCGCCTTCAGTCAGCCATTGTTGTACTTCTGTTTTGGAATCAGTCATCGACTTTCTCCCGCTGTTGTTTACCCCGTTCAGCCTTAGCTCGAATTGCGGCCATTTTCTCGGCCAATAAAGGATAAAGGTTAGGCGCAAATTCCACCGTTCGTTCATCCACTTTTCTTAAAAATCCGCGACTTAACAACAAGCCAACGGCAAACATCCGCGACCAGTCAGAATAATTGCGCGCCTTTTCCAAAGGTGTTTTTTCGATGATCATTTCCAGCTCATCATTTTCATTAATGCGAAACTGACTGAACTGACGTAAACATTCAAAAACCAATTCTTCTTCTTCCGAAGTTAAAGGCCCCGGAGCAGTAAATTCCAAACGATACGATAACAGCACCGTAAAAAAATCAACCATTGCCGCACATACAAAGGCAAACAGGGAAAATCCCTGCCACATGGAAAATGACGGCGTAACATCGGCCACAAATTGTTGATAGGTCATCAACAGCGGTGCCTCGGGCAGCTTCTTACCGGTATCGCTGAAAAACTGACTGACCAAAGTTTGCAGCTTCTGATAAGCCGATAATAATTGATAAAAAGTTTTTTCGATGTCAGTGCTGACATCCAAGTCTGCCTGCGCTATCTGCAGTTCTGAAATTGCCGTATCCAGTTTAGAAAAATCGCGTTCCTTTTGCGCCAACGCTTTTTTCTTGTCTTGATAAATTTGATTAAAATGTTTCCAAAAAGGCCCTTCCCCGACCTGATGGCGTAATGCCGTTGGAATTTCAGCATGCGTGCCAAAATAGGCCTTGGAGACATCCTGACTCGCCTTATCCAATTCCCGCTTGTAGTGTTGCAAGGTCTCGGCCTTCAATTTTAGAACCTGTTGCAGATAGCCTTTGATATCCTGCCGCACCTGGTTCAGGCGATTGGTATGCAAATGGCTTTGTTCGGAGATTTCATAAAACTTGAAATACGAAAAGGAAATTGATGCTGCCAGTGCAATCAACAATGATGCCACCACACTAAAATAGCGCATACGGTTGGCTTTCCAGTGAATTCCTGCCAGCTCCAGTGAACAAATTACAATAATGGACTGAATCGCAATGGTAATGACTAATGCGATCCAAGGTTGAATAAAATGCGATAAGCCATAATAGGTGGTAAAACCGGAGCATACGCTGAGCATCAATACGATAGGGATGGTCCAGACGCGTAACAAACCGACAAACAACGTTTGAATCTGATTGATAAAGTAGCCTAATCCTGAGGATTCAAGTGTTTTTGTATGCATGGTCTTGACCTGAATTATTCCGACAATTGTTGTCGAAATGCAGTAATCGTTTCGTCGCTTAATGGCTGGCGCTGATGATCCAAAATCATGCCATCCAGATCGGCCGCCAAAAAGCGCATGGTCTGGATAACATTTTCAAACACGGCCGCCGGATCATCCAGCACTCTAGGCTGCATAAAAAACACAATCCCCGGACAGCTGAACGTCTCTAAATTATAAGCCGGAAACGTACCCGGGTTGACCATGCTGGCAACCGTAAAATCGACCAGATTGTTGTCATCGAGCCGCTCGAAAACCTGTACACTTTCGCCATAAACCAGCCCGACCCGATCAAAAGCCGCTTTCAGCTCGGCACCGTTAAAGCCTTCGTCTTTGCGCGCCACGATGCTGAATTGAATCAATTGTGGCAGTGCCGAACGCGTCACTTCTGCAGATTCAGGCTCGCTCAATTCCGATTCCGCTTGAGTCGTTTCATCAACACCAGTATCTGACTCAAACGCGACTTTATCATCGTCATCAGGCTTGGCTGAACCAATGGGCACAATATCAAAATCATCATGTTCGTTATTGATAATCAAGGATTCATCGATATTTTCCAGCGGGTCACCCTCGTCATAAAAATTGATACCCCGGTTTTTATGCCGGTTTTTATATATATTCCACAATATCATGCCCAACACAACGATACTGCCCACAACAATAATCACAATTCTCAATAATTCTTTGTCCATCAGCTTTCTGCCATTGTCACTGCTTCTTCCAAATCAACTGCTACCATCCGGGAAACACCGGGTTCTTTCATGGTAACACCTGTTAATTGTTTTGCAATTTCCATTGTTACCTTATTATGTGAAATATATAAAAATTGCACGGATTCTGACATTTCCTCCACCATTCTGGAAAACCTGGAAACATTCGCATCATCTAATGGTGCATCAACCTCATCTAACAGGCAAAATGGCGCCGGATTCAGATCAAAGATGGAAAACACCAGCGCAACAGCGGTCAAGGCTTTTTCTCCACCCGATAATAAATGAATCGAACTGTTTCGTTTCCCCGGTGGCCGCGCGATGATATTAACGCCCGCCTCCAGTAAGTCATCATCGGTCAGTTCCAGATAAGCCTGGCCGCCACCGAAAAGTTTCGGAAATTTCTCCTGCAATCCCTGGTTAATTTTATCGAAGGTTTCCTTGAAACGCTGCCGGCTTTCCCGATCAATTTTGCTGATCGCCTGATCCAACGTATTCAATGCATCAACCAGATCGGCATGTTGCTCATTTAAAAAGTCCATCCGTTCCGATTGCGACTTATACTCTTCGATTGCCGTCAGATTGATCGTGCCCAAACGTTGAATATGCTGACTCACCTCATCCAGTTTCCGTTTCCAGCGCGCTTCGTCCGCGTCATCGGGCAGCCCCGCCAAAATACGGTCGATATCGGCGGTTTGTTCTTCCAGCTGTTCGGTCAGGGTTTGTTGGCGCACCAGGCTGTCTTGCTGTTGAAAGCGAATTTCATCCAGCTTTTCTTTTTGCTGCTCTTTTTGGTTCTGAACCTGGTTATGCTCTTCAGTCAATTCAAGCAAACGTTGTTCGATGCCCTGTAATGTTTCACGCAGGCTGTTTAATTGTTGTTCCAATTCAAGTTTGCGCCCCTTCAATTGATCAAGACGAATTTTTTCATCATCCATCGGCGTCAACGTCGATTGCAGTTTCTGCTCTAATTCCTCCAACCGCGCAGCCACCTGCTGTTTGTTCGTCGCCAAGCGTTCAAGCTGCCTTGCCAGCAGATTTTCTTCCGATTTCAGACTGCTGATATGGGCTTCAAGCGTATGCAGCTTGCGACGCGCCTCATTAACGGATTGCTCACTGCTTTGTTGCAGGGCTTGTAATTGCTCGCTTTGTTGCTCCAATTGCTGTCGCTTTTCTTGCAAGCCTTGCAAAGCCTGCTCGGCCTCCTGTTGCAGAATTTCGGCTTCAGCGCGTTGCTGAGCGCTTTCGAGTTGTTGTTGCTGAATATCCTGCAATTCGGTTTCAATTTGCTGTAAACGTCGTTGTTGTTGTTCAAAATGGGCCGATTGTGCGCTATATTCGGACTGTTTTCGGGCTAATTCCGCCGCCAGTTGTTTATCCTGCTGTTGCAACTGATCGCGCAGCGCCTCGCTGTCTTTCAAGCGCTGTTCGGTTTGCTCCAGTATCGCTTCGGTTTGTTCCAATAAGGCATCCAGTTCCTGCTGCCTTGAAATCAACGCTTTTAATTCCTTACCCCGCTGTAAAACACCGGTCTTGCCATCGACGACCCGGTCAAGCCGCAGCCAATTTTTGCCCAGGCACGTACCCTCTTTCAGCACCACCGTTTCCCAATCCTTTAAATCAGCCAATAAGGTTTGCGCCTGCGCCAAATCATCGGCCACATAAACGCCGGTCAGCAAGGCCGATAAATCCCAATCACATTGAATTTTGGCGCTGAGCTGATTTTCCGCGGCTATCGTCGTTTGATTTTTCCGGGCTTCAAAAAGCGTGACCGCTTCATCGCCTAACGACGACAACGCGGCAAGTATATCGCCTAAATCATCGACACAAACGGCTTCCAGATAATCATTCAACACCTGCTCGACAGCTGTTTCCCACCCATCCTGTACCGTCAGGAATTCAGCCAGCCTGGGCTTTTGTCCCAGTTCATGCTGATCAAGCCAGGCTTGTAATCCCTTTTTATCTTTCCCCATGGCATGCTGCTGCAGCATTTCCAGCGAGGTAATTTTACCCTGCACATGATGCATTTCTTCACACTGTTGCTGTTGTTGCATCTGGATCTGTTTTAATTGCTGGCGTAACTGACCAATATCCTGATTTTTCTGTTCCAGTTGCTGATGACCATTTTCGCGCTGTTCTTCGAGTATGTCGATTGACTCGGCCAGGCTCTCGATAACCGCTTCTAATGACGCATCCTGCAGCTCGGACTGCTCTATCTGTAATTTTTCCGCCCGCGCCTGTAATTGCTGCAATTGGTTTTGCAATTGTGTCAGTTTGACGCGCTGAATCTCGTTTTGCTCGCGAAAACGCCCCTGCTCGGCTAAATAGGCTTCCCATGCCTGCTGCCATTGCTGTTTTTGTTGCTGTGATTCATATTGAAACTGTTCGGTTTCTTCGGCTTGTTGCTGCGCGACCAGTAGGTCCTCTTCTGCCACTATCAACGATTGCCGAATGTCTTCCAATTGTTCCACATCATGTTGGTATTCGGCACTCGCCTGCTCCAACTGTTGTCTGAGTCGGTTAATTTCAGCGACCGTTTCCTGATGACTCTGTTGCTGATGTGCCAAGGTTTGCTCCAACGCACTCACATCAGACACAACTTGATAATACTGCCCCTGTACCGCATCGACTTGTTGCTGAGACTGTTTTTGCAGGCGGCGTTGTTCCTCAATCTGATGATCAATTTCCCGTAATCGCATAAATAAACGATTATGTTGTTCGGCAATGTCCTGTAATTTTTCGTCCAGTTGCTCGGCCAACTGCTGGTAATGTCGCCAGCGCATTGCCAAATGCTGTTCCTTGAGTTGTCGCTCCTGCTTTTTCAAGGCGGTATATTGCTCGGCCTTTTCCGCCTGCTTTTTTAAATGCGCCAGTTGTTTACTGACTTCTTCACGCAAATCATCGAGCCGTTCCAGATTTTCCCGGGTATGACGCATGCGGGTTTCGGTTTCATGCCGTCGTTCCTTATATTTGGAAACACCCGCCGCCTCCTCAATATGCACACGTAATTCCTCCGGTTTGGCTTCTACCACCCGCGAAATCGTACCTTGTTCGATAATGGCATAGCTCCTGGAGCCCAAACCGGTGCCTAAAAACAAATCGGTAATATCTTTACGCCGACAACGACTGCCATTAAGCATGTACAACGATTGCCCGTCGCGAGTGACTTGACGTTTAATGGACAAGGTATTGTATTTAGCAAATTCACCACCGGCCCGGCCATCGCTGTTATCGAAAATCAATTCCACTGATGCAGTGCTGACCGGTTTTCGACCAGACGAGCCATTAAATATGACATCCGCCATGCTACCACCGCGCAAATGCTTGGCCGAACTCTCCCCCATCACCCAGCGTACGGCATCGATAATATTGGACTTGCCACAACCATTCGGCCCGACAATGGCCGTCAGGTTGCTCGTGATTGGCACCGTGGTCGGGTCAACAAATGATTTAAAACCTGAAAGTTTGATTTTTTCCAGCTGCATTACTGGTAGAATAGTGGTTTAAAAGGCGAGTATTATGCCCGATTACGGTAAAAAAATCCGCGTTAAATCCTATGCCTGTTCCTGACTTAATCTTTACCAAAGGCAAAGCAGGCGCAAGCTTAGCAGACCAGGCTTTCAAATAACTTAACACGGGTTTTGCATAACATCTAACTTCTGACCCTTCGATTTAATTGAAAAACATGACAACACAACCGAGTAAAACACTGGAAATTTTTGATAATCCTAATCCCGGCCGTGACTACACGATTCATATCGACGTTCCTGAATTCACCTGCCTGTGCCCTAAAACAGGACAACCCGATTTCGCCACCATTCAAATCGAATATGTTCCGGATCAACATTGCGTAGAACTGAAATCGTTAAAACTTTATATGTGGTCATTTCGTGAAGCCGGTGCCTTCCATGAAGCGGTCACCAATGAAATTCTCGACGATCTGGTCAACGCCACTCAGCCCAATTTTATGCGTATTCGGGCCGAATTCAATGTCCGCGGCGGTATTTACACGACTGTCGTTGCCGAACACCGTAATCCGAATTGGCACCCCCCGCAAATGGTTGTACTGCCTTAATCCATGTCTGGAAAAACCTGGTACACCAGCGATCTTGCCGTCGCCTTGAAATACGATGGCAAGAATGCGCCTAAAGTCACCGCCAAAGGCGATGGCTTAACCGCACAACAAATTCTGGAACTGGCTGAAAAACACGATATACCTTTGCAGAACCAGCCCGAACTGGCGCGTATTCTGGCACAAGTCCCTGTCGGTGAAAGCATTCCCGAAGAACTCTATGTCGCCGTTGCTGAAGTCATTGCGTTTGCCTGGTTTCTCAGTGGCAAATCGCCCGATAATCAATCCGAAACATGAAAATTAAACACCTGCTGACCACATTACCGCAATATATCCTGCCCCATCACGCGCTATCTGTCCTGATGTCAAAACTGACGCATTGCAGGATTCGCTGGTTTAAAAATACGTTCATTAAACTGATTATCACGCTCTATGGTGTCGATCTAAGCGAGGCAAAAAAACAGAATCTTGATGATTATGCCAGTTTTAACGATTTTTTTACCCGCGAATTAAAAGCCGGCATCCGCCCTGTTGCGCTTGAAAAAGACGCCGTTGTCAGCCCTGCCGATGGTGCAGTCAGCCAGGCAGGCTCGATTAGCGATGACAGAATATTCCAGGCTAAAGGCATGACGTTTTCCGCCGTTGATTTACTCGGCGGCGATGCCGAACGTGCCGCTGCATTTAAAGATGGCGTTTTCAGTACCATTTATCTGTCGCCCAAAGACTATCACCGCCTGCACATGCCATTAGAGGGCAAATTGACCGAAATGGTGCATATACCTGGCCGCTTGTTCAGTGTCAATGCGGCAACAGCCGAAAGCGTGCCGGGCTTGTTCGCCCGCAATGAGCGCGTCGCCTGTCTGTTCGATACCGAAGCCGGGCCTATGGCATTGGTTTTAGTCGGCGCCATTTTTGTTTCAAGCGTCGAAACGGTCTGGCAGGGCGTCGTCACCCCACCGACCGCACCCTCTGTTCGAAGCTGGCGCTATGACGATCAAAACATCCTGTTAAAGAAAAGCGAAGAAATGGGGCGTTTCAACATGGGATCGACCATCATCATCCTGTTCGGTAAAGACAAGGTCGCCTGGGAAAAAGATGTACATGCCGGAAGACCCGTTAAACTCGGCGAAAAAATAGCTCATTTACTGAAAAACGTATAAGGTGTCGGTCGCTACTCTGCTAACAAAAGCGCCATTTCGCTCTCCCAATTCACTGGGATAATTTTATTTTCGGTCTATTCTTGTATCAGGACATAAAACGCAGGAAT